>DATNHL010000025.1:0-3114 GCA_035604995.1 Occallatibacter sp. | reverse complement strand
GGCCCGCCAGATGGTGTCCTGGTCGTGTTCCACCACCAGAACGGTGTTTCCCAGATCGCGCAAATTTTCCAGAGTTTCCAGCAGCCGCGCGTTGTCCCGGTGATGCAGGCCGATGGAAGGCTCATCGAGCACGTAGAGAACGCCGCGCAGCCGCGAGCCGATCTGGGTCGCCAGGCGGATGCGCTGTCCTTCGCCGCCGGAGAGCGTGGCCGCCGAGCGGTCGAGCGAAATGTAGCCCAGCCCCACCGCATGGAGGAATTGCAGACGCTCGATGATTTCACCCAGGATGCGACCGGCGATCTGCTGCTCGCGCTGGCCCAGGCGGATGGCCCGCGCCGTTTCGACGGCACGCGATACCGGCAAGGCGGTGAATTCGGCGATCGACCGGCCGTTGACCTTGACCGCCAGGCTCTCCGGGCGCAGGCGCTGGCCCTGGCACGCCGCGCACTCCGTTGCCGACATGTACTCCAGCAACCAGTCGCGGTAGCTTTCGGACGAAGAGTCTTCCAGGTTCTGCTTGAGGAAGGCGAGCACGCCTTGCCATCCGGCACGCTTCGCCTCGCCCTTCTCCGGCCCGTAGAGGATCAGGTTCTGAGTTTTCGCGGGGAGCTTTTCAAAGGGCGTGTGCAGGTCAAAACCATAAGCCTCAGCCGCGATGTTCAGCATGCGTTGCAGGTAGGTCGAGCCGGAGCCCGGCCCCAGTCCGCCTTCGAGCAGCGGCTTCGACCAGTCCACGATTACCTTGGCGGGATCGAAGTCGAAGCGGCTGCCCAGCCCGTGGCACTCCGGGCAGGCGCCGTACACGCTGTTGAAGGAGAACGACCGCGGCTCGAGCGTGGGCACGTTGATGCCGCACTCGGTGCAGGCCATCTTCTCCGAGTAGAGGCGCTCTTCGCCGCCCACCACCGCCACCAGCACCAGGCCTTCGGCGAGCTTCATGGCGGTGGCGACTGAATTCTCCAGCCGGCGCTCGATCCCGGGTTTGACCAGCAGCCGGTCCACCACCACTTCGATGGTGTGGTTCTTGCGCTTGTCCAGCCGGATGTCCTCCTCCATGCTGCGCAGCTCGCCGTCGATGCGCGCGCGCACGAACCCCTGCTGGACCAGCTTCTCCATCTCTTTCTTGAACTCGCCTTTGCGCCCGCGCACGATGGGCGCCAGGATCATCACCCGGTCTTCCGGCTTCAGCGACATGACGCGCTGCACGATCTGCTCCGCCGATTGCCGCGTGATCTCCCGCCCGCAGTTGGGGCAATGCGGCGTGCCGATGGAGGAGTAGAGCAGGCGCAGGTAGTCGTAGATCTCGGTGATGGTCCCCACGGTGGAGCGCGGGCTGCGCGAGGTGGTCCGCTGTTCGATGGAGATGGCGGGGCTGAGGCCGTCGATGGAATCCACGTCCGGCCGCTCCATCTGGTCGAGGAACTGGCGGGCGTAAGCGGAGAGGGTCTCCACGTAGCGGCGCTGGCCCTCGGCGTAGATGGTGTCAAACGCCAGCGAGGACTTGCCCGAGCCGCTCAGGCCGGTGATGACGGTCAGGGTGTTGCGGGGGATCTCCACGTGGATGTTTTTGAGGTTGTGCTGGCGAGCCCCGTGAACCGTGATCTTATTAATGGCCATTTAAAGAATGACTGCGTTGCCCGTGCCCAAGACCTCGGGCACTATCCCGGGAAGCTTCAGCAGCGGCAGGACACAGCGCTACTCCGTATCTTAGTTGTTAATCTCGCGAGGCGTCAACGCAGGGTACAGTGTGCGGTTCGATGACCGAACACTGTTGCGAAATGCTGCATGCGGCGGTGGAGGGCGAGGCGATTCTGCACGCGCCCAAGCACCAGATGCACGGACGGATCCTGAACGAGGTGGATTCTGACTACGCGGTGCGTTCGCCTGAGGACCGGCCGAGCGTGTATCCCATCAACTTTTGCCCGTTCTGCGGAAGAGCGATCTCCAGGACGGTGTGGAACGCAGAAAAGAAGAAATGACCGAAACCCTTGATGCTGGCGGATTTGCGCAACAGTGCTGGGTCTTTGGGCCAGTGGCCGAGCGGCATCTTCAGCCGATTCCGGCGGCAGGTTAAGGTGGTGGCACGACATTCAGGCCGAGGCTGCACATTTCAATAAGGACGGGCCCAAGGTGAGAACGATCCTGGTTTCATCTACGCTATTCTTAACGGTAGTTTCATCGGTTGGTGTGGGAGTTGTTTCCGCTTACGCGGCCATCCAGGGCATCCTGCAAGCGTTCGCGCAGCATCCTCGTCCTCAGGAAGAACCTTCAACCGCTCTCATCGCCCAGGAAGCCACGGTTCAGCAGTAGCCATCGCCCCGCAACCGAATTGCAGCCTCTTGTGGGTTGTGCATCCGATCAGCGCTCGTTCTGCTGCGGATTGCCTGGCTGTTGCATCCTGCGGAGCTGTTCCAGCAATTGTTCCGGACTCTTGACCTGCTGGCCCCCTTCGCCGGAGGCAGGGGGTTGTCCGCCTACCTGATCTGGCGGCTGCTGCGGCATGAACGGCCGCCGTCCCGGCGGGGCTTGCTGGGCGGGCTGGGCCGGAGGAGTCTCGGGCCGGGGTGGTGATGGCTGGTCGTCGTCGGCTTCATCGTCCGCGTCTACCTGCGGAGGCATGGCTGCACGCACAGGCGGAGGCTGAGCCATGGCCGCTCCCGCGCTGGGCGAGGACCGGTTCGCGCTCAGGATGATGCTGCGCACCGCATTGGGGTCGCCATCGGCGCCGACCAGGATGTAATCGAAGCGGGGACCGGTGAGCAGGTCGGCAAGCACCTCGCGCGGCGTTCCTGGACCGATGCGTGCGGCCACGCGTTCGCCGGTCAGTTGGGCCGGCGCATCCACGGTGGCGCCAGTACGCGTTGCTACCGCGTGCAGTATGTCGGAGAGCGTGGAATTGGTGGCTACAATGGACAGCAGGCCGTTGCGGTACGTGACCTGCGGCGGCGCCGCCGGCATCTGCTCGGGAGTCAGTGGCGTCGGAGGCGGCAGCGTCTGCGGCACAGGCGCCGGAGACGCGGGCGGCTTGGATTTCGCGTGCTTACGTCCCTTCGCCGCCACCTGGCTCGCCGGTGGCGCCACTGCGGTACGCTGCATCGGGGAGGCCATGGTCTG
>DATNHL010000024.1:0-26911 GCA_035604995.1 Occallatibacter sp. | reverse complement strand
AGTACGACTACGACGCGGTTCCGGCGATTCCACCGGAGATCGTTCTTTTTCCCACGTGGTTCTACTTCAATATCTACGAGATTTCATCGTGGTCGCGGTCGATCCTTGTGCCGCTGGCCATCATGTACGCGCGCAAGCCGTTCAAGAAGATTCCGAAGGAGCAGGGGATCGATGAGTTGTATGTGGGCGGGCGGGCCAATGCGACGCTGCGGCTGAAGATGGACCGGAAGAGGGTTGTTTCGTGGAGAAACTTCTTCATCGTCGTGGACCGCATTCTGCATTTCATGGAGGCGGTGCACCTGCGGCCGCTGCGCAAGCTGGCGCTGAAGCGAGCCGAAAAGTGGATGCTGGAGCGGCTGGAGATGACGGATGGACTGGGCGCCATCTATCCGGCCATGCTGAATGCGATTATTGCGCTGCGGTGCCTGGGCTACTCCGAAGACGACCCGCAGGTGATTCGCGCGCGCGACGAGTTTGAGAAGCTGGGCATCGAGGAACCGGCGAATGAGGTGATGCCGGAGCCGACATTCCGCATGACGCCGTGCGCCTCTCCGGTGTGGGACACGGCGCAGGCGGTGTTTGCGCTGGGCGAGGCGGGCGTGTCGCCGGATGATCCTCGCATGATCAAGGCGGCCGACTGGATGCTGGCCAAGGAAGTGCGGCACAAGGGCGACTGGGCGGTGAAGGTGAAGAACACCGAGCCCGGCGGCTGGTATTTCGAGTACAACAACGAGTTTTATCCGGACACGGACGATACGGCGCAAGTGCTGCTGGCGTTGAACAAGGTGGACAATCCGCGCGAGACCTACCAGCACAAGGTGGCGCAGCGGGCCATCGAGTGGGAGTTTGCCATGCAGTGCAAGAACGGCGGCTGGGGCAGCTTCGACAAAGACAACACCAAGATGATCTTCCAGTACATTCCCTTCGCCGACCACAACGCGATGCTGGATCCGCCGACGGTGGACATAACGGGAAGAATCCTGGAGATGCTGGCCTGCTATGGTTTCACGCGCGAAGACAAGCGCGTGGAGAAGGCCATCAAATTCATCCTGAGCGAACAGGAGCCGGACGGAAGCTGGTTCGGGCGTTGGGGCGTGAACTACATCTACGGGACGTTCCTGGTGCTGCGCGGGCTGGAGGCGATCGGGATGGATCACCTGGAGCCGCAGATTCAGCAGGCGGCGGAGTGGATCAGGATGGTGCAGAATCCGGACGGCGGCTGGGGCGAAACCTGCGGCAGCTACGACGATCCGAACACGCGCGGCGTGGGGCCGAGCACGCCGTCGCAGACCGCGTGGGCTCTGCTTGGGTTGCTTGCGGCAGGGGACGACCGGTCCGACTCGGTTGCCAAGGGCGTGCGCTGGCTGCTAACGCGGCAACGGGCGGATGGCAGTTGGGACGAATCGATGGGTGAAGGCGGGACGAAGCAGAGTATCATTACCGGAACGGGCTTCCCCAGAGTCTTCTACCTGGCTTACGTGATGTACAGGCAGTATTTCCCGCTGATGGCTTTGACCAGCTACAAGCGGGCCATGGAACGCGCCGGCTAAAAGACCGCGCGCTGGAGGTTTACTCGACGATGGCTGTTCCTATCTCTCAGATGTGGACGGTTGCCACTTATGTGCTGAAGAAGAGGCTGGCCGGCAACAAGCAGTATCCGCTGGTGCTGATGCTGGAGCCTCTCTTCCGCTGCAACCTGGCCTGCGCCGGCTGCGGCAAGGTGCAGTATCCGCCGCACATTTTGAAAAAGCAGCTTTCGCCGGAGGAGTGTTTTGCCGCAGTGGAAGAGTGCGGTGTGCCGATGGTCTCGCTGCCCGGCGGCGAGCCTCTTTTGCACCCCCAAATCGTCGAGATCGTCAACGGCCTTATCGCGCGCAAGAAGTACATCTACCTGTGCACCAACGCGCTCGAGTTGAAGCGGCGTCTGCCGGAGTTTACGCCGTCGAAGTACCTGACGTTTTCGGTTCATCTCGATGGTCAGCGCGAGCATCACGATTTCTCAGTGTGCCGCGAGGGCGGCTACGACATTGCGGTCGAGGGCATCAAGGAAGCGGTCAGGCGCGGGTTCCGCGTCACCACCAATGCAACCTTCTTCGATGGCACGGAGCCGAACGGCGTACGCGCCTTCTTCGACGAAGTGATGGATATGGGCGTGGAAGGGATTGTGCTCTCGCCCGGTTACAGCTATGAAAAGGCGCCAGACCAGAACCACTTCATGGGCAGGGCGCGGGTGCGGAAGTTGTTCCGGGCGGTTCTGTCGAATAGAAAGCCGAGCTGGAAGTTCAATATGTCGCCGCTGTTTCTTGAATTCCTGATGGGCGACCGCAAGTATGAGTGCACGCCGTGGGGATCGCCGGCTTATAACATCTTCGGCTGGCAGAGACCATGTTATCTGCTGCAGGATGGTTATGCGGAAACCTTCAAGGAGTTACTGGAAACCACTAAGTGGGAAGAGTACGGTGCGGCCAGCGGTAACCCCAAGTGCGCTAACTGCATGGTGAGCTGCGGCTATGAACCGACGGCGGTGATGGATGGCTTCGGGAGCTTAAAGGGTTTCTGGGCGATGGTGAAGGGGAACTTCAGCATGTACAAGGATGAATTTGCGCTGAAGCAGCTGAATGAGTGGACGTCTCATGGCCACACGCCACTGGTGCAGATTCAGAAGCCCGTGCACTCGCTTGAGGAGACCAACGCATGACCGCTGAAGTGCTGAAGTACACGCTGGAGCAGGTGGAAGCGCTGGAAGTTGCACCGGGCTCCGAGCATCAGAATCTGGAGGGCTGGATTCCGGAGCTGGCCAGCGAAGACGATTTGCGCCAGTCTCTCGAAAAGGCCTTCGACTATCGCGGCGATGTTACGCTGACCCTGAAGAGCGGTGAGCGGATTGAGGCGTACATCTTCAACCGGCTGAGCGGCGCCACGCTGGCCGATTCTTATGTGCAATACTTCACGCCCTCGGCGCCCGAGAAGCGCAAGGTGAGTTATGCGGCGATTGCGCGGCTTGAGTTCAGCGGCAAGGACCGCGCCGCGGGCAAGCACTGGGAAGATTGGGTGAAGAAGTACAACGAGAAGAAGGCCGCCGGCGAGAAGGGGATTGCGCTGCACCCGGAGGCGTTGGACTGAAAAGGCGAGCGGAGTTAGCGGAGCTAGCCGCGCTGCGCGCGTGTTCGCGGAGTTAGCATGGGGTGACGCTCACATCTCGCCGATTGTGCTCACGGCGCTAACTCCGCTAGCTCCGCTAACAACGCCAACCGCCGCCACGCACGACCATGAAGATATTCCTGACAGGCGCTACCGGATTTGTGGGCCACCATGTGGCACGGGCACTCAACGGCGAGGGCGCGAAGCTGCGCCTGCTGGTGCGCAAGACAAGCAACCTGAAAAATCTGGAAGGCATTTGGGGCGAGACGCACGTGGGCGACCTGCTGGACCCTGAGTCGCTGCGTGCGGGCCTGGCCGGCTGCGACGCGGTGATGCACGTGGCGGCCGATTACCGGCTCTGGATTCGCGATCCGCAGGCCATGTACCGCGCCAACGTGGATGGCACGCGGGAACTGCTGCGCATGGCGCACGAGGCGGGCGTGCCGCGCGTGGTGTACACGTCGAGCGTGGCCACAATGCACTTCCGCACCGACGGCCTGGTGATCAACGAAGACACGCCGGTTTCGCTCAAGGACATGGTGGGGCACTACAAGCGGTCGAAGTTTCTGGCCGAGCAGGAAGCGATCAAGGCGGCTCAGGGCGGGCAGCAGGTGATGATTCTGAACCCGACGACGCCGATTGGACCGAACGACGCCAAGCCTACGCCGACTGGGCGCATCTTTGTCGACTTTTTGAACGGCAAGTTCCCGGCCTACATGGATACCGGGCTGAACCTCGTGGACGTGGCCGAGGTGGCTCGGACGCATGTGGCCGCGCTGACGGTGGGGAAGCCGGGCAAGCGGTACATCCTGGGCGGCGAAAACCTGACGCTGAAGCAGATCCTGGACAAGATGTCGGCGATTACGGGGATTCCGTCCCCGACAGTGAAGATTCCGTTTGCGGTCGCGGCTACGTATGCGTTCCTCGAAGAGTGGATTACGGGGCGGATCCAGGGCAAGGAGCCGCGGGCGACTCTCGAGGAGGTGCGGATGGGCCGCAAGAAGATGTTCGCCTCCAGCGCCCACGCGCAGCAGGAGCTCGACTTCAGGATTGTGCCCGTCTATCCGGCGATGCGGGCCGCGATCGAGTGGTTCCGGGCCAATGGGTACGCGCCATAAAGTGCGGAATCGGCTCGCGTGCCCCATTTCTTGCGGAATATGATTCACAGTGCTATAGTTCTCAGTGTTAGAAACGTTGCGTGCGAGTTTTCCTGACGAAGTGGATGGCGCGGTTCGCTCGGCGCGAGCACATTTCGCACGCGAGCCTGCGCGACGCGATTGCGCGCGCCGAGCAGGGGCTTGTCGACGCAGGTCTGGGCGGCGGCCTCGTCAAGCAGCGGGTTGCACGCGCAGGGAAGGGCCGGTCCGGTGGCTACCGCACCATCATTGCGTACCGCCGGGCAGTCAGGGCTGTTTTTCTCTACGGCTTTGCCAAGAGCAAGCGGGAGAACATCGGGCCGGACGAACTGCAAACGGCGAGAGAGATTGCCGCAATCTGGCTCTCAGCCGACGCACGCAAGATTGCTCTTGGCCTTGAAGAAGGCGAACTGGAGGAGGTTATCTATGGCAGCGAAACAGCCGAGCCGTCTGGCGCAGGCGCTTCTTGAAACCGCCGATGGCATGCATCGGATCGGCGTCATGGACCGCGCCGCGCACGGCAGGATCACGGTCCGTCATCTGGGCGATGAGGTTCACAGATTGGCTGATCCGATCAGCGCCAGGGAGATTCGAGCGCTCCGGGAACGAGCCAACCTAAGCCAGGCGGCCCTCGCACAGGTCCTGAATCTGACCGTTGGCTATCTTTCGCAGTTGGAGCGCGGCGTCAAGCAGCCGAAAGGACCGTCCCTCACGTTGCTCAACATCATCCGGCGCAAGGGCCTGGAGGCAATCCTTTGATTGAGGCCAATGCACCAGCGGTGCGCGCAGAGATCGAGCGGTTCCGGGCGCATGGTTATGGGCCGGCCACATGAGCAGAGTCGCCATCATCGCCGCCATGGCCGGCGAGTTGAAGCCGCTGGTGCGCGGCTGGGAGCATGAGCGGCGCGGCAACATCGAGCTTTGGCGCTGGAAGTTCGATGAGGGCGAGTGGGTCGCGGCTTGCGGCGGGGCGGGCGTGGACGCGGCTGCGCGGGCTTTTGCGGAGGTTGTGAGAGACGGAAGCGTCGATGAGGCGATGTCAATTGGCTGGGCGGGGGCTCTGATCCCGGAACTCGAAACGGGCCGGGCCTACCGAGCTTCGGGCGTGATTGACGCGCGGACCGGCGAACGGTTCCGGGTCGCAATTTGGAGCGGAGAGCGCTGGCTGCTGACCAGTCCGATCGTCGCTGACGAGTCGGAGAAGCGGCGGCTGGCGGCGGCGTACAAGGCTGAACTGGTGGATATGGAGGCCTCGGCCATTGCGCGGCTGGCTCTGATGCGCGGGATTCCGTTTTATTGCATCAAGGGCGTAAGCGACGGATTCACCGACAGGCTGCCTGATTTCAACCGGTTTATCCGCCCGGATGGGCGGTTCGACCTGACACGAATGGTACTTTTTTCGATTCTGAGGCCATGGTACTGGCCCTGCCTCGTGCGGATGGGTGAGAATAGCAGGAAGGCTTCCCAGAGCATCGGGGAAGCTGTGCTCGATTTCCTCGACGAAAGGGCTTCGATCAGAGAGCGCAATGGCTACCCAGACCTCAAACATTGAAAGCCAGATCGAGAACAGGATTCCTGCCACTATGCGGGCTGTCGTTTACCGTGGCGTGAACGACATGCGCGTGGAGACGGTGCCGGTGCCGAAAATCGGGCCGGGCGAGCTGCTTGTGAAGATAGCCACGTGCGGCATCTGCGGCACGGATCTGAAGAAGATCCACACCGGCTCGCACTCGGCGCCGCGCATCTTCGGCCACGAGATGGCCGGCACCATTGTGGCGACGGGCGCGGGCGTGACGCGCTACAGGGTGGGCGAGCGGGTGGTGGTGCATCATCACGTACCGTGCGGGGACTGCTACTACTGCCGCAAGCAGACGCCCACACAGTGCGAACTCTACAAGAAGGTTGGCGTCACAGCCGGCTTTGAGCCTTCGGGCGGCGGATTTGCCGATTACATCCGCGTGATGCACTGGATTGTGGAAGGCCGCGGCGTGGTGCGGATTCCCGACGGGGTGCCATTCGAGCAGGCGGCCTTTGTGGAGCCGCTGAACACGGTGCTGAAGGGCGTGAAGCTGCTGAAGCTGGCCGCGGACGATACGGTGCTGGTGATCGGCCAGGGACCCATCGGGCTGATGCACGCGGCTCTGGCCGCGCGCACGGGGACGCGGGTGCTCACGAGCGATCTTTATCCAGAACGCCATGCGATTGCGGCCCGGTTCGGACTGAAAGAACCCATCGATGCGGGGCGCGAGAATGTGGTGGAGCGGGTGTTTGCGGCCACCGATGGGCGCGGGGCGGATGCGGTGATTCTGGCCGTTGGCGGCAATGCGCTGATCAAGACGGCGATGGACGCGGTGCGGCCCGGCGGGCGGGTGATGCTGTTTGCACAGACGCAGCACGGGGAGGCAATCATCGACCCGGGCGCGGTTTGCATGGACGAGAAGACGCTGATGGGGTCATACTCATCCTCGTTCGAGATTCTTGACGAGGTAACCGATCTGGCGTTTGGCGGCTACCGCAACGGATTCGATTTGACACAACTGATCTCGCATCGTTTTTCGCTGGAGCAAGCGGTGGAAGCGATCGAGGTGGCTTCGCACCCCAAGGCGGACTCGATGAAGATTATGCTTGAGCCTGTTGTTGGCGGGGGAGCAGAGTAGGAGGGACTTGATGGCGACAACCATGAAGGCCGCAGTCCTCCACGGTCGGGAAGACATTCGCATCGAGCGCGTTCCGGTGCCTGAAGCGTTGCCTGGTGAACTGATTGTGCGCGTGGGCGCGGCGCTGACGTGCGGCACGGACCTGAAGGTCTTTCGGCGCGGCTACCATGCGCGCATGATTGTGCCTCCGGCGCTGTTTGGCCACGAGCTGGCCGGGACGGTGGTGCAGGCGGGCGAGGGGGTTGCGGACTTTGCTCCCGGCGACCGCGTGGTGGCTCTGAATTCCGCTCCCTGCGGGCAGTGCTACTTCTGTGAGCGCGGCCAGGAAAACCTTTGCGACGACCTGCTGTTCAACAACGGAGCCTATGCCGAGTTCATCCGCATACCGGCGCGTATTGTTGCCAAGAACACGCTGCACATTCCCGATCACGTGAAGCTGGAACATGCGGCTCTGACTGAGCCCCTGGCATGCGCGGTGCATGGATTCGAGGATTCGCGTCCGCGCCCGTGCGACACGGTTGCGGTGATCGGCGGCGGCCCGCTGGGGCTGATGATTCTGCATGTGGCGGCGCTGGCCGGGTACGAGGCTATCGCAATCGTGAAGCACGACGGCCAGGTTGAGGCCGCCAAGCAACTGGGCGCGGCGCACGTGGTGCAGACGACCAGCATTCGCAAGGCGATCAAGGAGACGCGCGCGCTGACGCCCAAGAACCGCGGCGTGGATATTGCCATTGAAGCGGTGGGAGTGCCGGAAGCGTGGCAGGAGGCTGTGGAACTGGTGCGCAAGGGCGGCTGCGTGAACTTCTTCGGCGGCTGTGCCCTGGGGACGCACGTTACTCTTGACACCAATCGCATTCACTATAGCGACCTCACGCTGCGGGCAACCTTCCACCACACGCCGGCCATCTGCCGCAAGGCGCTGGAACTGATCGCCGGCGGACGCTTCCAGGCGCAGGCATTCATCACCGGGCACGCGCACCTTTACGAACTCAACCGCGTCTTTGAGAAGCTGATGAACCGCAGCAGCGAGATCAAGACCGCCATTGTTCCCTGAGGCGAAGCGATGAGCGTGGCAACGGAAGAAGAAGGCAAGGGCGCCGAGGCGCTATTGGCCCGGGCGCTGGGGATAGGCACGCAGGGACCTGAGGAGCCTGAACCTCCAGCGCTGAGCAAGGAAGAGCTGCTGGCGCGGGGATGGGCGGCTCTGCCGGAGAGCTATGGCATTCCCGATGTAGCGCCCACTCTAGACGAGGCACGGGCCTGGTGTCAGCATCTTGCCGAAACCCACTACGAAAACTTTCATGTGGCTACGTGGTTCCTGCCTAAGGCGCTGCGGCCGCATTTCCACTCGATCTACGCATATTGCAGGGTTTCTGACGATCTGGGCGACGAGGTGGCCTCGCCCGGCGTTGCGCTGGCGCTGCTCGAGCAGTGGGGCGAGGAACTGGATGCGTGCTATGCGGGCAAGGCGCGGCATCCTGTGTTTGTGGCGGTGGCAGAAACGATTCGCGAGTGCGCGATTCCCAAGGAGCCGTTTGCGGATCTGCTGGTTGCGTTTCGCCAGGACCAGACGGTCACGCGCTACGCGACGATGGAAGAAGTGCTCGCGTACTGCCGTTACTCGGCGAACCCGGTGGGGCGGCTGGTGCTGTATGCATGCGGCGAGGCCGATCCAAGTGACCAGGAGGAAAAGTTCCGGCTCTCGGATGCGACCTGCTCGGCGCTGCAGCTGACCAACTTCTGGCAGGATGTGCGTGAGGATTGGGCGCGT
Source organism: Occallatibacter sp. (assembly GCA_035604995.1). GTDB lineage: Bacteria > Acidobacteriota > Terriglobia > Terriglobales > Acidobacteriaceae > Telmatobacter. The sequence goes on along the minus strand of DATNHL010000024.1, from coordinate 18,206 downwards.
GGGCGAGTGTATTTGCCGCAAAAGGACATGCAGTTCTTCCATGTGAGCGATACGACCATTGCCGAAGGGATTGCGACGCCGGAGTTTCGCGCGCTAATGCACTGCGAGGTGAACTACGCGCGGGAGCTGTTTGAGCAGGGGCTGCCGCTGATCGGCATGGTGAACCGCGACCTGGCGCTCGATCTCGACCTCTTCAGCCGCGGGGGGCTGGAGATTCTGCACGCCATTGAGCAGCGCGACTACGATGTGCTGAGCGCGCGGCCGGCCATCTCGAAGACCACCAAGGCGACCCTTGCGCTGCGAGCCGCGACGGCCAAGCTGCTGCCGTTTATGAAGCTGGGCGGGACCGGACGGCGCCGCGAGCCGGCGGATTGAGTCAGGAATTCCAAATGGCCGAAGGCACGCCGGGAGCGGCCAAGCTGGATGCGGCCTACGCCGTATGCCGGGCCATCGCCAGGCGCGAGGCGAAGAATTTCTACTACGCCTTTGTGGCCCTGCCCCGGCCGAAGCGCAACGCCATCTGCGCGATCTATGCATTCATGCGCCAGGCGGACGACCTGGCTGACGATGAGAGCGTGCCGATCGAAGAGCGGCGGGCGCGGCTGGATGCGTGGATGGGAGCGTGGCGGGCTGCGAGCGCAGGTGCGGAAACAACGGACCCGGTTTTTGTTGCGGTGCGCGATGCGACGGTGCGGTTCCGGATTCCACCAGGGCTGCTGCATGAACTTGTGGCAGGCGTGACGATGGATCTGGACTCGGCCGGCGGAGGCGCGCCGGATACTTACGCAACCTTTACTGATTTGTATCGATACTGCTACCTAGTGGCGTCGGTGGTAGGCCTGGTGTGCATTCGCATCTTTGGCTACACAGACCCGCGGGCCGAGAAGCTGGCAGAGGAGACAGGGATTGCCTTTCAGCTGACGAACATTCTGCGCGATGTGGCCGAGGATGCGGAGCGGAATCGCGTGTATCTGCCGCTGGAGGATTTAGAAGCGCATGGGGTTGCACTGGAGGGGTTGTTGAAGCGGACTCCGGCCACGGGACCGACGGCGAATGAACAGGCGTTGCTCAAAGAGATTGGCCAGCGGGCGGAGCGCTATTATGCGTCGGCGGAGGCGCTGATGCCGCTGATCGACAAGGAGAGCCGGCCGGCGCTGGGGGTTCTGGTCGAGATCTATCATGCGCTGCTGAAGCGGATCAAGAGCGCGGATTACGATGTGTTTTCGCAGCGGGCGAGCGTGCCCACGATCGAGAAGCTCAGGATTCTGGCGGTCGGGATGGTGAAGATGGGCTGGGTGAGGATCGCCGGTTGAGCGGCTCAGGGGAGTCTTCGGCGGGGACGGTCGCCGTCATCGGCGGCGGCGTGGCGGGGATGAGTGCCGCGTGCGCGCTGGCCGACGCGGGGTTCCAAGTGCGATTGGTCGAGCGGCGCGGGTACCTGGGTGGACGGGCCTCTTCATACTTGCATCCTGGCGTGGGCGAGACGATCGATAACTGCCAGCATGTGTTGTTTGGCTGCTGCACAAATCTCCAGGGATTCTACCGGCGCATCGGCGTTGCAGGGCGCATTCACTGGACCAGCGAGATGACGATGATCGAGCCGGGAGGGCGGCGCTCCGCGCTTGGACCTTCCCGATTCGCTTCATTCACGCTGCCGGCGCCCCTGCACGGGCTGCCCAAGCTGATGGCGGCGCACGCCTTCACGCTTGCCGACAAGGTTGCGCTGGGGCGCGCTTTTGCTGCGTTGATGCGGCCGGTGGCGCAGGATTCGACCGAGAGCCTTGGCGAATGGCTCAAGCGGCATAAGCAGACGCGCGGAGCTGTGGAGCGGTTCTGGCGGCTGGTCATCGCGAGCGCGCTGAATGCGGAGATCGACGAGATTGCGCTACCCTATGCGGCCAAGGTGATCCGCGAGCTGTTCATGAATTCTGCTTTTGCGGGCAGCATGGGCATGAGCACCGTGCCGCTGAGCGAGCTCTATGCGCCTGTGACGCCGTACCTGGAAGCGCGCGGCGGGAATGTTCTGCTGAATACCAACGTCGAGGGCGCGGAGTGGGATGAGGAGCTGTCGCAGTGGGTGATTCGGACGCGGACGGGAGAGCTGCGGTCGGATTTTGTGGTGGTTGCGCTGCCGTTTGAGGGGATGGCGAAGCTGCTGCCCAATCTGCCGCCTGCCGAAGGTGCGGACGAGTTGGCGGGAAAGATTGAGCGGCATGAGCACTGGCCGATCTGCAGCGTGCACCTGTGGTTTGACCGGGAGATTACGGAGATCGAGCACGCCGTGCTGCTGGACCGGGAGATTCATTGGATGTACAACCAGTCGCGGCTGCAGGGGCGCGGCGGGAATTATGTCGAGCTGGTGGTGAGCGCAACGCGTGCCTTTGCGGCGTTGTCAAGGGAGGCAGCCATTGACCAGGCGATGCGCGAACTGGCGGAGTTCTTTCCGATTGTGAAAGAGGCGAAGCTCGAAAAGACCGCGCTGGTGAAGGAGGTGCGGGCTACGTTCGGCGTGCCTCCGGGGATCGATGCGGCGCGGCCTTCGGCCGTTTCGCCGTGGCCGAATCTGTTTCTTGCCGGGGACTGGGTGCAGACTGGGTGGCCGTCGACGATGGAGAGCGGGGCGCGCAGCGGACACCTGGCGGCGGAAGCGGTTTGTGCTTCGATTGGGGAGCCGCGAGAGATTCTGGATGCGGATTTGAGCCCGCGGGGGTTGATGCGGTTGATTGGGTGAAGCGGCTTGGTCCGGAGTTTTATGATCTGTTTCCCGAAAGAGAAAACGAAGGGGCAGGAACGACGCGGGCGAAGCCATGGGGTCGAAGCACGATGAGGAAGAGTTTGGACGCAGTACGAATGACCGCTTCTGCCTTTGGCGTTTATGCGGGGCTTCTTGGGATGGAACACGGGTACTTTGAGACGCTGCAGGGGAATGTGGCGCCAGAGGGCCTGAAGATACTTGCAGTGAGTCCGTGGGAGCTGCCGTTTCCGTTCGGGCACGAGCCGGCGATGACCGTCTTGCCCAACTTGTTGGTTACGGGCATCGTTGCGATGATAGTCGGGCTGGGGATTGTTCTGTGGTCGGCCGCGTTTGTGCAGAGCAGGCATGGCGGCGCGGGATTATTTCTGCTGTCAATTCTGCTTCTGCTTTGCGGCGGAGGATTCGGGCCGATTTCGCTGCTTATTGTGGCCTGCATTGCCGCGAGCAGGATCGGTAAACCCCGGACGCGGGCTCGAACGGATCTTCCGAACGGCAGGATGCGGTTGCCTGAAAAGCTATGGCCCTGGTCGTTTGCCGGTGCCCTGTTGTGGGTGCCCGCGGAATTTGTCGCCGGCCAGATACTCCATTTGAAGAACGATCATCGGCAGATTTTGACGAACATGAATCTGATGCTTTCCTACCCGATGCTGGGGCTGTTTGTATTGACGCTCGTTGCTGGATTCGCGCGTGAGATCGAGAGCCGGAGCGAATAACGAAGAGAATCAATGCGCGAGCAGATAGACGCCGATGCAGACCAGGACGGCGGCGGACCAGCGGCGGCGGTCTACGTTTTCCTTCAGGAAGATCTTTCCGGCGATGGCGTTGGTGACTAGCGTCAGCGAGGCGGAGGCGGGTGCGACCAGGCTCAGATTGAGATGATTCAGAGCGAAGAGCAACGAGAAGAAGGCCAGAGCCAGGAAGCTGACCCCAGCGAAGAAGAGCGGGCAAGTCACCACGGCGCGGATGGCGCCCTTGAGGCCGGAGTGGGCGCGGATGTCGTCGAGGTCGCCGATGGACTTCATGGCTGCGGCGGTTAGGACTTCGCCGACCGTGGAGCAGAGGACGACGCAGGCGATCATGGCGACGGCAGACCAGAGGCCAGGGGCAGAATTGGTCATCGCGACTGTACCTCCTGCTCGACCGCGGTTCCGACCGCGGCGGGAACGGCGGAGTCATTGATATTGGCGAGAGGGTCCAAAAGCAGGGCTTCGCTGGTTGCGATCAGGTTTTCGGCGGGGCGTTCGGTGAGCGATGGGCCTTGCGCCACAAAGCCTACGCCGAGGGTGATGAGGAGGATGCCGGCCCAGCGTTCGAGGGAGATGGATTCCTGCAGCCAGAAGCGGGCGAAGAGGGCGACGATGACGTTGCCGAAGGCTGTGGCTGGGAGCACAAAAGTGAGATCGGCCCAGGAGAGCGCGGTGAGATAGCTGGCGAAGAACCCGATCAGGAGGGCGATGCCGAGGGCGATCCAGGGAGTGAAGACGGCGGCGATGAGCGTGACTGGATGGGCGAGCGAGATGGGCGGCAGGTTGGTCATGCCGCGCGAGAGGCAGGTGTCGCCGAGCGGGGCGCAGAGGGCGACCAGGCCCAGGATCATGTATTGGCGCGGCGTTAGGTTGTGGTGTTTCATCTTACCTTCATGGATGAACATGGGCCGGTTTGGATTCGTGGTTTCCCACCCTTGCCGCGATAAGACTGCGTCGAGGATGGGGCACCCGGCAAGCTGCAGAGCCCCGCGATCTTTACGAGAAGCTCAGCGCAAACACATCTCCTAAAGTGAAAGAGGGCGGTCGCTGGTGCGCCGCCCTCGGTGAATGGTGGTTGAGGTGCTTGTCATGCACCGGCCTTCGCGGGTGTGTTCGGACCAGCCTGGTTGGCGCGAGTGGCTTTGACCATCTTGTTGCGCTGCGAGCGCAGCTTGAGGAAGGCCTTGGCCTCGACGTAGAGGCGGGGCACATCGCGGTTGACGATGGCCTTCCACACCACGCGGAACGCGGCCTTGGGGCGGAAGTAGTACTCGTCGTAGAAGCGGTGGACCATCTCCATGACGTAGTCGGTGGGCAGGCCGGGGTACTCGACGTGGGCCATCTGGTGGCCGCCGGAGTCGCTCATGGCCTGGGTGTTGACGATGAAGCCGTTGGCCTTGGCGTAGTCGTAGAACTCGGTGCCGGGATAGGCGTGGGCGATGGAGACCTGGATGGTTTCGCAGTCCAGCGTCTTGGCGAAGTTGATGGTGTTGCGGATGGACTCCTTGGTTTCGCCGGGCAGGCCGAGGATGAAGTCGGCGTGGATGGTGAGGCCCAGGTCGTGGCAGTCCTTGGCAAACTGGCGGGCACGCTCGACGGTGGCGCCCTTCTTGATGTTCTTGAGGATCTGCGGGTCGCCGGACTCGAAGCCGACGATGAGCAGGCGGCAGCCGGCTTCCTTCATGGCCTTCAGGGTGTCGTAGTCAGTGGTGACGCGCGAGGTGCAGGACCAGGTGAGGCCGAGGGGCTTGAGCTTGGCGCAGAGCTCGATGGTGCGGGCCTTCTGGATGTTGAAGGTGTCGTCGTCGAAGAAGAACTCCTTGACCTCGGGGAAGTTCTCCTTGGCCCAGGCGAGTTCGGCGGCAACATCATCAGTGGAGCGCTTGCGCCAGGCGTGACCGCTGAGGGTCTGTGGCCAGAGGCAGAAGGTGCACTGCGCGGGGCAGCCGCGGGTGGAGTAGAGCGCGATGTAGGGGTGGAGCAGGAAGGGGACGTTGTAGCGGGTCACATCCATGTCGCGCTTGTAGATCTTGGTGGCCCAGGGCATGGCGTCGAGGTCTTCCGCCTGGGGCCGGTCGGGGTTGTGAACTACCTTTCCGTCGACCTTGTAGCTGATGCCGAGGATCTCGTTGAGGGGCTTGCCCTGGGCAAACTCGACGACGGAGTAGTCGAACTCGCGGCGGCAGATGAAGTCGAGGGCGGAGCACTCGTTGAGGGCCTTGTCCGGAGAGGTGGTCACGGGCGGGCCGACGAAGCAGATGCGTATGGACGGGTTGGCGGCCTTGATGGCCTCGGCGAGGCGCTGGTCGCCTTCCCACCCGACGGTCGAGGTGAAGAGGACCAGGAACTCGTAGTCCTTGCAGATCTTGATGGTTTCCTGGGCGGAGACGTGGTGCGGGTTGGCATCCAGGAGGCGCGAACCCTCTAGCAGGCCTGCCGGGTAAGCCAGCCAGACGGGGTACCAATAGGACTCAATCTCGCGCGTAGCAGGCCAGCGCGAGCTCGCGCCACCGTCAAAGTTCTCGAACGAGGGCGGATTCAGCAAAAGCGTTTTCAGGGGCATAGGCATCCCTTCAATTCTACCATTTCGGCTATTTCAAGAGACGAAATGCGACCGATTTGGTCTATTTTCCGTGCAATTCGTGCAACCAGTCTTCCATGTGGCCGAGGGCGCGGAGGAGGCTCAGGCGGGCCTTGGCCAGTTCCAGCGAGGCATCCAGAGCCTCCTGATACCTTTGACGTTCGTCGATGCGGGCAAGCTGCTCGGATTTTGGGGTGGTCTGCGGCTGGGCGTTGGGACCGGCGGCAGCGCCGTTGCCCCCATCGATCTGGGCGAGGACGGCCTTGAGCTGGGCATCGGCAATCTGTTGCTTGAGGGCGGCGACGTCGGCGAGGGCATCGAGCTCGCGGAGGCTGCCGGTGAGCGTGGCAATCTGGACGTCGTTCTGGCGCTGGGCCTGCTCGGCTTCAACGCGGGCGCGCAGGGCCTCGGCGGCAGTTACCTTGGCCTTGGCGCGCAGGGCAAAGTCAAAAAAAGGAAAAGAGACTTGGAGGCCAAAGCTCACATTGTTCGGAGTGAATGTGCCAGGCTGGTAGAACTGCGCATAATTATTCAGCTCGTTGGAATCGTAGTTGTAGACAGCGCCGAAGCCGATCAGCGGCCGCCGCCATGCAAGGTCATCTCCCTTGGCCTGGAATTGCTTGGAGCGCGCCAGAGCGCCAGCCGCGCTAATTCCAGCCATGCTGAGCGGAGCTTCGTCTGCCGCGATGGCGGGAATCTCGGGAATGCTCGAGTGGTCGGGGAGGATTGAGCCGACCGGCAGCCCCGTCAACACCGCAAGCTGCTTCTCCAATGTGGCCGTGCGGGTTTCCAAATGGAGTCGCTGCAGTTTGAGCTGTGCAGCCTTCAACCGGGTCTGCAACACGTCCAGGTCGGAATCGACCCCGGCGTCGCTCCGCTGCTGCTGAATCCGAACAAGATCCCCCGTGAAAGTCTCCTGCTGCTGTGCCGCCGCGAGTTCGCGGTTTACCGTGTCCAGTTCAATGTAGGTGGTGGATGTGTCCAAAGCGATCTGCTCGCGGGCATCTTTGAGGCTCAGGTTGGCTGCCTCCACGCCAGCGTGAGCAGCTTTCGCGTACTGGCGCTGTGAATAGCTGAACACCAGTGACTGCATCGTAGCGTTTCCCACCGAAGGCTGGCCTGTGGGGTAGCCATGCGAGTACCCGGCATTGGAGCCGATGACGAAGTTGGGGATATAGGCGTCCTGGGTCTGGGCCAACGCTGCTTGTGCCTTTTGCAAATCGGCTTCGGCCAGCTTGACGGCGCTGGAATTGCGCTGGGCGAGGTCAACCACGGTGGGCAGGGAGACCTGGGCATGCAGCTCGGAGGGGGCGGCCAAGATGGAGCAGACGAGAATGACTGGCGTCAGCAGCAGGGTCAGCGAGGCGGTGCGCGGGTTGGGAGCGGGTTTCACGTGCGTCAAAATCTTGCCTGTTGGGGCCCGGGGTCCTGGGGGCGGAAGTCCTGGGCGGGTTTGTATTCGCTGGCTAGGGCCAGGGCGGCAGCGCGTTCGCGGCCGGCGGCGGGGTCGCCGAGCTGCTGCTTGAGGCGTGCCAGGCGGAAGTGGGCGATGAAGGCCGGGGCTTCCTCGGTCTTGGCGGAGTTTGACAGGTACTCGTCGAGCATGGTGGCGGCCAGGTCGGGGTTGCGGTTGGCTTCGATGAGCTGGCCTGCGCCGTCGTAGAGGGCAACGCCCGAGTGGCGGTCGCGCTGGGCCGAGGTGAACACGCTGTGCATAGCCGACTCCATGTCGGCGTAGCGCCGGCGGCGGTAGAAGAAGCAGGCCAGGGCGTTCCATCCGATGGCCGGGTGCGGGCCCGAGGCGATGGCCTGTTTGAACTCGCCCTCGGCGGCTGAGTAGTTTTTCTGCTGCTCGGCGATGCGGCCACGCAACTCGTGGCCGAGCTCCGCATCGACTTTGTCGAGCTGGGCGACGATCTGCTGGGCTTTGTCCATGCCTCCACCCACTACGCCGGGCGCCTGGCGATAAAACTCGCCGAGCGACGCGAGAGCCTCGGCATTGCGGGGGCTGAGGCGGACGGCCTCTTCAAACTCGGCGCGGGTGCGCTTGGCCAGGGAGTAAGCGCTGAGGAAGGAGGCGCGATCAGCCCTCTCACCCAGGGCCCGGCCCAGCCAGAGGTGGTAGTTGGAGTTCTGCGAGTCGAGCCGGACGGCATGCTCGCACTCGTTTGCGGCGGCATCAAATTGTTCGAGGGTGAGGCGGACGCGGCAGATGAGATTGTGGGTCTGGGCAGAGGCGGGGCCGGTGGTGGGCAGGGAGGCGAGCAGCGCCAGGGCATTGTCTGCCTCGCCGGCCTGGAGGGCGGCGTTCGCCTTGGCCAGGACCTGTGCTTGAGCGGGAGATACGGACGGGGCCGGGGAGGGTTGCGCGAACGAGGCAAGGGGAATGGCCGCCGCCAGCAATGCCGCGGTCAGGACCGGAACCAAAATGCGACCCAGCCTCACCGCAAGACCTTGACGGGAATGCTCTCCTGCAAAGGCAGTCCGCTGGTTGAGCCTGTGGCCACGATGTCTCCTTCTCCAAGTCCGGAGAGGATGGGCGCCAGGGTGAGGTTGGGAGTGCCGACAGTGACGGGGGTTCGGACGAGCTCGTCGCCGACGACTTTGAAGACGTACGGCTTGCCGTTTTCCACGTGCAGCGCCTCGCGCGGCACGGTGAGGGCATCGGGCAGGCTGGAGGTGGTCACGGTGACGGTGACGTTGGTGTCGGGCAGCAGGCCGCCATCGCCTCCGTCGATTTCGATGAGGGTTTCGCCCACGGTGCGGGTGGTGTACTGGACGACGGTTGTAGGGGTGCGCACGACGTGGCCAAGCCAGACATGGCCGGGGTGGGAGTCGCCGTCCCACTTGATCTGCACGCTTTCGCCGACGGCGAGCTGGCCGATGAGAGGCTCGTCAAAGTAGGCGCGGACGCGCAGGCTGCGCAGGTCGGCCAACTGCAACAGCAGCCTGCCTTCCTCGGCGAACTCGGAGCGGCCGACGTTGACGCTGTAGACGGTTCCGGCCACGGGAGCGTTGGGCGCGGTCTTGGCCAGCACATCCCTGGCCGCAGTCAGGCCGGCTTCGGCGTCGGCCAGCGCGGCCTGGGCGCGGGCTACGTCAGGCGGGGCATAGCGATTGCGGGCGCTGTCTTCGGCTGCGTGGAGGCCGGCTTCGGCGGTGTCGAGGCGCTCCTGGGCGGCGGCTACCTCGCTGGCCGAGGCTGCGCCGGTGGACTTGAGCCTGGCGAGGGCGTCGAGATCGTGGCGGGCCTGATCGCGATCGATGCGGGCGCGATTGATTTCGGCTGCCGCTGCCTGGCGCTCCTGCAGGGTTCCGTTGCGGTTGGCCGCATCGAGGGCTGCGTGGGCTGTCTGAACGCCGCTCTCGGCGCTGGCCACGTGGGCGCGGGCTTGGACGTCGTCGACCTCCAGCAGCAGCTTGCCGGCCGCGACCTTGTCGCCCTGCTGGACGTAGATTGCTTTGACGGTGGAGGCGATGGGGCTGTAGAGCGGGTAGTTGACAACCGGCTCCACGCGGCCATTGGTGCTGATGGTGTTGACCAGCTGCTGGTGGCTCACGCGCACCGCACGCACCGTGAGACGCTCCCGCGTGAGCGCGCGCGCCACAAAGAATACGAGAACCGTAAGAACGGCCGCGCCCAGCCAAAGCCAGAGCCGGCCCGATTGCTTTCTCTCTTCAGCCATTCATCTAACCAAGGTCAGTATATAGGACGCTCAAAAAGCTCAGAGGAATCAGGAAAATGCGTTTTGAATGAGGCAAATGCTGCGCGAGGGGGATGTGGCCTGCGAACGGCGGCGCACGTACAATGGGGCTATGGCTGCTGGACCGCGCTATACCGACGAACACGCCAAGGCCGGGCTGGACTTTACCTTTCCCGCCATCGAGACCTGGGAAAACCAGTTTCCCGGCTACGAGATTCTGATCGACGACCCGGAACTGACTTCGGTTTGCCCCAAAACCGGGCTGCCGGACTTTGGCGTGCTGACGATCCGCTACATGCCGCGGGAGCGCTGCCTGGAGCTGAAGTCCCTGAAGGAGTACCTGTTCTGCTACCGCAATCTTGGGATCTTCCAGGAGAATATCGTGAACCAGGTGCTGGAAGACGTGGTGAAGGCCTGCGATCCGGTGTGGGCAGAGGTGAAGGGCGTGTTTCGGCCGCGGGGCGGGATTGGGACCACGGTGTTGGCTCGGTGGCCGCGGTCGGCCGCCTGAGGGAAGCGAGTCAGCAGGGCAAGCTCTTGCGGGGATTGTGTACACTCGGTCCAGCAGATTCGCATGACTGAGGCCGCTTGTCCAGCATCTCCATCGCAAAGCACGCGCCGCTGAACCCCGCTGTGGGCACGCTGGTGCTGCTCATCGGGCTGAACCTGCTCAACTACATTGACCGCTACATCCTGCCGGGCGAGGTATCGCTGATCAAAAGCGAGTTCCACGCGACCGACCAGCAAATGGGCGCGCTGACAACGGCTCTGTTTGTGGTCTACATGTTGTCTGCGCCGCTCACAGGTTGGCTCGGAGACCATTTTCGCCGCAAGCCGCTCATTGTGGCAGGCGCGGTGCTCTGGAGCCTGGCGACACTTGGGACAGCCTGGGTGCATAGCTACTGGGCGTTGTTCGTCCGCCATGCGTTGGTGGGCGTGGGCGAGGCCACTTTCGGAATCTTCGCCCCCGCGGTGCTGGCCGACTTCTATCCCGAACGAGACCGCAACCGGATTCTGTCGGTCTTTTATCTGGCGATTCCCGTGGGCGCGGCGCTGGGCTACCTGGCGGGCGGGGAGATGGGGTCGCGGTGGGGCTGGCGCGAGCCGTTCTACGTCTGCGCCATTCCCGGCCTGGTGGTGGCCGCCCTCTACGGGTGGATGGGCCGCGAACCGGAACGCGGCGCCAGCGACCACGTTCGCGCTACGGCTGACCGCAGCACGGTTCTGGGGCTCTTCACGAATCCGGCATTTCTGACGGCAACCTTTGGCCTCGCGATGCTGACGTTTGCCATGGGCGGGATTTCCAACTGGGTTCCGACATTCTTGAGCCGCTTTGCAGGCCTCTCGGTCGCCAAAGCAGGTCTGGTTGTCGGGGCCATCACAGCTGCCGACGGCATTGTTGGAACCGCAGTGGGCGGATGGCTGGCCCAGCGTTGGCTGAGGACGAATCACCGCGCGCTCTACCTGCTCTCGTTCTGGAGTGTGGCGCTTGCCCTGCCGTGCGGTGCGCTGGTTTTCTTTGGCCCGCCCGCCTGGGCCATCCCGGCTCTGGTTGCGGCCGAGTTCTTTGTCTTCCTCAACACCGGCCCGCTCAACGCCGCGATTGTGAATTCGGTCTCTGCACCGGTTCGGGCGACGGCAATTTCGTTTAATCTGTTTTGCATCCATGCCTTTGGCGATACGTTTTCCCCAACGATTATCGGCGCCATCTCCGACCGGACGAACTTGCGCATTGGGCTGGGTGTGACGCTGATTTTTCTGGTCATCTCCGGGACCATTCTCCTGTTCGGGTCACGGTTTGCGCCGCTGCTGGACGATGCGCCGACGCCGGCTTGATGCGGTGAACAGGGGCCAGTCTGGCAGGCAGCCCGGGGCGAGCAGGTCGGCGATACTGACTGTATGGTTGCTGGGCAGGTTGCAGCGCAGGTCTTTCTCGTTCTCTGTTGGCTGCTAGCCCTGGGCTGGCTCTGGCAGGCTGTGGCGGCTCTGCGGGGAGTGCCCTCGCTGCCGGACCTGACGGGCGCGGACGGGGCGGCGCTGCCCGCATTGCCTGCCGGCGATGAGCCGGACCTGACGGTGATTGTGCCGGCCTGCAATGAAGGGGCGGCGATCAAGGCAACATTGCGGTCGCTGCTGGCTTCGACGGGGCTGCGACTTGAAATCATCGCGGTGGATGACCGCTCGACGGACCGGACGGGCGAGTTGATGGATGCGGTGGCCGCCGAGGCACGGGCTGCCGGAGGACCGCACGGCATCGAGGTGATTCACAATCGCGCACTGCCTCCCGGGTGGCTGGGCAAGCCGCACGCCATGCATCTGGCCGCGGAGCGGGCGACGGCGCCGTGGCTGCTGTTTACCGATGGAGATGTTCTGTTTGATCCCCGGGCGCTGGAACTGGGTTTGCGCTATGCGCTGGGCCAGAAGGCCGATCACGTAGTTCTGGGGCTCACGCTTATCCTCGAGACACTCGGCGAGGCCGCCATGCTGGCCGCCATGAGCGTACTCTCGCAGTGGAACATCCGCCTGTGGAAAGTAACCGACCCGCGCGCGCGGGATTTCTTTGGTGCGGGCGGCTTCAACCTGGTACGGCGCGAGGTCTTCGATCGGCTGGGCGGTTTTGAAGCGCTGCGCATGGAGGTGCTGGAGGACCTGCGGCTGGGCTGGAAGATCAAGCGCGCCGGCTATGCGCAGCGGTTCGCGCTGGGGCCCGGCCTGGTGCGCATCCGCTGGCTGCGAGGCGCCTTGGGCGTAGTTAGACTGATTGAAAAAAATGGCTTTGCGCTGTACCGCTACCGGACGGCGCTGGCTTTGTTAGCCTGTCTGGGGCTGGCCGTTCAAGTCGTGCTGCCGCTGGCGGCGCTGGTGGCTGGCGGATGGGCCACAGCGGCTGGGGTGGTCGCCTGCGCCTCCATCGTCCTGGCCTACTTCGCCAACCGCCGCATTTCGCAGGTCTCGCCCTGGGTGGCGGTCTTCTTCGCTCCAGCAAGTGGCATTGTGCTGTTCGCCGTGTTGCGCTCCATTCTTCTGACGCTGGCGCGCAACGGCGTGGAGTGGCGCGGGACCCGCTATCCGCTGGATGAACTCCGCCGCCATGCCGGCCGGGAGTGGTGAAGGGGCTATTTGGCGGGGCGGGTTTCCTGATCGCGCGAGTTCATGAAGCCGCGCCCCGCGCCCTGGGCACGCAGGTTGGGGTCGTTGATGGGCGGGCGGGACTGGTCGGCGTTGAAGCCTCGGATCAGCCTGGGGTTGGGCTTGAATTTGGGCGGGTCGCCGTAGAACTGGCGAGCGTGGCTCAGGACCATTCCGGCTCGGCCGTGCATAGGCTGCACGATGCCGCGCACCTGTACGTCCATGTCGCGGTACTTGCGCAACTCGCCGACCGTGTCGTGGTCTTCCCACAGGCTGACGATGGTGAAGCGGCAGGCGTCGTCCGGCGTTTGCGGCGTGCAGACGTCGAGGAATCGCGTCCCATCCGGCAGCTGCACGACGTCGTAAATGTGCGCGCTGACGCATACGTCCTTGTTGATCAGCCTGGCGGCCTGGTCGGCGGGGACGCAGTTCTTTGCTGGGCCGGCAAGGGCCGGGATGGCAGAGGCCAAGGCAAGCACGACGAGCCGGTGCGACGGGCGAAAGCGCATAAAAGCTCTTTCCGGGAAATGTGAGAATGCTAGCGTGGGCTGGGCGGGTTGAAAAGAGCACTTAAGTCTAAGATGATATACAATCATGGCGTATATCCATGGAGGGCAAAATGCAGGTTTCAAGATGGGGAAACAGTTTGGCGGTTCGGTTGCCCGCCGCAGTGGTCAAGGCGCTCGAATTAAAGGATGGCGACGAGATCGAGATCACCGTAGCTGGGGACCGTACTTTTGAGGTTTCGCGCGACCAACGCAGGCTTGAGGCATTGGAGATGATCCGCCAGCTCCGGCGGCCTTTGCCTCCCGGCTACAAGTTCAACCGCGCGGAGTTGTATGACCGCGAAGTGCTCAAATCCTCCGAGCCCGTGGAAGCATGAGTGCGCCTCCATTCTCCGATACGAATGTTGTGTTGTACGCCTTCACGCCGTCTGGCGACAAGACCCTGACTGCCGAGCGCATCCTGCTTCAAGGGGGCGTGATCAGCGTTCAGGTGTTGAACGAGCTGACTTCGGTTGCATGCACCAAGTTCAAGATGAGTTGGGCGGAGGTCAAGAGGGTGGTTCTGAGTACGACCATGCTGTGCCCGAACCCGAGGGCTCTCACCTACGAGACGTACCTTGATGCGCAACGCATCAGTGAACGATACGGCTTCTCCATTTGGGACGGATTGATCATCGCCTCGGCGTTGGATGCTGGCTGCACAACACTCTATACGGAAGACCTTCAGCATGGGCAGGTCGTCAAGGGCTTGCGCATCGAAAACCCGTTCCTGCCGCCGCGCGCCCCGTGAGTCTCCCTTGCGGAGAAGCCAGCTCATGGATTCATCAACCGCAACCCCGGAGTATTCTTGCTCAGGCCCCAGCCCGCCACGGATCGGCGGTCTGTTGCACGAACGCTTTAGCACGAGGCTGCACACCTATGAAACCCACCTTCCGTCGCTTCCCGTCGATCATTGCGATCTTCGCCGTCGTCTTTGCCGCCGACCTGCTCTGCGCCCAGCAAGGCGGCTTTCTCAGGCACTACAAGGGGACTCCCTACCACGACAGCCGCTACCAGGGCGGAGCTCAGGCGATTCCTGGCAAAGTGCTGTGCGCCTATTACGATCTGGGCGGCGAGGGCGTGGCTTATCACGACTCGGACGCCAAAAACAACGGCAGCGGCGCGCTCAACCCCGCCAACGGAAGCTACCTGAACGAGTTCCGCATGAACGAGGGGGTGGACACGTCGTACACCAAGTTCGGCCTCGACCCCAAGATCGACGACAACCCCTTCGACAAAGTTGTGCCCCCGGCGAACCTGCTCTACGTGGGCTGGACCGTGCCCGGCGAGTGGTTCAATGTGACGGTGCAGGTGGCCGAGGCGGGCGAGTATACAGCCGATCTGCTCTATACATCGAACCGCGGGGGAAGCATTTCTCTCGACGTGAATGGCAAGGATGCTACGGGATCGCTTACGATTGCGAGCACGTTCGATGCAGCGGATCCGGTGGCCTGGCGGCAGTGGCACCATTGGAATGTTGCGCCAGGCATTGCGAAGCTCAGGCTGCCGAAAGGCAAAGTGGTGCTGACGGTCCACATCGTGACCGAGGGGCAAATGAACCTGGCTACTCTCGACTTCAGGAGGGTGAAGTGAGGGTTGGGATTAATCCCGACATCCACGCCACAACCTACTGCCGGAGCAGTCGGGCGCGATTTCTATTGACAAATATGCTAAAGTTGTATAAAACACAACTATGCCAGTGAGGTGCTTAGCCCGGGCAGAAGCGGCGGACCTTGTCCGTTACTGCCTGTCGGCCGGAAGACTGATCCCGGGTAAGCATTTCAGAGAGGAGCTGGCAAATGAAGGCCTTGACATCCTGGATGCGCACAATGTTCTCAAGACAGGGAATATATTCCAAGAGCCGGAACCGGATATTCGCTCCGGCGATTGGAAGTACAAGATGGAAGGAACCGATCTGGAAGGCAGGCCATTGGCAGTGGTCTTTTGCTTCAAGGATGAATCTACAGGGTTCCTGATCACGGTCTTCAGCATCCGGAGATGATCTTCGGATGCAAAACTCCTTTTGCTCGAAGGGATATGGGGATGCCAAGAGAGTTAGAGTCGTCAAGCATCGTGTCGCTTTGTTCTGATTGTGGGGGCGAAGCGCGGGTGGAAAGAGGGACCTATCGTTTTCGTGAAAGCGGTCTCGACAATGTGGTTTTGAAGGGAATCGAGATCATCAAATGCCCCGCTTGCGGGAACGAGGATCCCATCATTCCAAATCTGGATGGGCTGCTGCGCGTTGTAGCGATGGCTCTCGTGACCAACATGTCTCCGCTGACGGGAGCGGAGGTGCGCTATCTGCGCAAGTACCTGGGGATGAGCGGCGAGCAGTTCGCGCGTATCCTGCATACCGACAAGTCAACGCTTTCAAAGTGGGAAACAGGGGCGGTTAACATCGGATCGAAGAGTGATTTGCTTATTCGCGCCGTGGCTCTGAACCTGGGTCGGGGTTTGCGCGATGAGGCGGAACGGGTCACGAGGAATTTCGAGCATATCGACGAGGAGAGCACCGCGCCACCCAAGCGAATCGAGGTCGATTCGGAGACATTGGAGTACGAATACGCATAATTGCGACGTTCCCTGAATGGCTGGCTTCTAAGGTTATGAGGTCCCGGGTCCTACGGCGAGACTCGGGACGCCGAATCTAATCTCGTTCGCTGAAAAGGTAGCTTGTCCCGCTATTCCGCAATAGGTTTTCTTGTTTAACAGATTGCTCATGCGTCGAACATGCGATCGTCTGATATCCGATTTTATTGATATTCGTCATAACATAATTCCGTTTTGCGTCATTCGATCTATGCCCACAACCAAGTACAGCGGAAGGATCATCCGATTTAGGAAGCAAGGATGACATGCGGTAAGCTACATGATCGCTCCTGCCGAAGAGCACCAACTGGTCCCGACATCGAAGCTGGTAACATCCAGGGCCAAGAGGTGCAATAAGAACGCCACATTGGCGCGGATCAGGAAACGGGAGCCATTCAGACCACTCGCATTGCGTTGTGAATTCCCCAGAGTCAGCATTCATTGAGATCTCCGCATCTCGCTACCGCGCGCCCACCAGCTCTTCGCTCTTCGCGCTTTGCCCGTAGTGGGTCTCAACGTACTTGTCGAGGATCTGCTTGAAGTCGGCTACGATGGTGTCCCCGCGTAGCGTGGTGGAGAGCTTGCCATCGATGTAGACCGGGGCCTTGGGCTCCTCAAACGTGCCCGGCAAGCTGATTCCCAGGTTGGCGTGCTTCGATTCGCCGGGGCCGTTGACGACGCAGCCCATGACGGCGAGCTTAAGTTCCTCGACGCCGGGGTACTTCTTGCGCCACTCTGGCATGGAGGTGCGCAGGTAGGTCTGGATCTGTTCGGCCAACTCCTGGAAATAGGTGCTGGTGGTGCGGCCGCAACCGGGACAACTAGTGACCTGCGGCATGAAGCTGCGAATGGAGAGCGACTGAAGAATCTGCTGCGCGGCCTGCACCTCTTCGGTGCGGTCGCCGCCGGGCTTGGGGGTGAGCGAGACGCGGATGGTGTCTCCAATGCCAGACAGCAGCAGCGGCGCCAGGCCAGCTGTGGAAGCGATGAGACCCTTCGCGCCCATGCCGGCTTCGGTGAGGCCGAGGTGCAGGGCGTAGTTGCAGCGGGCCGCAAGCGAGGTGTAGACGTCGAAGAGGTCGCGGACGCCGGAGACTTTGGCGGAGAGAATGATCTGGTCGGGGCGGAGACCGTAGTGCTCGGCGGCCTTGGCTGACTCGAGAGCGCTGACCACCATGGCTTCCATCATGACGTCGCGCGCAGGGAGCGGGTCCGCAAGCTTCGAGTTCGCGTCCATCATGCGGGTGAGGAGGGCCTGATCTAGCGAGCCCCAGTTGACGCCGATGCGGACCGGCTTCTGGTTCTCGACGGCACACTCGACCATGACCTGAAAATTGTCGTTATCTTTCTTGCCGATCGATGCGTTGCCGGGATTGATGCGGTATTTGGCGAGCGCCTTTGCGGCGGCGGGAAACTTCTTGAGCAGCAGGTGGCCGTTGTAGTGGAAGTCGCCCACCATGGGGACGCAGATGCCGCGCTTATCCAGACCCTCGACGATGTGCGGAACAGCAGCGGCAGCGTCCTCGTTGTTGACGGTGACGCGAACAATCTCAGAGCCGGCGAGGGCAAGTGCCGCGACCTGTTCGATGGTGCCGGGAATGTCGGCCGTGTCGGTGTTGGTCATGGACTGGACGACGACAGGGACCTCCCAGCCGACGCGAACGTTCCCGATTCTGACTGTAGGTGTTTTTCTGCGCTGAATTTCCGCCATGCATCTAGTTTACCCGGAGTTGGGGGCCATGGAAACTGCTCTGATGAGGAAGCCGGTTGAGGTTTGTGGTTTCCCACCCTTTCCGGTCGCCGCGGCGACCGCGTAAAGGATGCGGCACGCTGCGTAGTGCCTGGGCGAGCCTTGGGCCAGGCACTAAGGATTGTTTGACGAAGTGAAACAAGAATACGGTACTCTGGGTCGAAGACGAATGGGACGAGAGACTTGGAGGTCGGCGGCATGAGTGAGGGTGTGGGAGGGGCGGATCGAGGGACCCTGAAATCTGCGCAAGGGAACGGCCCGACACTGTTGCTTCGCAGTGTGCGCAAGGCATTCGTCGATGTGGTGGCCGTGGACGGCCTGGACCTCGAAGTGGCCCGGGGCGAGTGCTTCGGGCTGCTTGGGCCGAATGGGGCAGGGAAGACCACGACGATCGAAATGTGCGAGGG
>DATNHL010000023.1:0-3241 GCA_035604995.1 Occallatibacter sp. | reverse complement strand
TCTGTGCTTCACGGAGTCGGTGCACGCTCTGTCTATGTACCTCCTTGGTTTCAACCCCAAGATCCCTCGCTCGCACTCGGTCGCAAGAAGCTTCCTCGCGCTTCACTCGGGATGACATTAAGCGTTCGGCACGACTGAAGTCGTGCCCTCCCGAAACCCCAGAATCAGATACCGTTCACTCCTTCTTCGGCTCGGTCTCGGCGCTCTCCAGCCAGGCGGTGTACCAAATGTTGACCAGCATCTGCGCTCCGGAGGCCATGCACTCAGCCACGAACCGCTTGCCCTCGGGCGTGCCCGCGCCGTCGAAGGCCTTGGCCTTGTCCAGTTGATACAGCCTCTCCACCAGGCTGTGGCTGCCGCGCAGGAACTTCAGATAGTCCTGGAACGGGTCGCTTAGCCGACGCACCGGGTGCATGTGCGGGGTGACGTCGGCGGTCTTGATATTCGCCGCCACGAAGACCCCCTCGAACTTCCAGTGCAGGCCAGGCGCGCCGGGAGCGGGTTCAACGTGTACCGCGTAGCCCTTGGGATTGGGGCCGACCCAGCCATCATAGTGAATGGTCGTGTGCAGGGGCTGGGAAGTATCGCCGACGTAGTGACCCAGCCATCCGGCGTAGAAGACGATGTCCTGCTCCACCGCCTCGGTGGGGCGGTGATCTTTCTCGAGCTGGCGGTACTGCCGGAAGGCCTCGCGCAGACGCTGGTAGACCTCCATCGTTTCATAGGGCACCAGGCCGACTCGCTCCGGCAGCAACTCGTCAGGATTGGCCGCCGTGGCGCGTTTGTCGTAGAGCGCGTGCACGAACTGCCAACGGTCGCGGGGGAATTCGCTCATCCAGTCGACACGCTCCAGATCGATGTAGTGCTCGGGCTCCTGCGCGTACTTCAACTGCAGGTCCTGCTTGTCGCGCCAGCGGTCGGGTTCCGAGGCCAGATATCCCAGCCGCGCCCGCGCCTGGCGGAAGAACTTCGGCATATCCGCGGGAATGTAACTCGCGGCGATCTGGTTGATCATCAGGTGCCCTTCGGCACCCCAACCCGAGGAAGGGATAGGAGCGAGGACAACAATCAAGACGAGGGCAATGGCGGCGCGGAGCGGCAGGCGGATAGAGGTGTTGTTCATCAGTGCAAGCCCGTTGGACTTTGGAAAACGAAAAATACTATCACGCCAATCCTGGGGCACCGGCGAGACGCCGGCGTTACGTTATCATTCCATCATGGATGTGGTGGTCCGTTGCCGCAATCTGTTCAAGACCTATGACGGCAAGGTGGAAGCCGTGCGCGGTCTCGACCTCGAGATCCGCCTGGGCGAGTGCTTCGGACTGCTGGGCCCGAATGGCGCGGGAAAGACGACGACGATTGAAATCCTCGAAGGGCTGCTCCCGCCCACCTCCGGCGAAGTCGAGATCCTCGGGCGCAACTGGGGCGCGCACGAGCGCGAGCTGCGCGAGTTGCTGGGCATCTCGCTGCAGGAGACGCGCCTCTCGGAAAACCTCAGCGTGCGCGAAACCCTGGTGTTGTTCTCCAGCTTTTACCGGCAACCAAACTCGCCGGAAGCAGTAATGGAAGAGATGGCGCTCACCAAAAAAGCCGACACCTGGGTGGGCAAGCTCTCGGGAGGCCAGCGCCAGCGGCTGGCGGTGGCGGCCGCGCTGGTGGGCAATCCCAGGATTCTGTTTCTCGACGAGCCGACCACCGGCCTCGATCCGCAGAGCCGGCGGCAGCTTTGGGAGATCGTGCGGCAATTCCAGAAGCGCGGCGGCACCGTGCTGCTCACCACCCACTATATGGACGAGGCCGAGCGCTTGTGCGACCGGCTGGCCATTATCGATCACGGAAAGATCATCGCCGAAGGCACGCCCGCGGAGCTGATCAAGCGCTACTGCGGCCAGAATATGGTCGAATTCGCCGTAGCTCCGCCCGTGGACGGCGCCGCACGCGAACTCTGGAAGTCGCTGCCAGGCGTGGACTCGGTGCACGAAGAGGACGGCCTCACGTCGCTCAGCGTGCGCGAAGCACACCAGACCATCCCCGCACTGCTCGGTGCGGTGGAAGAGCGTGGATGGCGGCTGGTTCACCTGACCACGCGCCAGGCGAGCCTGGAGGACGTCTTCGTGCATCTGACAGGCAGGCATTTGAGGGAGGAATAGGAAGTTGTCGGCTCTCGACCGTCAGTTGTGGTTCATCGGCCGAAAAGCGTGCGGAGACGCTTTTCAGCAACGGGCCGATGAGCGGGCGGTACGGGCATCGCTGAGTCTGCACGGCCCGTAGGGCCGAAATACAATAGCCCAGGGCGGAAGCGCCCTGGGTGACTGGCAAAAAAGTTAATGGAGCCCCTTGTAGGGGCGGCACCACGTTCAGAGTGCCGCCCCTGCGGGGCTCGGATCTTTTCTTAACAGCTTACCCAGGGCTTCCGCCCTGGGCTAATTTAGACCGGCCCTACGGGCCTTATGGCATCGAGAGTTGTAGATCCTCAATCTCAACGAGCCCTTCCGTGACTGCAGCAATCGAAGAACAAACCGAACACCGCAAGGCAACGCCCGAGCCTCCACGCACCAATGGCCGCTGGGCCGGCTACCGTGCGCTGCTCACCGCGCGCATGAAAGAATTGCAGCGCGAGCGGGAAGTCGTCTTCTGGGTGTTCGTCTTCCCGCTGCTGTTGGCGGTGGGATTGGGGATCGCCTTCCGCGACAAGCCCGCCGGTGTCACCAACATCGCGGTAGTTGCTGGCCCGGGGGCGCAGCGCACCATCGACTGGCTCCAAGCCTCGCCGCAGCACGCTGGCATTCACGCCGATGTGCTTTCCCAGCCTGAAGCCTTCAACCGTTTCCGCCTCGGCAAGTATGCGCTGGTGGTGATTCCGCAGGCGGACGGCAGCGTGCGCTATCGCTACGATCCCGCCCGTCCGGAGAGCGTGCTGGCGCAGGCACAGGTGGACGACACGTTGCAAGCGGCCGCCGGCCGCAAGGAGGCCGTCGCCACCTCCAGCGAGATCGCCATGGAGCCGGGCTCGCGCTACATCGACTTCCTGATTCCCGGCCTGCTGGGCATGAACCTGATGAACTCCGGCATGTGGGGGATCGGTTTTGCCCTGGTGGACATGCGCCAGCGCAAGCTGCTCAAGCGCTACCTGGCGACGCCCATGCGCCGCAGCGACTTCCTGCTGGCCCTCAGCTCGAGCCGGCTGGTGCTGATGCTGATCGAGGTGGTGCTGTTGCTGGGCCTCGGCATGCTGGTGTTC
>DATNHL010000022.1:0-24688 GCA_035604995.1 Occallatibacter sp. | reverse complement strand
GGGCTAGTTTGAAGGCCAGGGGGAGGCTGGGATCGAAGCGGCCGGTCTCGATGGCGTTGACGGATTGCCGGGAGACTTCGAGGCGGTCGGCGAGATCGGCCTGGCTCCAGCCACGTTCGGCGCGGAGGACGCGAAGCCGGTTTTTCATTGGTTTCTCCGCAACTGAATGAAGAGGGCGGCCAGGGCGGTGATGCAGAAGACGTCGATGTTGTAGATCTGCGACAGGCCGTGGGTGGTGAAGTTTTCGAAGACGACGCCGAAGACGATGTCGCCGATCATGGTGACTCCGAGGCCCCAGAGGAGGGACTGGGTGACGAGCATGCGGACGAACTCGTCTGTTTCGCGCTTGAGATAGCGGCCGACGATGAAGATCATGGCGGCAACGGGGATGGTGGGGAGCAACTCGATGAGGCGCAGGACGAGCTTGGAGACGAGGCTATATTCGGCGGCCGCGCGGGCGGAGGCGAAGGTGAGCATGGTGAGGATGAGGAAGGTTCCGAACTGGCCGCCGGAGCGGCGCTGGAGGGGTTTGAGCTGGTTGCAGTAGAAGAGCATGGACGGTTTCCTTTCCTAAAAGACAAGATGACTTTACATAAGGTTGCGCGAAATATCAAGCGAGCTTGTCATCTCAATCAAGAATTCTCAGGCCCAAGCCGAGGGCGGGGGCTTTCGCAGCGGCTGATTCTGCCTGATAGGATTTCCGTATGTTTTTGACAGCGATTCGCAGAGGTCTTCGCGCCGGGCTGATGGCCGGCGCTGTTCTCGTTCTGGTTTTGAGTTTCAACCTTTTTGCGGCTGCGCAGGACTCGGCTGCGGCGAAAGCGCCGGATCGGGCGCATATCGACGAGGTGCTGAAGGGGCTGAACCGGGGCCACTCGATGGGGCAGGTGGCGGTGTCGCCGGATGGGAAGCGGCTGGCGTGGCTGCAGTATGGGAAGGACGGCGCGGAGATTCGCGTGGCTCCGCTGGACGAGCTGGCCAAGAGCGAACGGGTGACGGCGGCGGCCAAGGCGGAGCAGCATTGCCACGAGGGCGAGATTGTGTGGGCGCCGGACGCGCAGGCGCTGGCGTTCTTTTCCGATTGCGCCAAGCCGGGCGAGCAGACGGATTTGTATGTGGCGCGGGTGGATGGCGGGGGGGCGCGGCGGCTGACGGAGCTGAAGGGGTATGTGGAGGCGCCGGCGTTTTCTCCGGATGGGACGCGGGTGGCGTTCCTCTATGTGGAGGGGGCGACGCGGCCGGCCGGGGCGCTGGCGGCGATGAAGCCGCCGTCGGGCGTGATTGGCGAGGATGGGGTGGAGATTCAGCGGGTGGCTGCGGTGAACATCCCACCAAACTGGAATGGAGCGAACGAGCAGCCGCCAGCTTCGAACCGTCCAATGGCGTCGCGAGAGATGAAAGATCTGACGCCGCTTTTCAATTTCATAACTCCAGCCAATTTGCACGTGTATGAGTTTGATTGGAGGCCGGACTCGAAAGGGCTGGCGTATGTGGCGGCCGATCCGCCGGGAGAGAACAACTGGTGGGTGGCGAAGCTGTACAGGCAGGAACTGGGCAGAGGGCCGGAGGGGGTGCTTGCGCCTGCGGAGGTTTCCGGGGCGCTGCACGGGCTGCAGATTGCAGTGCCGCGGTGGTCTCCGGACGGGCAGGCGATTGCGTTCATCGGCGGGCTGATGAGCGACCAGGGGTCGACAGGCGGGGATGTGTGGATTGTCGCTGCGCGAGGCGGAGCGCCGCAGGATCTCACTCAGGGAAGACCGACGTCGCCGGCGTGGATTGAGTGGGGCGACGACCAGCATATTTTTGTGAGCGAGCTGGCGGGGGGGAACAGCCAGCTGGTCCGGTTCCGGCTGCAGGGGGACAGGACGGCGCCCAGCGTGGCGACGAGCTTTGGAGCGCCGGTCTTCAGCATCCCGGGGAGCGTGGGGGATGGGCGGATGGAACTGAGCCTGTCGTCGACCAGAGACCACTCGGCGTTTGTGTTTCGCGCCAGCACGTTTGACCATGCGACGGAGGTGTACGAGGCCAAGCCGGGAGTGGTGATGACGTCGGGGCTGGAGGGGGTGATCCAGCTGACGCACCTGAACGATGGGGTGGAGCCGGGGTGGGGCAAGAGCGTTTCGCTGACGTGGAAGAGTGACAACTTTCATGTGCAGGGCTGGCTGATGCTGCCCAAGGACTACGATCCGGGGAAGAAGTACCCGCTGATTGTGGAGGTGCATGGAGGGCCGGCGGCGGCGGTGACAGCGCACTGGGGTGGGGGCGGCGGGCTGAGCGCGACGGCGTTCTCGGCGCTGGGCTACTTTGTGTTGGAGCCGAATCCGCGCGGTAGCTTCGGGCAGGGCGAGGAGTTTACGCAGGCCAACCGGAAGGACTTCGGGTATGGCGACTTGAGGGACATTCTGGCCGGGGTGGATGCGGTGGAGGCGAAGTACCCGGTGGACCCGAATCGCGTGGGGCTGACGGGCTGGAGTTACGGCGGGTTCATGAGCATGTTCGCGGTGACGCAGACGCAGCGGTTCAAGGCGGCGGTGGCGGGGGCGGGGATTTCGGACTGGCAGAGCTACTACGGGGAGAACTCGATCGACCAGTGGATGACGCCGTACTTTGGGGCGTCTGTGTACGACGATCCGGCGGTGTATGCGAAGAGCTCGGCGATCACGTTTATCAAGCAGGTGAAGACGCCGACGCTGGTGGTGGTGGGAGACCGGGATGGGGAGTGCCCGGCGCCGCAGTCGTACGAGTTCTGGCATGCGCTCAGGGATCAGCATGTGCCGACGCAGCTGGTGGTGTATCCGAACGAGGGGCACGGGTTTCAAGATCCGGAACACCGGCGGGACGTGATGTACCGGGCGGTGGAGTGGTTTGCGAAGTACCTGGGGACGGGGGAGTAAGGCTGCTGCCAATCCACACGCAGCGGAGTCTATTTGTGCAGGGCCTCAAGACGGAATGAGTTGGAGGCAGGGAGCCTGGAGACGGGCTGTCTGCAGGGGACGGCCCTGCCCTGATACACTTTTCATTGGAGATTTGCGAGCGGGTTTAGCCGCTTGGCCGCAGTCGAGAGCTTACCGCCGGGAGCCGCCTAGGAAGGGGATTTCGCCGGCAGTGGGCCAGCTTCGGGCATGTCGGCGGGCCGCGACAAGAGCATTTTCGGGGATAAGGTGGTGCGTGGGTCGTAGCTGAGAGGCGTTGTTCCCTGGAGTGGTGTAGGGAGTGGCGCGGGCCTGCGGGCAGTGGCTGCGGTCTGGCGAGTTTCTGAAGGTGCTTCAACCGAAATTTTTCTGACGTTATTCGCTAGAGACCGTTCCGCGGTTTGACGAGGCGGGGCGGGGAGGATTCATGCGGCGGTTTTTGACGCTTGTTTGTTTGTTGTGCGTGGCCATACCGGCCGGGGTTTCGATCTCCGGCTGCTACCGCAATCCGCAGGGGAACTTTTGCAACGGCCTGGGCTACGGGTTGAGGGACACAGACGTGGCCTCGATCTTTCTGTCGCCGCAGACGGCGGGGATTTCGCTTGCCTTTGGGCAAACACAGCAGATCTCTGCGCCGACCGCAAAGACGTGCAAAGGCGACGCGGCCAGCGTGACCAGCTATACCTACGGCACAACCAACAACCAGTTGGTGGATATTTCACCGTCGGGCAACCTCTGCGCCGGGACCTGGAACCGGAACTCGGGCGGCGGCATCCCCAACTACACGATCTGCGGCTTTCCCAACCCGCTGCCCGCGACCAACGGATTGCCTTATGGGACTGCGTACATCACGGCCTCGGCGAATTCGGTGACCTCGAATCCGGTGGAGGTTTACGTTCATGCGCAGGTGACGTCGGTGGCTCTGGCCGGGCCGCAGTCCTGTCTTTCGCAGGGCACCCTGTGGCCGAATCCGCTCGATGTCCAGGGCTGCTTTACGGGCGGCAACAACCAGCAGCAGTTGCTTTGCGCGCCTCCTTCGGTGACGACGGCGAGCAACCCGACGCTGGCCTGCCCGCTGCCCAGCGGGGTCAGCCTGAGTTCGATTCCGGATTGCCCGGCGGCGCTGGGCACGCTGAATTACGCCGTGGGAACGTCGAGTGTGGCCTCAATCAACGCCGAGACTAACCAGATTACGGCCGAGCAGCCTGGCACCACGGTGATCACCGCGTCGGTGGCCGGTGGCTCCTCGACGGCCGGCTATTTCTCCACCTGCCCGCCGGCGTCGATCAAGGTGACGCTGGCGAATGGAAGCACCTCGGGAACGATCACGCAGGGCGTGGCTCAGAATCTGACGACCACCATCCTGGACACGCATGGGAACGCGATCAACGGCCTGACGCTGGATTACCAGTCCACGGACCCGATCGACATTTCAGTGGGTGCCTCGGGAGGCGTCACGACGACGTTCCCGGGCGTGGCCTCGGTGTATGCGATCTGCCAGCCGACCACCTGCAATCCAGCTCCGATCAATGTGACGGGGACGAACGGGACGGGTTTGTCGATTACGTCGAATCCGGTGAAGATCACGGTTCCGGGCACGGCCAGCGATTACGTGTGGTTAGCGTCGCCAGGCAAGTCACAGTACTTTGTGCCGGTGGAGTTGCTCAGCGGCACGGTGGGCTCGACGGTGAGGATGCCGTACGTGCCGAACTCGATGGTGATGGACCGGAACGGCAGCACTCTTTACTTCGGGTCGCAGCGTGAACTGATGTCTTTCAACACCACCAGCAACACCCTGGCCAAGCAGGATACGGGCGCGCCGGGCGTGGTTTTGGCGGTGTCGCCGAACAATGGGCAGTTGCTCATCAATGACCAAATCCGCCAGGTGTTCTACCTTTACACGATTGCCAGCAGCAGTTCCTCGACTTTTGGCGGGATGGGCACGGCGGCGGCCTGGACGCCGGATTCGAAGACCTTGTACATCACCGATAGCGCGGCGGCGGGCGCCGGCCACACGGATACGTTGTATGTGTACAACGTGAACACGGGCTGGACGAGTTATCCGCTGGCCGCGTCAGGTCCAACGAATCCCGGCGCGCAGAGCCTGGCCATCACCATCCCCGGGGTGGGAGCTTTTCTTAGCGGCAATCCTACGGTGGCGCACACCTGGTGCCCGTCGGGGACGGTTGGGAACTCGGGCATACTCTTCTATCCGCAGGGAGCGGCCACGGACAATTCGGTGGATGTTCTGACCGATGTTCTGGCCGCCACCACGGATGGGAACCACATTCTGGGCGCATCGACTACCGGCACGCCAACCAGCGGCAGCGACATTACGCTGTCCGATATCGCCGTTCAGATTCCGGTTGGCGGATGCCCCGAAACGACGACCGGCACGGCGCCAAACGTGGTGCAGACTCTGTCGCCGCTGGTGCTGACGGCGTCGGTGAGCCAGTCTCCGACAATCACAGCAAACGCAGCTTCGGTGAATCAGGTGGTGCCTTCGCCGAATTCGACGGTCGCCTTTGTTACCTATAAACCCCCCACCGGGGCAACGGGCAACGCGACCCTGCCGTACTACGTTCCGGGCAGCGGGACCGCGGGCTACCTGACGCTGAATGGAGCCTCGGAGATTACCGCTCCGCTGACAGGCGCGTTCACGCCGGACGGCACGTTGTTCTTTGTGGGCACGGCAGGAGACAACCTGGTGCACTACATCGATGTGCAAACGCTTAAGGACACCCAGCAGATTGCGCCCAACCTGCCCGCGTGCACGCCCGGGGCGGACCCGAATTGCGTTCTTACCGATGCCACGGTGCCGGCCTCCGGCACGGTGCCGGTCACAGCGATTACCGTCAAGCCGCGGTCGACCACGTAGAGGGGATGGCGCGCAGTTGGAAACAAAAAAGGCCGGCATCGAGCCGGCCTTTTTCGTCTTCGATTCAAGCGGGTTCGCAGGCTGGGGGGAAAGGCCTGCATTCGATTCGAGATCTGGGAAGGGGCCGCCTCGGCTGAGGCCTTCTTGGATCTCGATTGCGTTTGCAGCACGGCTAACGTTGTGCCCTGACACTTCTTGCGGCGCCGGATGAGTATTTCCGCGTTTGAACATTGGGGCAGCTGGAACGAAGGGCCCGTGGCTAAAGCCACTACTATTGCGAGAGCGCCTTCAGGGGCCTGAAGGCCCCTGCTCCCTCCGCCCGGGGACCCCTGCTCCCTCCGTCTGGAGGCTCCTGTTGTCTCCGGCCGAAGGCAGCATTTGCCTCTGCCTGAAAGCTCCCGCTCCGTCCGGAGCGGGAGGCGGACGGCGCCCGCCTTAGCCGCGATAAAACTCCAGCGAAGGTGGAACCCCCGGCCTCTTTACGGCAGGGAGCGGTCGGTCCAGAGGGCTTTGTCGGCAAGAGTCTGCACAGGATAAAGCCGCCCGGCGAGCAGGCTCTCGGCCTTCCCCTGGTTCACATCCTGCGCAAACAGCCACTTCCGCTCGCCCGTGCCCCATTCTTTGGAAAGCCGGTCTTCGGAGAAGAAAATGTCCGGCGCATCCGGGTAGCAGGAGCCCCACAGAAGCGGCGTCCCCTCCCCATGCTGACCGCACCGCGGCAGCACCAGGTCCGCCGGCTTGCCGTGAAAGAAGTTATGGGAATAGAAAACCACCGACGAAGCGTCCGACTGCTCGCCGTAGATGATGAATGTGTCGGCCGGCGTGCCCTTTTCCATAATCGTGTCTGCGAAGGGTTTGGAGCTGAGCATGGGCGCGAAGCGGGCGAAGGCGATATGGGCAGCGACCAGGAAGATAGTCGCGGTGAGGGCTATGCTGACGGTCGCAGCCACATGTTTCCCCTTGATGCGCAGCAGCCAGCCGAGGGCCGGGCCGATGACCAGGGTAATGGCGGCAAGGACCGCGGGCAGGCGCAGCGCGGCGAATGAGGGGCCGGTCAAGTCGAAGAAGTGGGACATGGACAGCGTGTAGTCGCCCACCGCGCGATGAGCCAGCAGGGTGCCGATGTCGGTCACGTAGGGCAGGTGGCGCGAGTCCCACAGTCCCCAGGCCAGGGCCACTGCGGCGAGAACGCCGATAACGGCGAAGACGGCTTGCGCGCCGGTGAGCCAGGCAGTGGAGAGCAGGGGGTTGCCGCTGTTGGGATGGCCTTCGGGGCTGCCGTCGAGGCCGCGTTTTTCTTCAATGCCGGCCAGCACCGCGGCGGTGAGGATGAACAGCGGCGGCCAGACGGGGAAGGTGTAGTACTCCTGGTTGGACGAGATGGAGAAGAAGAGCAGCGTCCAGGCGGAGAAGAGCGAAAGCAGCCACACCGTGCGCACGCGGAACTTGAGGCCGATGACGTAAGAGGCCACGTCTTCGCGAACGGCGTGGTCGAGGTAGAAGTCGACCGTGTGCCCGGCGTCGTGGCGGAGGTGCTGGAGCCAGTGGTGGCGGGTCTTCCAGGCGATGGCTACAAGAGCGGGGAGGAAGAGACTCCAGGGAAAGAGCCAGACCATGTGGAGCAGCCAGTAGGCGGCGAAGGGGAGCTTGTTGTAGTCGTGCGGGTAGCGCAGCGAGAAGAAGCGCAGAAAGTGCTCGTTGACGAAGTAGAAGTAGAAGAAGCCGTGGACGTTGCCGATGGTGGGGTGGTTGCCGGCGGGGTGGCCCTGGTCGGGATTGGCGAGGCCGCAGAGGATGTGCCAGGGGGCGGCGACGGCCAGGAAGACGAGCGCGCCGGTGAAGAGCCGGAGCTGGCGCCAGCGGCGCCATTGGCCGGTGAGAAGCAAATAGGGGATGGCCGCGCCGACAAAGAAGACGGGAGCGATGAGTCCCTTGGTGAGCAGGGCCAGGCCGACGCAGGCGTAGGCCCAGTAGAAGCGGTTGGGCTGGTCGAGTTCCAGGCCGGTGATGAGGCAGTAGAGGGCGATGAGCAGGAAGAGGCTCAGATACGACTCGGGAATGATGAAGCGGGTGAAGAGAAACGGGCCGATGGCGGTGAGCACGCCGAGGCCGGCATAGAGGCCGGCGCGGGCGCCCCAGGCGCGGCGCGCCCAGAGCCAGGAGAGCCAGCAGAGGCCCAGCATGGCGAGCGCGTTGGGCAGGTGCGTGGCGAAGGTGTTTTCGCCGAAGGTTTTGTAGCTGACGGCGACAAGCCAGTAGGGCAGCGGGGGCTTTTCGATGTAGCGGATGCCGTTGATCTGGCAGGTAATCCAGTTGCCGCTATCCACGATGTGCTGGGTAGCCTGGGCGTGGGAGGCGTCCACGTCGTCGAGCAGCGGTGGGGAGAAAAGCGAGCCGATCTGTACGGCGAGATAGATGGCGGCAAAGAGCAGCCAGGTGGCCAGCGCGGAGGGGCCCTGGGTGGAGCGCTGGTGCGTCGCGTCGGAGCTGGATAAAGAAGAAAAGGCCATTGAAGCAAGGATAACAGCCGGGTTGAGGCGCGGAGATGAAGATCTTGCGGCGGCGGGGCAGGGAGAAATTCTCGGTTGCGGACGGTTGAATGCAGGACGCGGCCCCGAGAGGTCGGCGACTGGTGCAAAAATATTCTCTGAAGATCGGTACACGGTTGAATTGCCGGGTCGTCCAAGAGGCCAGACCGGACATTCGGTCCGGTGGAAAGGGATCCGTCATGCGAGTTCGGGAACTTTCGATTTCCATCGGACTTTCGCTGCTTCTGTGCCTGGTATTGTTGGGAGCCGCAGGAATGGCGGCGGCGACGCCGGGATTCACGGTCGCGGCCACAAACGCAACCATAGGCGCAGGCGGCGCGGGAACCAGCAACTTTACGCTGACCTCGGTCGACGGCTATGCAGGCACCGTTGTGGTCACCTGCTACGCCACAGATCCGCCCGCGGGCGCCAGGCTGCCCTACTGCGGCGGTGGGCCAATCAGGGCGGAGCAACTAGCCGCCGGCGCGACGGTCACCGGAACGGTTCCGCTGACGGCATTTCCGGCTCCAGAGGCGGCGAACGTGCCGCACCGTTGGGGAGGGAGCACGGGGACCGGGGTGGCGTTGGCAGGAGTTCTGCTGCTGGGGTTCGGATTGCGGCGCAGGGCGAGCCGATGGCTCGCGGTGGCGTTGCTGGCCCTGGCGGGGCTGGCTGGGTTGGCGGGAATCTCCGCGTGCGTGGGCGTCGGGAACGGATTGACAACCGGGACCTACCCGTACACCATCACGGGAACCGACATGAGCACGAATACAACGGCAAGTTCTTCATTTATGGTGACCGTGCCGTGAGACGCCGGGTATAGAGCCGCAGCCGGCGGATGACAGGGATTTTCGCGCCGGGCAAGGCGAAAATTGTCTGAAAAATTGCATTCGGACAGTTAGCCGGCGCGTCCAACCGTGCAGGCCGGGCTTCTGCGGCCCGGCGGAAAGGAATCCGTCATGCACGTTCGGGGCCTTCGTTTTTCCTTCCTGACAATTTGGTTGATTGGGTTTTCCGCGGCATTGAGCTGGGCGGCGACGCCGCAGTTCGCCGTAACCGCGGCCAACGTCACAATGCCGTCGACTGGGTTGGGGTCGAGTTCCTACACGGTGACTGCGATCCCCAACACCGGCACGCTCGGCGTGGTTTGCCAGTATTCGGGCCCTGCGACCGAGGCGAAGATACCCACCTGCACCTACGGGCCCATCGTGGCGACCCCAGTCACGGCCGGCCAGACCGTCACGGGCACGGTCTACTTTTATCCGTATGGCTCGGCGATCCCGCTGGCGAGGAATCGGACGGCCAGTGGGACGGCGGGCGTGGCGCTGGCAGGGGCGGTGCTGCTGGGGTTGGCCATCCGGCGGAGGGCGCGCGGTTGGCTGGCGCTGATGGTGCTGGCGGTGGGGAGCCTGGCGGGTGGGCTCGCGATCTCAGCCTGTACGGGCGCGATGGACAGCATGACGCCGGGGACCTACCAGTACACCATTACGGCCGGGAACTCGCCTGAGGTCACCAGCAATCCGACTTTGGCTGCGAGCACAAACATTACGGTGACTGTGCCATAGTGCACGGCGAGCTGGGATTGAATACGGCTCAGGCACTGGCGTGCAGCCGGCGGAAGCGGCGCCAAAGGAGAATGGCTGGGCCGGCGAGGATGAGCAGCCAGATCAGGATCACCGGGCCGGCTTCCTCGATGAAGAGCACAAGGCCAAGCAGGGTGGCGGCGGCGCTGCGCATGCCGGAGATGAAGGCGTTGCGCATCTGGGTGGAGGCGGATGGAGTGGTGGAGTTGAACTGCTCCTTGTATTCCTCGGTGAGGTGCAGATCGATGGTTGCGAAGTCGACGCGGTGCTCGAGGGCCTGCTGTTCGGCCTCCATCCTTTCAATTTCGCCGCGGACGCGGGCGATCTCCTCTTCCACTTGCAGGACGTCTTCGATTTTTCCGGTGCGCTGGGCGAGGATGTCGCGCAGGCGCTGTTCGGTTTCGCGCGAGTTCTGGAGGCGGGCTGCCAGGTCGGCGTGCTGCTGTGTGACCTCTTCGCCGGTTTGAGTCTCGTATTCGACGCGGCCCAGGGACTTGAGCTCGGCCAGGGCGCCGGCGAGCTGCGAGGTGGGAATGCGGAGCGAATCCTGCAAGGTGCGCTGGGCGTTCTGCTCGGTGGTCACGCTGAGTTGCGCGGAGTAGCCCTGGTGACGCGCGATGATCGAGTCGAGGGCGCCGCGGGCGGCGGAGAAGTCGCGGACCACGATCGAGAGCGAGACGGTGCGGGCGATCATGGGCGGGGCGGGGGCGAAGGATGCCGCGTTTCCAGTCGATGCAGCGATCCCTTTTCCCTTGATTCGAGCACTTGCGCCTGTAGCAAAGCTCGCCTGGTTTGGCATGGGCGGGCTGGGCAGGGCCATCACGGCCGCGCCTTGAAACAGCCCGTTCGAGTCTTTGGCAACTCGCGAATCCATTGCCGCGAGTGAGTTCATCTCCCTTTGTTCGGCCATCGCGACCTGGGGTTTCGGTGTGGCCATGGCCGGGGCTGCGATGGACTGGGGATTGGCTTGAGGCTCGGTCATCTGCCTCTCACTCACAATCTGAGCAGGCTTGCTGGTGAACAAAAAGGAGCCGACAGCGAGCACAATTGCGGCTGCGGCGGCTCCGCCAAAGGCCAAGGTCTTCCAGTTCCAAAAAACCAGGGGAGTCGTGCGGTCCGATCTGGCGGAGGCGGCGGCTTGGGTGGCCTGTGTCAGTACGGTTTCTTTGAGGGCCGGCGGGGCGGCGGGGACGGTCCACGTGCTCAGCGACTGGGAGACGGCGCGGAACTGCTGGGCGAGGCTGGCGCACTCGGCGCAGTGGTCGAGGTGGGCGGAGACGGACTGGGCTTCTTCAGCGGTCAGTTCGCCGTCGAGCAGGGCCATGAGATCTTCGGGGGCAACGGGATGGGAGGTGGCGATCATAGAGCCTCCTTAGATGCTGGAGCGGCTGGGACGTGCGGGGCGGCGAGCAGGCTGTGCAGGGCGAGACGGGCGCGGAAGAGACGGGAGCGGACGGTGTTGAGCGGGAGAGCAAGCAGGGAGGCAATTTCGGCGTAGCTGAGCTGCTCGAACTCGCGGAGCAGGAGCACTTCGCGGTCCAGGGCGTCGAGCCTGGCGACGGCCTGGCGCATCATTACCTCGACATCGAGGCTGCCTGGAGCGGCGGGCTCGGGAAGTTCGCGCGGCGCGCCGAGGAAGGTGGCGCGGAAGGCGGCCTTGCGGCGATGGGCGCGGAGGATTTTGAAAGCGATGGCGTAAAGCCAGGTTCGGAACAGGGCAGTTGGCTGGTAGCGGGAGGCGGCGCGCAGGACGGCGAGGAAGGTTTCCTGGGCCAGCTCTTCGGCGTGGGCGGGGTCGGGGACACGGCGACGGAAAAAGCCGAAGAGCGGCTGGCGGTAGCGGGCGAAGAGCGCGCTGAACGCAGCGGAGCGGCCCTGCGCATAGGCTTGCATCAACTGCTCGTCGGTTTCAGCGCCGGGGATTATGGGCGGGCCGTTCATGGGGGCGGAGTTGACCGCCTCAGAGTGTAGAACGAACGCGGGCAGTGCGTCTTCCATGCGGTTCCATCCTGGGCCTTCACTCCTGGTAATGCGGCGAGCAAGGGAAAAGTTCCCTGCGGGTTGGAGATTGGACGGAGGCGGTGGTGGGAAGTTCTGGCTGGCTCGCGAATTGCATTCCTCAGGGAATGAAGCTCTCGCCCTTCATCGATCGAGATTTCCGCACGCTTGCCGGTGAGGCTTGGTCGTGTATCTTGGCCGGAGAGACTGATTCCCCTTTCCGGAGAGCAACGCAAAGCCCATGCCTACTTTTGCCGCTGTCGATATCGGTTCGAATTCGTGCAGGTTGAAGATTGCCAAAGTGGTGGCCCACCAGTTGCGCACGCTGCATGAGGACCGCGAGGTGACGCGGCTGGGGACCAGCGTCTTCGAGTCGGGTTTGGTTTCGCCGGATGCGATGGCCAACACCATCCAGGCGCTGAAGCGATTCCAGCGCGCAGTGCAGGAGCATGGCGTGGACCTGATTCGCGTGGTGGCGACGGCGGCCATGCGCGATGCGCGCAATGCGGCGGCGTTTCAGGCCTGGGTGAAGGCGGAGACGGGCTGGACGATGGAAACCATCTCCGGCCTCGAGGAGGGGCGGCTGATCCACCTGGGGGTGATGGCGGCCGATGGCGGGATGGCGAGGCCTGGGCTGGCGGGGCGGGTTCTGCTGATCGACCTGGGCGGGGGAAGCTGCGAGATCACCTTTTCCGAGCACAAGAGGATCAAAGAAACCATCAGCGTACCGCTGGGGGCGGTGCGGTTGACGGAGGAGTTTCTGACCGGTGACCCGGTGCCGGCGGAGGGGCTGGCGCGGATGCAGCGGTGGATTCAGCGGGAGCTGCGGCGGGCGCACCGGAAGATTCAGCCGGCCAGCGTCTCGACCGTGATTGCCACGTCGGGAACGGCGGCAGCGCTGGCGGAGGCTTGCGGCGGGGCGGGCAAGGCAGCGAGCCAGCGGGTCAGCAAGCCGGCTGGTCAGCGAGCGACCGCGCCTGCCGGAACAGCCGCGACAAGAGACGTGCGCAAGCTGGCCGCAAAGCTGGCCAAGATGACGGTGGCCGAGCGGGAGGCGGTTCCGGGAATCGGGCCGCGGCGGGCTGAGATTATCGTGGCCGGCGCCGAGGTCTTTGCGGAGCTGCTGGAGAGCTTTGGGCTGGCGGGCTTTCGTTATTCGCCACTGGGGCTGCGCGACGGCATTCTGGCGCAGATGCTGGCCGAGCAGGACGCGCGGGCCACGGCGCACCGGGAGTTCGAGCACGAACGATGGGAGAGTGTGCTGACCACGGCGCGACGCTACGGTGTGGACCCGAAGCTGGCCGAGCCGGTGCGGGCGCACGCGATTCAACTCTACCGGGATTTGAAGACGCTGCACGAACTGCCGCCGGAGTATGAGAGCTGGCTTCAGGCCGCGGCGGTTCTGCGCGATACGGGCAAGTTCATCAACCACCAGGGGCACCACCGGCACACGCAGTACATTGTGTCGAGCTCCGAAATCTACGGGTACACGCAGGTGCAGCGGACGACGGTTTCCGCCATTGCGCGCTACCTGGGCAAGAGCCGTCCGCAGCCAGGAGACCGGGCGCTGCGGAACATTCCGGCCGACGAGCACAGGCATGTGCACAGGGCGGTGGTGCTGCTGCGGCTGGCGGTGGCGCTGAACCAGGACCGCGCCAGCGACGTGCTGCGGGTGAGGGCCAAGGTCTATCCGAAGCGGGTTTATCTCGAAGTGGAGCCGGGGCGGACGGGAGCGGAGCTGGAACTGTGGTCGCTGCGCAAGGAGGCTGCTTACTTCCGCGAGGTCTTCGGCCGCGAACTCTTTGCGACGCTGGCATAGATGGAGCGCGCCATGCGCGGATCGATGAGCCAGCGCAGGAGGGGCGGATGGCGGTCCATATCCACGCGGGCGATGGAGCCCTTGCGCATGCGGATGGCGGCGCCGCCGTTACCGGTGATCATGCGGCCGAGGAACTGGAACATGTTGGGATTGTGCCCCACGGCGAGTACGCCCTCGCGGTCGGCATATTTGGCCAGCATCTGCTGGAAGTCAGCGTAATCGGCATCGAGGCCGAGGGCGGGGCTGATCTCGACCTTGCCATCGTAGCCGAGCTCCGTGCCGACAAACTGGGCGGTCTGCAAGGCGCGTTTCAGCGGGCTGGAGACGATCACGTCGACCTGCACCTTGAGCGCCGAGAGGAAGCGCGCCATCAGCATGCACTGCTCTTTGCCTTCCTTGATCAGCGCTCTTTTGGCGTCGAGCGCTGGATTGTCCCGGCGGAGCCCGGCGTTGGCGTGACGCATGAGGTAGAGGTTCATAGTCGTTCGTTCGGCAGAGGGAAAAACTTCAGCTCTTCCGCTCCTTTTTCCGCTCCAATCTCGCTGCTGTTTCTCAATCCTGGAGCAACGATATTAACACGTTTGTAACAGTTTGCGAGGGGCGCAAGGGGCGCTTCCGTGGGGAGCAGGATCGAGTTGGACGTGCCGGCGGCGGCTTTTGGACCAGGGTGGCATACTGGGCGGGACCGATGTTGGAAAAGACATGCGGGGCGTGGCGGACACGGCGTTTCTCCTGTGCTGAATTCAGTTGAATGGTAGCAGTTTGACGGACATTGCCGTGTAATCTGGCAGCTTGTGCTGCCCGTAAGTCCTTTGTTTTTTCAAAGGGCCATGATTTTCAGAAAATAAGTCATTTGTTTTCTTGAATATAGGCGTGATTTGAGGGTCATTTTTTACGTAAACTGCTTGTTTTCAAGGGGATGGGACGAAAGTGGAAGATACGGTGGGGGAGAAAAGCCGGCGAAAACGGGCGATCCCGGGCTCGCCAGTCGTGTTTTCCCACCAGGGCCAAAGGGTCTGCATCGCCGATCGTCTCCAGATTCGATTGTGCGCCAAAGGAACGTAATTATATGCAACCACCTGCGGTGGGGCAGACGGCCACCTGCGGTGGGGCAGACGGCGCTTGCGCGCCAAGGGGTTCGTGGTCTCCCACCCTTGCGACAAAAAAGAGTCGCAAGGATGGGGCACCCGGCAACTTTCGTGACTTCGGCGTGCCGAACATCTGGGTTGTGGACCCGAAGACGCGCGCGGGGTGGGATTGCAGCGACCGAAACTGGGTGCGCAAGGAGCGGTTCGAGGTGGCGAACTCGCCGATCTATCTTTCCCTGCCGGAGCTTTTCGCAAAGATCGATGAAGATAATGCGGATTGAGAGCTGTGCTTTCGCGGGTCTCGGAAGCAAAGCCTGGCGCCCGGCGCCAGTTGCTCGAAGTTCTCGCCAGCTTTCGTCCCTTCGCGGTATTCGTGTTTCATTGCCTCGTTTCCGTTTGCTCTATTGTGGACGCGGAGAGGTCCGCGAGGTGCGTTCCCGTAGAGAGTTCTTCAATGAAGCGCTCTGCTGACAGCTTCGGGGCTCTGCACACCTTAATGACTTCATAAACGAGCCATACACATGCAAGCAAAAAGACTGTCCCAAACATTCCCTTGATAGTTCCGGCCTTGATCCACGGCTGATCTGTGAAAGTTGCCGTTAGAAGGGTTACTGCGAGGGAAACTGCAAGCGCGAGTGGTGCCTCCCACGCGGAACGGCTACGGATGCGATCCTGCCATTGCGAGAAAACAAGTGTAGCGCGATCCTTAGAAACCATGATTAGCTCCTGCACTCCAGGAGTACGAATGGACACCTTTTGGACAAAGGCCTCCATCTGTTCTGGCGATAGAAGTTTAGGCGAGTCGGCCACGGAAGAATTGCTCCAAGGGAACCAACGTTCCAAGCAGATGGTAGTAAAGCGCACCGCAGTTCTCGCAAGCCACACCAATCGAAGGGAACCGCTGGACGGATGCCTGAGCCAGTAGTGGACCCGGGCTGTTTGTGAAAACTGTATCGAGAATGGCGAACTTTTCGTGGCCGCAACGAGCGCAAGGTCGAAGCGCTCCCTTACGGATAAGCTCTGCCTCAATCTGGAGTTTTTGAGTGAGGGTGAGAACGGGCGGACCGCTTGAAATAAAAGGCAATCTACACCTCGCGCGGGCAGGACTTGAACGCGAGTGAAGCTGGCTTGCACGGGGCACCTCATCGCATGATTTGAGTGCCAGCCCAAGTCGCAGTTCGAGCGCCCCGATTCGCAGCCGGGGCCAGTCGTATGCGCACGATTATATCGGAAAATGTGTGTCAACCGTTTTATTGCCACTGCAAGTTATCGATTCTATGAGTGTTAGTTGATAGATCTGGCTGACGTGCCGGTTATGGAGGCTGAGCCCTCAGGCAAACTGAGGGCGTCCGGCCTGCTGCCTGGCTGAGTCGGCGGCGGTGGCATTTTTGGCGGGGGGCTTGGGCGCGGGCGGCTTTGCGGCCTTGGCCACTGCGGCGGGTCTGGGGATGGCGTCGAGGTCGGCTTTGCCTTCGGCTAACTGCATGAGGAAGTTCTGGCTGGCGAACTGCGGGGTGTCCTTGAGGACTTTGGCGGCGCGGAGGTAGGTGCCGTCGGGCTGCTGCAGGCGGGCCTTGACGGTGTCGGCGAGGTAGGCGGGCAGGATTTCGTCGTGAATGCGGGCCCTGGCGGCCGGATCGCGCACCGGGAAGACGACCTCGCAGCGCTCGAAGAGGTTGCGCGGCATCCAGTCGGCGGAGCCGAGATAAATTTCGTCGTTGCCGCCGTTGGCGAAGTGGAAGATGCGTGAGTGCTCCAGAAAGCGGCCCACGATGGAGCGCACGCGGATGTTTTCCGACAGGCCCTTGACGCCCGGGCGCAGGATGCAGAGGCCGCGAACGATAAGGTCGATCTGGACGCCATCTTTTGAGGCTGCGTAGAGGGCCTCGATGACCGAGGGCTCGAGCAGGGCGTTCATTTTGGCGACGATGTGGGCGGGGCGGCCGGCCTGGGCGTGCTCCTGCTCGCGGCGGATGAGGCCGAGGAAGCTCTCCGCCATGGTCAGCGGCGCCACCAGCAGCGGCCTGTAATCGTCGATCTCGGCGTGCGCGGTCAGGTAGTTGAACACCATGTGCACCCGCTCGGTAATCTGCGGATCGCAGGTGAGCAGGCTGAGGTCGGTGTAGAAGCGGGCGGTAACGCTGTTGTAGTTGCCGGTGCCGAGGTGGCAGTAGCGGCGGGTGACGCCGTCTTCGTCGCGGCGGACGAGCATGGCCAGCTTGCAATGGGTCTTGAGGCCGACGACGCCGTGAAAGACCTGCACGCCAGCGTCTTCCATGCTGCGCGCCCAGCGGATGTTGGAGGCCTCGTCGAAGCGGGCCATCAGCTCGACGACCAGCGTGGCTTCCTTGCTGGCCGCGGCCTCAATGAGCGCCTCGCAGATGGGCGAGTCCTCGCTGGTGCGGTAGAGGGTCTGCTTCATCGACAGCACGGCGGGGTCTTTGCCGCCCTCCTGGATGAACTCAACCACCGGGTCGTAGGAGTCGTAGGGGTGGTGGAGTAGCACATCGTGCTGGCGCAGCTCGTCGAAGATGTTAGCCGACTTGCGGCTCAGGTGCAACGCCTTCGGGGCGAATGGAGCGAACTTCAGGTCCGGGCGGCGCACATCGCCGTAGAAGAACATCAGGCGCGAGAGGTTCACCGGGCCCTCGCAGCGGAAGACCTGGTCTTCCTCCAATTCAAAGTTCACCCGCAGCCGCTCGACAATCTCGGGATCGGCGCTGGATTCAATTTCGAGGCGGACCGCGTCGCCTTTGCGGCGGTTGTGCAACTCCACGCGGATGGTATCGAGCAGCGAGCGGGCTTCTTCCTCTTCGAAGTAGAGGTTAGAGTTGCGGGTGACGCGAAAGGCGGCGCGGGCCAGCACCTCGTAGCCGCGGTACATGCCGGCGAGGTTCTGCGCGATCAGGTCCTGGAGCAGCAGGTAGTCGAAGTGGCCCTCAGCGGCGGGCAGGCGGACAAAGCGCGGCAGGGCGCGTGGAACTGTGACCACGCCGAGGACCTGCGGGCCGGAGCTGCGGCGCTTGGCGCGGAGCAGCAGGGCCAGGCAAAGAGCCTTGTTGAGCACGCGGGGAAATGGATGCGCGGGGTCGATCGAGATGGGGGTCAGCAGCGGGTCGACATCGCGTTGAAAGTAGCTCTGGGCATAGGCCCGCGCCTCGTCGCCCATTTCCTTCCACTCCAGCAGACGGATGCGCTGGTTGCGCAACTCCGGCAGCAGGAGGTGGTTCCAGCAGCGGTACTGGGCGGACACGAACTGGTGAATCTCGGCGGTGAGCACGTCCAGCGATTCGTCGGGGCGCAGGCCGTCGAAGCCCGGCTCGCGGTAGCCGTCCTCGATGCGCTGCATCAGGCCGGCCTGGCGGACCTCGACGTACTCGTCAAGATTATTGCCGGTAATGGCAAGGAATTTGACGCGCTCGAGCAGCGGGTTGGCGGCGTCCTCGGCCTCTTCAAGCACACGCCGGTTGAACTGCATCCAGGAGTAGTCGCGACCGTTGAAGAGCTTTTGTTTCTGCGTGGTTCGGACCATTGTGCGTATCCAGTTCGCCGTGTTGGCAGTCTACAGCGTTTTCGCGGGAAGCGGAAAGGGGAAGCGGAAAGGGGGAGCTGGTTTTCGGAGAGAAAAGCACCTCGTCAGGCAATGGATACAAGATGGAGCCGGGGATGGATGTTAATGGGAGGCAAAAAGGTGGGCCCGAGTGCGCACATTGACTCCCCGGCCCGGCGGGTTGAGGATAAGGACTGAATGAGTGCGACTTCATCGCCGGAATTGCATCCCATTTAGCAAAAGCTTATCCAGGAGCGGTCTTTATGCCCGAGGAAACGATCACAGCGAGCGACAGCCTGATTCCTGCCCAGCCCATACCGGAGTGCGCCCATGAGTTCCGCGAGCGCGTGCTCGAACTGATGGACGGCCAGCCGAAGGATGAGGCGACCGTGACCAGGGCCCTGGACGGGATGGACGCCGTGGTCGACCTGATTGCGGCGGGGCTTTACAGCTTGGCCTCCATGCTGGTGGGCGAAGGCGAGGACAGCATCCGGCTGGTGGAGACGGCCATTGCCAACGCGGATGTATCGGCCTGCCACGACCCCGTGGAAGCGCGCCAGAGCAGCCGCAGGGCGTTGTGTGTGGCGGCTCTCGAACAGCTGGCGCAGCGGGAACCCGCCGGCCTGGCTGCGCCCGGCGCGTTGGAGGCTGCAGGCGGCTGCATTGAGGACGACGATCTGGACGCGGCCGCTCAATCCGGCGAAGAGTTGCTCAGCATGCTTGCCGGTCCCGATCGGGACCGGGCGCGGAACTGGCTCGCCGGCCTGCCCACGCTGGTGCGCACCATCTTTGTGTTGCGCGCCGTGGCCGGCTTCAACGCGGCCGAAACCGCCGCAATGCTGGCCGCCCATGGCGGCCAACAGGCTGCCGGATGGACGACCGAAGCGGTGCGCGAGTTCTGCCGCCAAGCCCTGTGTTCGCTGGCGTCGCAACTGCTGCAGGCTTCCAACCGGTAGGTTGCGGCTTCCGGCTCTGTGCCCTGACGACATGGGCAGCGGATTGCGGGAAGCTGCTGACCACCGTGCGCGGGCCCAGCTGTCAGTGGAGAAACAGGCCGGCGGCGATGGCAACGATCGCCAGTTTTACCAGCCAGCCCAGCGCATACGAGACCACAAAGACGCGATGCAGCTTGATGAAAGCGGCGTTGGTGAGGATCAGCGGCAAGGGGCCGATCAGCCACACGGCCACGGCAAGCTTCAGCGCCGCTCTCACAGAATGGAGACCCAGGCGGGCGGCAGCATAGGCAAAGATCGCGCAGGTCAGGAATGGGAGCGGACTGGTAAGCGCAATAGCCCGGCCTTCATTACCTTTGCGCCAAATCTCCGGGTAGGTAAAGCGCCTATGGATCCAGTCGCCCGCAAAAAACCAGTCTGTCAGGGATGACAGGACGCCCGAGCCGATCACCACAGCAGCAAGCCGTATCCAATTCATGGGAAGCCCCCTTCGGTGCGGAATCGCCGGCAAATCCCAGCTCTCGCAGGTTGCATGCGACGGCCGCCCTGCCACAGGCGGCCGGGCAGCCTCTTCCGCAATTCGCTACACTACACATTAAGAACCTTGCCGGCCGTTTTGTGCATCCATTAAGGGCAAACATTTTCAGGCAGAAGAGCTTCTCAAGCGAGTGGAACGACTTTGATTCCGTCAAATTATCGAAGAAAAGGCAAGATCCTCCCCTGCGGCATGTTGCTGGGCTTGTCGCTTTTGGGCGCGTGCGTGCTGGCAGCGAGCGGCGGGCTTGCCGGCCAGCAAATCACGGGGATTGCGTCCAGTCAGGCCTCGGGACCCACGGCACAAAGCTTCCAGGGTAGCGTGACTGCGGGCGAGGCCACCGGACAGGTTCTTGACCTGACCCTGGATGAGGCCATCCAAAGGGGCCTCAAGAACAACCTGGGAATCATTCTGAGCGGAACGCAGACGGCGTCGGCGCGCGGACAGCGGCTGAGCCAATTGCAGTCGCTGCTGCCCAGCGTGGATTTCAGCGCCAAGGATGCGGTGATGCAGGCCGATCTGCCGGCCGAGGGCCTGCGCATCAAGGGATTTCCCACAATTATTGGACCTTTCGGCTACCAGGATTTCCGGGCCACGCTGAACTGGTCGCTGGTGGATGTGGCTTCGCTGCGCAACTACCTGGTGGCGCAGCATAGTTTTGCGGCAGCTCAGTTGAGCGCCGAGGATGCGCGCGAGCTGGTGGTGCTGACGGTGGGCAATGCCTACCTGCTGGCGCTGGCCGATGAGAAACAGGTTTCGAGCGTTGAGGCGCAGGTGGCTACTTCCAAGATTTCACTCGACCAGGCAGTTGCCAATCACCAGGCGGGGACGGCGCCGCTGCTCGATGAGCTCCGCGCGCGGGTGGATTACCAGAGCCTGGAGCAGCAGCTGATTGTGGCGAAGAACTCGCGGGAGAAGGACAAACTGGCGCTGGCCCGCACCATCGGCCTGCCGCTGGCGCAGAGCTTCACGCTGGCCGACAAGGCGCCCTACGCGGCCTTCGACGAGCTGGATGTGGAGGCGACCATTCGCCAGGCGCACGCCAACCGCAAGGATCTGGCGGCCATGGTGGAGCAGGTGAAGGCGGCCGAGGAGCAGCGCAAGGCGGCAACCGCGGACCGGCTGCCAACCTTGAGTTTCAGCGGCGACTACGGCGACATCGGCGTGAACGTGCGGCACTCGCACGGCACCGGCGACGCGACCGGCACGGTGAGCGCGCCGCTGTTTGCGGAGTTTGCCCTGCGCGGCGAGGCCGAGATGGCGCAGGCGCAACTGGACACCGGCAAGGCCCAGTTGAGCGACAAGAACGCGCAGGTGGACGCGGATATTCGCGATGCGCTGCTGGACATTGCCTCGGCGCAGAAGCTGGTGGAAGTGGCCAAGTCCAGCGTGGACCTGGCCAACGAAGCGCTGACAGAAGCGCAGGAGCGGTATGCCAACGGAGTGAGCGACAACCTGGCGGTGAGCCAGGCTGAGCAGAGCGTGGCGCAGGCAGATAGTCAATATGTAGCCAGCCTCTACCGGCACAATGTGGCCAAGCTGAGCCTGGCGCGTGCCCTGGGCTCGGGGCAGAGTTACAAGAATTATCTGGGAGGGAAGTAAACGTGGCGGATTCGACTCCAACACCTGCGCCGACGGCGCCGGTTCAAGAAACTGAGATTGCTCAGCCGCAAAGCCGCCGCAGGGGCATCGTCGTGGTGGTGCTGGTGGTGCTCGTAGTGGCGGCAGGCGCGATCTGGTGGCACTCCACCTTCAGCGAGGATACCGACGACGCCCAGGTGAACGGGCACCTGATTCAGGTCAGTTCGCGCATTGCGGGGCAAGTGGTGAAGGTGGACGTGGAAGAAAACCAGGTGGTCAAGGCGGGCGACACCATTGCCGAACTGG
The DNA here is from genome assembly GCA_035604995.1 of Occallatibacter sp. Classification (GTDB taxonomy): domain Bacteria; phylum Acidobacteriota; class Terriglobia; order Terriglobales; family Acidobacteriaceae; genus Telmatobacter. Next base: position 2,957 of record DATNHL010000022.1, on the reverse strand, counting down.
ACCCCAAGGACTACGACGTTGCGGTAGAGAATGCGCAGGCTCAATTGGCCACGGCGCAGGCCAACGCGGCGGCGGCCAACGTCAATGTGCCCATCACCACCATCAACACGGGCAGCAACCTGCGCTCGGCCGACGCCGACGTGAGCGGGACGCAAGCGGCCGTGGCGCAGGCGGAACAGCAACTGGAGGCGGCCAAGGCGCAGGTGGCCCAGGCACAGGCCAGCTTGACCAAGGCCGAGGCTGACCTTACGCGTTACCAGCCGCTGGTGGAAAAGGACGTGATCAGCAAGCAGCAGTTCGATGCCGCCGTGGCGGCGCGGGACGGCGCCAAGGCTGCCATCAACAATGCACAGGCCGGTGAGCGGGCCGCCCGTGACGGAGTCCGGGTGGCGCACGACCGAGAAACACAGGCTCAGGCACAATTGAGTTTTGCTCAAACCGGTCCGCAGCAGGTGGCGCTGCAGAGCGCGCGGGCCAAGGCCGCGCTGGCCCAGGTGGAGCAGGCGCAGGCGCAGTTGGACATGGCCGAACTGAACCTGAGCTACACAAAGATTGTGGCGCCGGCCAACGGCATCATCACGCGCAAGAGCGTGGAGATCGATCAGAACGTGTCGGCGGGCCAGAACCTGCTGACGCTGGTTTCGCTCGACGACCTGTGGGTGACGGCGAACTTCAAGGAAACGCAACTGAAGCACATGGCCGCCGGACAGCCGGTGGAGATCGAAGTGGACGCGACGGGGAAGACCTACAAGGGCAAGGTGACGCAGATTGGCGGCGCCACCGGCTCGGTGCTCAGCCTGTTCCCGCCGGAGAACGCCACCGGCAACTACGTGAAGGTGGTGCAGAGGGTCCCGGTGCGCATCGACTTTACCGATTTGAAGAACGAAGACCCGAATCACGCGCTGCGGCCGGGGTTGTCGGTGGAACCGAAGGTGAGGGTGAAGCCGTGAGGCGGCTGACGGCTGACAGCTAACAGCTGGCAGTCAAAAGCTCAGCGCCAACAGCTTTGGCCCCCGGCCTTGGAGACAGGGTTGGGGGCTTTGGTTTTTGGGCCGGTGCGTGGGCCGGTACTCGATGGGCGAAGCGGTGACGAGAATGGAGGTTCAGGATGGAGTTTCATGTTGACGATGGGATTGAGGTTCTGGCGCAGACGCCAGCCGTGCTGAGCGCCCTGCTGCGGGGGAAGTCGCCGGCGTGGTTGAACGCGAGAAAGATGGCTGAGTCATTCAGCCCACTGGATGTGCTTGGTCATCTGATCCATGGAGAGATGACGGATTGGGTTCCGCGGGTGCGCATAATCCTGGAGCATCGGGACTCGGTGGTCTTCGAGCCGTTCGACCGGTTTGGGTTTCGGGCTTCGATTGCCGGCAAGGGCGTGAATGAGCTGCTGGATGAATTCGCCAGGCTGCGGGGTGAGAGCCTTCGCGCTCTCCGCGAACTTGGCGTTGGAGAGAGAGAACTCGCATGGCCGGGCAGGCATCCGGAGCTTGGCTCCGTCACGTTGGGCAATTTGCTGGCGACGTGGGTGGTTCACGACCTGGGGCACATTGCCCAGATCGTGAAGACCATGGCGGGCGAGTACCGAGAGGCTGTGGGGCCGTGGCGGGCGTCCACCACGATTCTGGATTGAGCGTGCGCCGGTCCCGAACCGCAGGTCCTTCGACTGCATTGGGCGCAAACAACGCTCCCAACTCCGCTCAGGATGACAGACTTTTTATTTACCAATTGCTTGCGGAAAGACGGTAGGTCGATGCGGGTTAATCCAGCGGGATGAATTCGACGCCGCGGACCAGGGCGGGGCCGACGCCGGGTGGCGTGGGCGTGGAGTAGAAGGCCAGGCCGGTGCTGCTCGCAGAGGGGTAGATGAGATTCGTCAGCACGGTCTCACCGTCTTCGGCGAAGACTTCGACGGAGTTGTGATCGACCACAATCTCGAGGCGAATCGAATTGGCCTGCGAATGCTTGAGCGGAGCCGAGACGCGGGCCGGGAACTCGGGAGCCCAGTCGGTTTTGCCGGAGTGGGTGCGGTCGACAAAGATGTGGCCGGTGGCGGAGGTGATGCCGACCACCGTCTCTTCGGCGGCGGGCTGGCTGGGGTCGGCAGAGCTGCGGCGTAGGCGTACGCCGGCTTCGGCGGCATCGCCGGGGTCCAGGGTGACGCGGAGCAGGTAGGCGCTGCCGCTGAGCTTGCCCGACACAATCTTCTCGTTGGCCTGGGCGATGGTCTGATAGGGCGACCCGCCGAACAGGGCCTTGGAGGGTTGGAAGGACGGAGTCGACAAGATGGCCTGCTGCACGAGCACCAGCGGCTCCTGGGAGGGAGTAAGGCTGGCATGAGCGGGCGGCTGGCGAAGGTAGAGACTGCGGGGAACCGTCATTTCTCCGCGGCCGGGGAGCGAAGGCAGCTTGCCGGCGTAGTCCCAGTTGCCCATCCAGGCGATCCACAGCCGGTCCTGGCCGGCCGGGGTGTTGGAGAAAGACGTGGAGGCGTAGAAGTCTTTGCCGTAATCCGCCCAGTGAGGCCCGGAGCCGGGATGGTCTTCGGTGAAGTGAGAGCCGTCGAACTGGCCGACGAAGTACTGATCGCCTGAACCGCCGGCCGGCGCGCCCGGATTGACGTTGACGCTGAGCACCCAGCGGTGGTCGACGATCTTGCCCAAGGCGTCATGCTTGCCTGCGGACTCGCGCACAGGGAGTTCGAAGAGGTCGGGGCACTCCCAGACGCCGGAGACGGAGCCGGCGGGGCCGAATTCGCCGGCCTGCTCCCATTGGCGGAGGTTCTTTGAGCGGTAGAAGCGTACCTTGTGCTGGGTGGCGAGGGAGACAGCCATGATCCAGCTTTGGCTGGACGCGTGCCAGAAGACCTTGGGGTCGCGGAAATCTTTGAGGCCGAGATCGATGACGGGATTGCCGGAGTACTTGGTCCAGGTTGTTCCACCGTCGCGGCTGAAGGCCAG
>DATNHL010000021.1:0-19734 GCA_035604995.1 Occallatibacter sp. | reverse complement strand
TTTTCAGCGGAGTGACAAAGAAAAAGGCTGCGCTGGACGCCGCGATTGCAGGGGCCCCGGTGGCGGTGATGCCGGTGGCAGCCGCACCTCCGCCCGCCGCGACCAGCAGCGCGGACGACTACGAGGCGTTTCTCAAGCTTCTGCACGAGGGAGGAAAGCGGCCGTTCAGGAAGCCGGGCATCTCGGTGAAACAGGAGTTCGAGCTATGGGCCGCGGCACAGGCCAAGGCCCGGGCAACCGCTGCAGCCCGAGCCTCCCGAGCTGCAGCGACTGCCGCCGCAGCGACACCCGCCCCAGACAAAGCGTAAGCCGCACCACCTGCGGCCACCTGCGGTGGGGCAGACGGCGCTTGCGCGGCACCTGCGGTGCGGCGGACGGCGCTTACGCGCCATGGGGTTTGTCTTTGATGACGGCGTTCTGGTTGGGGTTCGAGGTCTCCCACCCTTGCCGCGAAAATCCGCCGCGGCGGACGGCAAGGATGGGCACCCGGCCACCTGCGGTGCGGCGGACGGCGCTTACGCGCCATGGGGTTTGTCTTTGATGACGGCGTGCGGTTTGGGTTCGAGGTCTGAGACGCGAGCCGGGATGGTCAGGATGACAGCGCTCGATTGACACGAAACTCCGAGACGCCAGACTAGGGCGCGTCTGGCAGGTTGGCGGGAATGTCGATGGAGACCAGGGTACCGCGCCCCGGATTGCTGACCACCTGGAAGCGGGCCTGGTTGCCGTAGAGCACCTCGAGGCGCTCCTGCACATTCTTCATGCCGATGCCCGCTCCGTCGCGGCGCAGCGCCGAGGCGGCCGGGCGGTTGCCCATGCCGACGCCGTCGTCGGCTACCTCGATGAAGACGCGGTCGCCCTCGAGGCGGCTGCGCAGCGTGACCGTGCCGCCATGAAGGCGCGGCTCCAGGCCGTGCTTGATACTGTTCTCAATGAGCGGCTGGAGCAGGATGCTGGGCACGAGGACATCGAGGGTGCGCGGGTCGATTTCCTTTTCCACACGGAGCTTCTCGGCGCCAAAGCGGACCACTTCAATATCCAGATAGTCGTCGGTGAAGCTGAGCTCGTCACGCAGCGGCACGTAGGTGTCGTGGTCCTTGAGCAGGGCGCGGAGAATGTTGGCCAGCTTGACGGTCATCTCGCGCGCCTTCTCCGGCTTCATGCGCACCAGGGAGGCGATGGAGTTGAGGGTGTTGAAGAGGAAGTGGGGGTTGATCTGGCGCTGGAGGGCGTCGAGGCGCGCCTCGAGGAGCAGGCGCTTCTGTTCTTCGAGTTTGAGCTCGATGCGCAGGGCGTTCCACACCTTCAGGGCGATACCCACGTTGATGGGGGCCGCGAGCCAGACAAAGACCTGCACCCAGGTCTGCGAGGCGAGTAGCGCAAAGAGGCGGTGGGGATAGGCGTGGGCTACCCAGTCGCGCAGCATCTCCATGACGGAGATGAGAAACAGGAGGAGTATCTGGCGGTCGACGCGGGGCTGGCGCAGGTTGCGGCGCACCCAGCGGTAGAGGCTGAGATCGATGAAGGGAGTGAAGGACCAAATCTCTTCCGGCTCGACGAAACGGCCGAGGATGCCGGCGGCGAGGCCGAGAGCGAGGTTGAAGGGGAGGGCCATGTACTCGTGGTGATAGACGGCGGGCGCGGAAAGCACCAGGCCGCCGAGCATGGCCCATTGCGGGCCGAGCAGCAGGCCGAGCAGAATGACGGTTTCAAAGGAGATGTCGGCGGCGAGAAAGTTGGGCACCCAGAAGCGCACCCACACGCCGAGGGTGAGCGGGACGAGGAAGAAAGCCAGCAGGGCCAGGGTCTGGCGGGAGGTGCGATGGTCGGCGAAGAACAGGCGGCGGAAGGTGACCACGCGCGCCAGGATGCTGGCCACGGACGCAACTACGCCGAGCTTCACCAGCAGCGTTATCCAGATGAGGCGGTCGGTCACTTGGTCTCCGTTCCTTGTTCAATGTACCGCAACGAGGGACCAGGGGGCAGGGATCAGGGGTCAGAGATCTGAGATCAGAGATCAGCAGAAGGACCGTGGCGGGTCGGCGGCATCGGCTGGTGAATGGGGGATCATCGCAAACATCGGTGTCTCTCTGTTCCCTGATCTCTGATCTCTGCCCCCTGTAGAATGGAAGCATGGGATTTGAGAGCGTGAAGAAGGTTGCCGAGGCGGATTTTCCAACCCGCTGGGGGGCCTTCCGCATTTTTGGGTTTGAGGGACGTCTGGCTGCGCCGCGGCCCGACTGCGAACCTGCGCCGCCGGCAGGGGGCGCGGTGGAGGGGCTGGTGGCGCTGGTGATGGGCGACATCCACTCAGCGCCGCCGCTGGTGAGGATCCACTCACAATGCCTGACCGGGGATGTGTTTGGCTCGCTGCGCTGCGACTGCCGGCTGCAGCTGGAGCTGGCGCTGAGCAAGATTGCCGAAGAGGGTGCGGGGATTCTGCTGTACGAGCAGCAGGAGGGCCGCGGGATTGGCCTGATGGCTAAGCTGAAAGCCTACGAACTGCAGGACGAGGGCATGGATACGGTGGAAGCCAACGTGGAGCTGGGCTTTGCCGCCGACTGCCGCGCGTACGAGCTGCCGGCCGAGGTGCTGAAGCTGCTGGGCGTGTCCGAGGTCCGGCTGATCACGAACAATCCGGAGAAGGTGTCGGCGCTGGAGCTGGGCGGCATCAGCGTGGTGGAGCGCGTCTCCGCCGAGGTTGAGCCACAGGAGACCTTTGCCGGGTATCTCAAGACCAAGCAGGAAAAGATGGGGCACATCTCTGATTCGCTGGCGACCGAAGCGCAGGCAACGTAAGGCATCGGAACTCCAATCGCTATCCCCGCGGCATGAACATTGCGAACACGAAGAAAGCCATGAGCAAAAAGAAGACGATGCTCACCAGCCAGGTTAGCCACCGCTTGCCGGGATGGTTCACCCAGTAGCAGAGCAATGCTGAGAGCAGCAAGGCCTGGGGCACAATTTCAAGCCAGCCGCGCATTTGCCACAGCACGGGAGTGGTGGTGTAGATGAGGCCCTCCATCGAGCCTGCGGGCGCGGCAAAAGTTCCCAGGATTCCCAGAGCGATCAGCATCCAGCCCATCAGCAGCCAGCTGTGCCTGCGGCCGAAGAGGCGCTCCCGGAACGGGTAAAAGACCGCGGCAAAAAGCACGCCGCGCAAAGGCTGCAGAAGCAGGCCAGCCTTCACCAGCGGGTCGGTCATGGGACGCATGCCGGAGCAGGGGCGGGCGATGAGCTCAGCGTAGTGCAGGAAGTGGAAGGCAAGAATGCCCATGAAGAAGTAGGTGATGGTGTGGCAGACCGCGGTTTTGGCGGCCAAAGGCAGAAAGCGGGGTTGCGGTTCTTGCATACAAACCCTCCCAATTCTCAGGAATGCGCGGAATTATACGCTCGCTGTGAATGGAGCTCAGTGACGCGGGGCCAGCTCAGGCCCGGCTGTCCTTTTCGATGCATCGATTGTGAGGCTTCGTTGGTGAGGAGTTGCTAACCCCGCATCGCCTTGAGCACCTTGGCTGTGGTGACCACCTGGCCTGCGTGGCGCTGGGTGTGGTCGGCTACGTGGACCAGCGCGCCACCGATGGAGGTGGGCAACTGCTTGCGGCCAACGCCGCGAAAGGTTTCGAAGTTGGCGGTGGCGAGGATGCGCACACGGTCGGCGGCGTTGCTGAAGGAGGCCTCAACTTCGGCCAGGAGCGCGGCCAGGGACTCTTCCCCGCCCTGCTCGGCCTTCAGCGCTGCCAACTGATCGATGGAAAGCGGGTTGCCTTCGGCGTAGCTCAGCAGCCGGTCAGTGGAGCGGGCGATGTGGCGGAGATGGAAGGCGACGGAGGGCAGGCCCAGCGGGTGCGCGTGGACTTCGGCGTCGGTCAGGCCTGCAGTCCATTTGGTCAAGTCGTCGAGAGCAAGATCGAAGGCGTGGAGGACGGCGCGGGCGACGGCGGGAACCTCGGCGTGGGTTCCGCGGAGCCAGGGTTCGACGTATGGGACGGGAGATGTGCTCATGGGGTGCTCGGGGTTAGCGGAGTTAGCGGGGTTAGCGGAGTTAGCGGAGTTAGCAGGGAGCGGCGGCTGACGCGGGTTTCAGCGCTCCAAGGCTTCGAGCAGAGCTTCGGGGTCGGTGATGGGCGGAAGGCAGGTGCGGCCCTTGCAGACCAATGCCCAGGCCAGGGCGCCCGCGGGCGGCGTAACGTGGGGCAGCGTGTCCTGAAGCGATTCGGGAAGCGTTTCGGGGAGCGCTTCGGGGAGTGAGCCGGCAACCAGGCGATGGGACGCGATGCGCATGACGGTTTTGTTGACGGCGAAGCGCGCCTCGGCAGTGGCCTGGAGGCGCGAGGCTTCAGGGCCCGAGCCGACGACGACGACCTGCACCGGATCAAGGAGCAGGCGCTCGAGGGCCAGCCCGTAACTGCCGGCGTAGAGGCCGAAGTGCTCCACCATGCCGGCGAAGGAGGCCAGCGTGTCCTCGGCGATTTCTCGATACTCCTGGCGGCCACTCAGGGCCTCAAGGCGGAGCAGGGCGGAGGCAGCGGTGGGGTTGCCGGCGGGGGTGGGCGAGTCCTGCAGGGGTTTGCGGCGGGCGCTGAGAACGGCCAGCGGCGCCTGTCCTTCGGGTGGGGCTGCGGTGTCGTAGAAGGCGCCCGCGATGCGGTCATAGAAACGGGCGATCATGGCGTCGGCCAGCTTGATTGCGACGCGGTAGAAGTTGATGTGTCCGGAGGCCTGCCAGCCGTCGATGGCGGCGTGGACGGTGAAGGCGTAATCGTCGAGAGTGGCGGGCACGCGCGGCGCGTCCCCAACCGGATGCGCTTCGCCGTAGGCGATGACGTGGCAGAGGATTTGGGCACCGTCCCAGGCCTCGTCGAGCAGGCGATTGAGCGTTCGCAGGGCAAACTCCTGCACGCCGTCGAGGCGCAGCACGCGCGCGGCTTCGAGATAGGCCGTGACGGCCATGGCGTTCCAGCCGGTGTAGAGGGTGCGGTCGATGAACGGGGTGGAACGCGTGGAGCGGGCGGTGAGCAGCTTTTGCCGGGCCGAGTCGCGGAGGGCGCGCAGAGCCTCAAGATCGCCGCCCGGCGCGGCCATCTCGTCCAGCGTCTGCTTGACGTGGAGAACGTTTTTGGCGGGGTTGTGGTGCATGTCGCCGAGGACGCCGATGTCCCAGTAGGCGGAGGCAAACTCGAGTTCGCCGGGGTCGAGGACGGCTCTGGCTTCGTCGAGGGTCCAGGTGAAGTAGTCGCCGTCGTCGTCGAGGTTGATGTCGGCGTCCTGCGAGGCGTAGAAGCCGCCGCGCTCGCGGTCGGTCATGGTCGAGTCGAGCCAGCCGACGATCTGGCGCGCGGTCTCAAGAAAATCCTGCCGAACATAGCTCTGAAAGCCATGCACGTAGTTGCGCAGCAGTTCGGTGTTGTCGTAGAGCATCTTCTCGAAGTGTGGAACAACCCAGCGCTCGTCGACGCTGTAGCGGTGGAATCCGCCGGCCAAGTGATCGTAGACGCCGCCGCGGGCCATCTTCTCGAGCGTGACGGCGAAGGCCACGGCGGCCTCGCCTTTGTCGCGGTTCATGGCTACTTCGAGGAGGAGGTCGAGGGCGGAGGGGTGGGGGAACTTGGGCTGGGAACCGAAGCCGCCGTTGCGGGGGTCGAACTGGTTCAACGCGGAGGCGGCGATCTTGTCGACCAGCGCCAGCGTCATGGCTGAATCGGGATCGGGGCCGCGGCCGGAGAAGCTCTCGTTGTGTTCGATGGCGGCCATCACGCTCGAGGCCGACTCGAGGGCCTCTTCGCGGCGATCACGCCAGGCCTGGGCCATGGTGAGCAGCACGCGGCCAAAGCCGGGGCGGCCGTAGCGGTCGCCGGGGGGAAAGTAGGTGCCGCCGAAGTAGGGACGGCCGTCGGGGGTGAGGATGGCGGTGAGCGGCCAGCCGCCCTGGCCGCTCATGGCCGCAACCGCAGCCTGGTAGCGGGCGTCGACGTCGGGGCGCTCGTCGCGGTCGACCTTGACGGCGACAAAATGCTGGTTGATGAGCGCGGCAGTTTCGGGGTTCTCGTAGGACTCGCGGTCCATGACGTGGCACCAGTGGCACCAGACCGCGCCGATGTCGAGCAGGATGGGCTTGTCTTCAGCCTGGGCGCGCTGAAAGGCCGCCTCGCCCCAGGCGTGCCACTGGACCGGCTGGTGCCGGGCCGAGCGCAGATAGGAGGAAGAAGATTGGGAAAGCGAATTGCCTTCTGGAGCCGATGAAGCCTCGTTCCGAACCATGGCCAGAGAATACATGGCTTATGCCACGGCCCGCCAGCGCGTCAGCTTTCCAGAACAACCGCAGCCGATCCCGGAGCCAGCTCCAGCTTGCCGGGCCAGGGTTTTGCCTCCGGCTGCTCCGGAGAGACCCACTTCAAGCCCGCCGACCCCGCCTGCTCCAGAAAAACCTCGCAAACGATCGAATCCGTATCGCTCATGTTGGCGAAGGCCACCGCACGAAGCCCGTCATTGCGCCGGTACACCGCATATTCGCCAAGCGGCGCGCCGCCCGCAATCACCTTGGCGCCCAACGTATCGCGGAACTCCGCGTCCCAGATCCACTCCCGATATCTGCGCCTCAGGTCGTCCACTGCGCGGCCATAGCTGAGAGACGCCGGCATTTCATCGAGTTCTCCATGGAAGTCGCGCGGCTCATAACTCATTGCGAACCGGTAAAGCAGGCAGGCATTGATCATTTGCCGGTCGTTCCATCCGGTGATTGCAACCGACATCGGCGCAAACGGAGCGATGTATCTGCCAAACGGAACAAATCCATGTTCGATGCGGAAGTAAGACATGTCATAGGTTTGCAGTTCGAGGTCGTACGGCGATTCGCCCGCGAACAGAAACTCGTCCGGATTCACGATGCTTCGGAACCCTTCAATGAGCGGCACATCCCCTGAAAAGACGGCCCCCGGAACCGCATGCCCGTGGCTCTTCGAGAAACAATACGGGCTCATGTGCCATTGGCACTCGTCGAACAGAATGCCGCTCGCGCCCAGGTCAACGCTTTTGCGGAACTCTTCCAGGGCGCGCGTTCTCCACGCAGGGCTCGCCTGGCACATTCCTGCTCCGTGCCTTGCATTGATCCCGCCAATCTGAGTGGGCGTGTCGTAGTTGTAGCCGTTGAACGTGTATGGAATTCCGTACGAGTCCTCGATGGCGAACTTCCTGAACTCGCTTGCGTAGGCTGGAGCGGTGACGTCGGCCCATGCGTATTTATTGAAGAGAACGATCTCCACGTCCATCTTCCTGCTTGCGGCGATGGCCTCTTTGAACTCCTGCGCTGTGCCGAGCCTCGGATCCGTGTCGTGCAGTGGAAAGTCGCGGTCCTGGCCTCCCTTTTGCCACCCGGTCAGCTGAATCGCCTTCACTCCCCAGCGCTTGCAAGCCTCCGCGTACTTGATCAGGTCTTTGTAAGGGAACGACAAACGGTCTTCGGACGAGTTGATCTGGATTTGCTGCCAGGAGTGCACATCGAGCACCCACGGCGGCGTCTTTGGCGGTTTGTACCAGGCGCCGCGCCAGGCTTTGTAAATATCCGCGCCCCGATGCCAGTCTCCTGCGAAGGGTTCCAGCACCAATGCCTCGGAGCGCTGGGTGGCGCCGGGCTGCACGAAGCACAAGTGATTTGGATCGATCCCTACCGCTGCATCGGCAAGATGAGCCGAGCCGCCGATGGCGTTGGAATTGAAGGAATCCACATAGGCCGGCAGCAACGAGAAACAGATTTGCACCGCCTGTTTCTGCCCCTGATCGTGATAGCCCACATAGAGTCCGCTGGTGTCGCTTAGAACCAGGCAGAACTGCGTGTCGGCGCCAAGGTTACGCAGTTGCGCCGGAGTGTCGTAGCCGTAGTAGCCGACTTCATTGCCAAAGGACGGCCAGAGGCTGGTAGAAGCCATTCCGCTGTAGCCCCACGCGACCTGGCGCAGATTCCTGTCGGCGCCCGGGGGCTTGAGTCCGGTGAGGCGGGGATAGGAGTAGCTTTCGATCACCGCCGGGCTGCCGTTGCGGATCTCGTAGCTGAAGTGGACGGCTGCTCCTTCAAGCCGCACCGACTCCGTGACGTCGATGTCGAGCCGACCCATGCGGTCGCTCTCGAAGCCGGCCCAGGCGATGGTGGCGTGGGTGCTGCCGGATTCAATGCGCGGCTTGTCGGCATGATGTTCGGTGAGATAGTGAAAGCGATGATCGGGGGCTGGCACGTGGAGGCGCAGGCCGCCGCCACGAAGCTTCCAGCCGTGGTGCTTTGACTCGAGCCGGTTGACGCATCCGGTCTCGCGATTGATGGCGACGAGGAGATGATCGTTTTCGAGCAGCAGCAACTCTGGAGCGGCAGCCTGAGCGCCGGGCGAGGCGACATGGACCATGAGTCCCGAGGCGCCTACGGTCAGCGCGGTGCCCAGGAATTTACGGCGCGATAAGGATGTGCGGGAATTCTTCACCCTGCGAAGCTAATCCAGCGGGCCGGTTGCGTCAAGGCGCCGGGCTCGGAGGGTCTCGATGCAGGCGCGGAGCTAGTTCTTGTCCAGTTCGGATTCGATGGCGGCGACGAGTTCGGGGGCATCGGGCTGGGTGTCGGGGGCGAAGCGCTTGACCACTTCCCCGCCGCGACTGACGAGAAACTTCTCGAAGTTCCAGAGGATTTCGGGCTCGGGGTTGCCCTCGATGCCGTAGCCCTTGAGCTTGTCGCGCCAGGTGACTTGGCCCAGGCTGATGGCCTTGGGCTGCGCGGCGATGAGGGCGGCGTAGAGCGGGTGCTTGGCTGGGCCGACGACGGGAATCTTGTCGAAGAGGGGGAACTTGACGCCGAAGTTGGTGGTGCAGAAGGCCTGGATTTCCTCGTTGGTGCCGGGCTCCTGGGCTTTGAAGTCGTTGGCGGGGAAGCCGGCCACGACCAGGCCCTGGCCTTTGTACTGCTCGTAGACCTTTTCCAGGCCTTCGTACTGCGGGGTGAGGCCGCACTTGGAGGCGACGTTGACGACCAGCAGGACGTGGCCCTTGAATTCGGCCAGCGTGGTGGGTTCGCCGGTGATTTTCTTGACGGGGATGTCGAGGACGGATGCGCTCATGACGATGGATTCTCCTGACTGCTTCTCCATCATAACCACCTGCGGTGGGGCAGACGCCGCCACCGGCGGTGAGGCAGACGCCGCTTGCGCGGCAGGAGGGTTGTGGGCTCCCACCCGGGCTGTTCGGGATGGGCGGAGGACCTTGCTCTTTCTTCGGTGGAAAGCACCGCATTGTGCCGTTGCCAGGCGCTCGTAAGTTCTTTGTTTTGGAGAGTGGCAAAAAACCGAAAAACGCGTAAGTCCTTTATTTTGGTGGGGTAAAAAGGTTCATTTTAGCGTAAGCCTTTTGTTTTCATGGGACTGGGACGAAAAGGGGGGAGGGGTGGCATTTGGGCTCCTTTTTCTCTAAGTGACTGATTTATCGGGCACTTTCCGCCAACTCAAACCGTCATTTGCAGGGTACTGAAATTGTAGACTGCACAAAATAAACGGGTTAAATTTCCCGGTTTTGGCGATTACGGGCGGTACCGCGGACTTCGGGAGGCGCCCAGCTTCCGTTTGGTGTCCTTCTATGGACCATTGTGCGCCGGGGAGCCGTAATTATCTGCAACCACCTGCGGTGCGGCGGACGGCGCTTGTGCGGCATGAGATTTGTGGGTGGTGACGGCTGGCCAGGAAGGGTTCGAGGTATCCCACCCTTGCGACAAAAAACAAGAACGTCGCGAGGATGGGGCACCCGGCCTTTGTGGTCTCCCACCCTTTTCGCCCAAGACGCGAAAAGGATGGGGCACGGGGCGTATGCAGACACGAAAGCAAATGCAGGTCCTTCGACTTCGCTGAGAAACGCTTCGCTCAGGATGACGGCTTCTTAGGAGGAGTATGACTGTTCTTTATTGATGGCTTGGCGTCCCGGTCAATTCCTCCCGGGGGTACCACTTCTCGCTGAGATCAATCCAGGTGGGATTGGTTTTGGTGATGAGTGCGATCTTCTTCACACGGGTCCAGCCTTTCAACTGCTTCTCACGGGCGATGGCGTTGCTGGGGTCGACATAACTCTCGAACCACACCAGGCGGTTGCAGTTATAAGTTGCGGTAAAGCCTTCGTGGAGCTTTCGTTTGTGTTCAAACATGCGCTTTTGCAAACTGCTTGTTACGCCTATGTAGAGAGTGCGGCTTCGGCTGGCTACGATGTAGGTGAAATATAACTCGTCATCCATTGCAGCACTCTATGCTGAAGGCGCCGGGTTCTGCAAATTGTGAGGGGAAGAGCAAAGGGAAATGCAGAAGCGAAAGCAAATGCAAGTGCGAAAAAGCAAGTGCTAATGCGAAAAGCAAATACAGGTCCTTCGGCTCCGCTGAAGAACGCTTCGCTCAGGATGACGGCCTTGCGGGGAGGGTGCCTTGCGGAGCTTCGGGTTGGGGTTCTCAACTCAGGAGTTGCCTGGCGACCTGGATGTAGAGCTGGACGGCTGCGAGGAGTTCCTTCTTGGCGAGCTTTTCAAAGGGGGTGTGGGCTACGTGGATGGAGCCGGGGCCTAGGAGGAGGGGTTCGCCCCAGTTGCTGAGCTGGGGAATGTCGGTGGTGAACTTGGCGATCATGGTGGGCAGGCCGGGGATGGCGCGGAAGCGGATGAAGGGGATTTCGAGGGTGAAATCGACTTCGGCAAGGCCGGCGGCGGCTTCGACCAGGGCGGCGCGGATGGGGGCGGAGTCGCCGACGAGACGAACGAGGACCTGGGCTTCGGCCTTGTCGGCGATGACGTTGGGGGCGTGGCCGCCCTGAATCTGGCCGATGTTCAGCGTGCTGGGGCCGACGTCTTCAAGCGTAGGTAGGGGCAGGGCAAGGAGTTTGGCGAGGGCTTCGACCAGCTTGTGGACGGCGCTTTCGCCGAGTTCGGGATAGGCCGAGTGGGCCATCTTGCCGGTGGACTTGAGGACGGCGCGGAGGGCGCCTTTGGAGGCGAGGGCAAGGCGGTTGTCTGTGGGTTCGCCGTTGATGAGGAAGCGGCTGTCCTTGGGAGCGAGGTTGGCGGCCTTGGCGCCGGCGGAGTCGCGTTCTTCGCCTGACACAAACAAAACCCCGATCCGAAACCCCGCCGCGCGCAGGGCTTCGGCTGCCGCTACCTGGGCGGCGATGATTCCTTTCGCGTCGGAGACGCCGCGGCCGTAAAGGAAGTCCGCGTCCTCGGTGGGCGGGATGTAGGGGGGGACGGTGTCCATGTGGGTGGAGAAGACCAGGTCGGGAGTTTCGCCGGCGGTTCCGGCGTAGACATTCCAGCGGGCGGCGCCGGTGACGCTCTCCGCCGGCTGGGCCACGGGGGTCTTCTCAACGGACCAGCCACGAGAGGCGAGGAAATCGGCCAGGAAGTCTCCGACGGCACCCTCGTTGTAGGTGGTGGACTCGATCTGGCAGAGCGCGAGGGTAAAGCGGACGGGGTCAAGCGGCTGGGCAGGAATGGGGTCGGACATGATGCTGCCAGAATACCCTACGCCGTCATCGTCCGCCGCAGGCGCGAGGGCTTCCCGATTGAGTCAAACGCAGTGGACCGCCAAAGCCGCGGTGCGGCCGGCAGCCGAATCCTCTCGCCGGAGACGGAAAAAGTCCCGGACCGGGCGTAGAATGATGAGTGGAATGACCGGCACAATTGCATCCACCCGCACCAGCACAGTTCCGGCGCCAGCCGAGGTGCGCAGCGTGGACCTGGCCGGGCCGGCAGGCAGGCTGGAGGCGGTGGTGAACGAAGGCGCTGCCGATGCGCCGTTTGCCGCGCTGATCTGCCACCCGCATCCCAAGGGCGGCGGCAACATGCACAACAAGGTGGTGTACCACGCCATGAAGGCGCTGAACGATGCGGCGTGGGGGCTCGCGGTTCCGGTGCTGCGCTTCAACTTTCGCGGCACGGGGCTGAGCCAGGGCGAGCACCACGGCAAGCTGGAAGCGGAAGATGTGCTGGCAGCCATGGACTGGCTTGAAAACGAATACAAAAGGCCGCTGGTGGTGGGCGGATTCAGTTTTGGCGCGGCGATGGCGCTGAAGGCTTGTTGCTGCTACGTGCCCAATCGGCCACCTGTCCGCGCTCTTGTTGCGCTGGGCCTGCCTACGCAGGCCGAGGGCCACGATTACAGCTATAGATTTCTCGCCGATTGCACGACCCCGAAGCTTTTTC
The DNA here is from genome assembly GCA_035604995.1 of Occallatibacter sp. Lineage (GTDB taxonomy): Bacteria > Acidobacteriota > Terriglobia > Terriglobales > Acidobacteriaceae > Telmatobacter. The sequence goes on along the minus strand of DATNHL010000021.1, from coordinate 7,532 downwards.
TTAGTGGAGACCAGGACGAATACGCGCCGGCCGCACAACTTGCGCTGGTGGCCGACTCCGCCGCAGCCCCCAGACAACTGCTGCTCATCCCCGGCGGCGATCACTTCTTTCAAAGCCAACTGGAGCCCATGCAACAGGCGCTCTCCGGCTGGATCAAGGAGCAATTGCAATGACCGCAGTCAGCGAAACGGCTCTGGAAGCTCTGCACAGCGCGGCCACGGAGATTTTCACCGGCGCCATTGCAGCCTGCAACATCGCCTCGGCATTCGACCGCCGCTTGCGCTTTGAGGGCGACACGCTGCACCGGCTGCTCCCCGATGGCAGCGGCCCGGCCACCATCAACCTGGCCTGCTACAAGCGGATCTTCGTGATTGCGCTGGGCAAGGTTGCCGGGCCGATGCTGGAGACGCTGCTAGAGCGGATGAAGCGGCGCAAGGGACTGCGGGGCATCTGCTGCTCAAACCAGTTGCCCAAGAGCCACAACTGGCGGTTCCGCTACTTTGAGGGCGGCCATCCGCTGCCCAACGAGGACTCGTTCCAGGCGGCGCGCGCGGCGCTTGCGATGCTGAGGAAGGCGAAGAAGGACACGTTGATCTTCTTTCTCATCTCCGGCGGGGGTTCGGCCATGTTCGACTTGCCGCTGGACCCGCATGTCACGCTGGAGGAGACGATCGAGTTTCATCGGCTGCTGCTGGGCGCGGGGGCGCCGATCAACGAGATCAACACGCTGAGGAAGCATTTTTCCCAGGTGAAGGGCGGACGGCTGGCGATGGCCGCGCCGGAGGCGGCGAAGGTGAGCCTGCTGCTGCCGGACGTACCGCTGCGAACGCTGGACGCGCTGTCTTCCGGCCCCACGTCTCCCGACCACTCGACCGTGGCCGAGGTGCGCGAACTGCTGGCGAAATACAATTTGAACCCGCGGCTGCCGGCCTCGATTCGCAGCTTCTTCGAGCGGGAAGACATGCCGGAATCGCCGGGCAACAAGGGGTGGCGTTCTCCGTTCTTTCCGCGCGCCGCCAAGGCCGATGCGCTGCTGGCGCGCCGCATGACCGCTGCCGCCACGATGAGCGGCGAGGACCCGGCCTTCCGCGATTCGGTCTTCGAGCTGCTGCTCTCAAGCCACGACCTGGTGGAGAACGCGCGCGCGCTGGCCGAGAAGGCCGGCTACTACGCGGCAGTGGACAACAGCTGCGACGACTGGGACTACGCGGACGCGGCGCGCTACCTGCTGGAGCTGTTCCACACGCTGAGGGTCACGCACAAGCGGCTGTGCCTGATCAGCGTGGGCGAGGTGACGGTGACGTTGAACCGCACACCCGGCGCGGGGGGGCGCAACCAGCAGTTTGCGATGGCCTGCGCGCTGGAGCTGGAGAAGTACCAGGGAGAACGGCTGACCGTGTTCAGCGCCGGCTCTGACGGCATCGACGGCAACACCCAGGCCGCCGGCGCCATTGCCGACCCCACCACCGTGGCCCGCGCACATGCCTTCGGTTTTCACCTGAAATCGTCGCTGGCCAACTTCGACGCCTGCCCGATGTTCACCGCGCTGGGCGATTCGGTTGTGACCGGACCCACGGGGCACAACCTGCGCGACCTGCGGCTGCTGATTGCGGAGAGGGACTAGCATCCGGCTGCGCAGGGGCCAGGCAGTTCCATCCCTCAAGCATCAACAGGGCAAAACGCTATATGATGGGATGAAATTCCGCATGAGGATGCATTCGTGGTTCGAAGAGGAGCGCGCAAGACAGTCTTGAAGACACCCGACATTCGCACTGTCGCCGCCCTGGCGAAGGTGTCCATCGCCACTGTTTCCCGGACGATCAACAACTCTCCGGCAGTGAGCGAACGGCTGGCCAAGCGCGTGTGGCAGGCGATCGAGCAGCTGAATTACTTTCCCAACACGCATGCGCGCAGCCTGGTTTCAGGCCGCAGCCGCATTCTTGGGATCATTGTTGAAAACATTACCAATCCATTCTTCCCGGAGTTGATTCAGAGCTTTGAAGAGATCGCGGTGGCCCACGGGTACGAGATCCTGGTGAGCTCGACCAACGGGGACCCGGCCGTTTTGACCACCTGTGTGCGACGCATGCTGGAGCGCAAGGTGGAGGGCGTGGCGGTGCTCAGCTTCGGCGCGGAAGAGCCAGTGCTGGACCAGTTGGTGAATCGCGACATTCCCATCGTGCTGGCCGAGTTTCACCTCGACGACCCCAAGGTGAGCACCATCCTGATGGACTACTCGACCGGTATCCATGAGGCGGTGAATCACCTGGTCGGCCTAGGGCATAGCAAGATTGCCTTCCTCGCCGGACCGCATAGGCTGCACTCGGCCATCACGCGCGAGAACGACTTCCGCACAGCGATGCAGGATGCGGGCCTGGCCATCGAGACGAAGTGGGTGATCGAGTGCGACCACACGCTGAAAGGCGGCGTGGCCGGCTTTGCGCAGTTGCAGACGCTCTCCGCGCGGCCCAGCGCGATTATCTGCTCCAACGACATGACCGCCATCGGCGTGCTGAGGGCGGCTTACATGGAGGGCCTGCGCGTGCCGGACGACGTGTCCGTGATCGGGCTGGACGACATCGACTTTGCCGAGTTCACGCTGCCGCCGCTGACCACCATCCGTCTGTCGCGGGCCGACCTGGCCCGGGCCGCCTTCGAGGCGCTACGGCAGCAGGCCGAGGACCCCGGGAATCCAAAGATGCAGCGCGAGTTTCTGGTTTCCACCAGCCTTGTGGTGCGGGGATCGACGGCGGCGCCCACGGCGGGGGCCTGACGTTTTCCCGCTCGCGTCTTCAATCTAAGCGAGAGCAACGGCGCGGCCATTGCGCATGGCCTCGACTTCCGCCTGCGTGGAGTCGGCGGCGGTGCGGCGGTCGGGGTAGATGCGCGGCTGGCCGAAGCACACTTCGGTATGAAAGCCGCCGGCTCCCAGCACCTTCCACAGATGCGGCAGGAAGGTAGCATCGCCATACCAGCAGAGCTCCCGCTCCGGCGTGCCGTCCGCCAGGACGTAGCGGATGGACGCAGCGGTGATGGGCGCGCCGGAGACCGTGGCGGGATCGAAGAGCCGGGAGCGAAAGCGCAGCAACTGGCTGCCGTCGGTGGTGGTGCCTTCCGGGAAGAACAGCACGGGAACTTGCAGCGGGAGGCGCCTCGCGATCTCGCGGACGACCGTTGTGGCGCTGAGGTGGCTCCCGCGATCGAGAAAGATGGTTCCGCCGCTGCGCGCGGCCTTGCCGAAGAAGGGCCAGCCGTCGATCTCCGCCTTGGCGACGAAGAAGCAGGGCATCTCCGCGGAGAGAATGACGATGTCGAGGTAGCTGAGGTGATTGGCCACGACCAGACCGCGCGCGGGAGGGTGGCCTTCCACGCGGGATTCGATGCCCATGCTGCGCATGATGACGCGGCAGGAGTCACGCACCCAGAGGGCCCGGTGTTCGAGGGTCATGCGGCCGCCGAGATGCGCAAGCCAGAAACGCAGAACACACCAGGCCAGGGTGAAGGCCAGCGCCACAGCGCGCCGGACAGCACGCAGGCTCACTGCGTGAGCGGGGCGAGGAAGCGGTTGCGCGCGGAAGAGGAGAGCAACCGAAGATCGAGCAGAGTAAGGAAATCGATGGTGCCAAACTCGCGGTCCCAGGCGGGCGGGGCGGCGATACGCGCGCCGATGGCCAGATAGGTCTTCAACAACTTGGGAACCTTGGGCGGAGTTGGGGCGGAAGCCAGCGGCGGGGATTGCGGCTGCTGCAACGATCGATCATACGGCAGGGGCGACGGCTGTGCTTGTGCGCCCACGGGCTCGATGGGGCAGGCATACGCAGCGGTGGGCTCGGTTTCAAACTCGGGCGAAACCCGGTAGCGTTCCAGCTGGCGATACATCTGCCAGCCCTCCGCCGGGTCCTGGGAGTTGATGGACGAGCAACCGACCAAATAGCGCAGCCCCATGTCACAAGCATACTGCGCGATACCCCTCCAGAGCAGCATGAGCACCTCAGGGGTGCGGTGCGAGCTGTGGATGCAGGCGCGGCCCAACTCGAGAATGCCGGGGCGCAGCGGCTCGTAAGGAGCAAAGCTGAACTCCTGCTCGGAGTAGTAGCCGAGGTTGCGCGCTGCGGTTGTGCCGGACTGCATGCGATAGGTGCCGACGATGCGGCGGGAGGGATTGTCTTCGAGCTTGTCTTCGACCAGCAGGTGCTCGCAGCAGTTGTCGAAGCGGTCGGTGTCCAGACCGGTCTGGTAGGAGCTCTCGAGTCCCTCGCCCAGTTCGATGTTGAAGACGCGGAAGCGCAGGCGGCAGATGGCTTCGCGATCTTCGGGAGTCTCGGCCAGGCGCAGAAGATAACGGCCAACTTCGGCATGGATGCGTGGCGCAGGCGGAGTTATGGATGGAAGATAGGTGGGAGTAGCGATTTCAACCAGAGAGGTGGAGGCATGGGCCAGCTTCAACGGTACTTTGTGCCGCGTGTACGGGATCACGCAGACAGTATGGTCCGGGAACTATCAAAGGACGGTCAATTTGGCGCGAAAATGGTGCAAATAGGTTAGTGTCTCTTTAACATGCCAGTAATATCAAAGGCTCTCCGCGGCGGGAGAGCCTTTGATGATTCGTGTAACTCCAACGGTAGTGACTTAGCAGCAGCCGCCGGCGATGGATGGAATGACCAGCACTTCGTCATCATCCTTGAAGTTATATTTCTCGTTGCCCAGGAAGCGGATATCTTCCTCATTGACATAGAAGTTGATGAAGCGGCGAATCTGGCCGTCCTGGCCGCGGAGGTGCTGGCGCAGGGCCGGAAAGCGGTTCTCGATCTCCGTGACCAGTTCGGGCAGATTGGCGGCGGTGCTCGAGATTTCGCGCACGTTGTTGGTGTGTTTCTGAAATGCATTCGGCAACAGGACTCTAACGGACATAGCTTTCTCCCACCTGGCTCAGTACCTGGTTCACGGCGTTGCGCTCTTCCACAAAGTTTTCGAAGTCGGCCAGCCGCGGACGGATGGCCTGATTCTGTTCAAACGAGTCCTGCAGGCAGTCGGTGGTCTTGAGGCCGTTGCCGGTGATGCAGGTGACGGTGAGTTCGTTGGGCTGGATGCGGCCGTGGGCATAGAGCCGGGCGGTGACCGCGGTGGTTACGCCGCCGGCGGTCTCGGTAAACACGCCCTCAGTCTCGGCGAGTTCCTGAATGGCGGAAACGATTTCGACATCGGAGACGTCTTCGGCCCAGCCGCCCGAGGCGCGAATCGCGCGCGCGGCATATGGGCCGTCGGCAGGGTTGCCGATGGCCAGTGACCGCGCGATGGTGTTGGGGCGCTGCGGCTCGATGATGTCGGTGCCGTTCTTGACGGCGGTGGAGATGGGCGAGCAGCCGGTGGCCTGCGCGCCGAAGAAGCGGACGGGCTTGTCTTCGACGAGGCCGAGGGCGACGAGTTCGCTGAAGGCCTTGCGGATTTTGGTGATGAGCGAGCCGCCGGCCATGGGGCAGACGATGTTGTCGGGCAGGCGCCAGCAGAGCTGCTCGGCGATCTCGAAGCCCATGGTCTTGGAGCCCTCGGCGTAGTAGGGGCGCAGGTTCACGTTGACGAAGCCCCAGTTGTAGCGGTCGGCGATCTGCGAGCTGAGGCGGTTGACGTGGTCGTAATTGCCCTCGACGCGCACCAGCGTGGCGCCGTAGATCTGGGTGTTGAGAATCTTGGCGGGCTCGAGATCGGCGGGGACGAGGATGTAGGTCTTGAGCCCCAGGCGCGCGGCCTGCGCGGCAACGGCGTTGGCGAGATTGCCGGTGGAGGAGCAGCCCACCGTGTCGAAGCCGAACTCCTTCGCATTGGCCAGCGCCACGGCGACGACGCGATCTTTGAAGCTGAGCGTGGGGAGGCAGACGGCGTCGTTCTTGATGTAGAGCTTGGCAGCGCCGATGCGTGCGCCCAGGCGCGGAGCCTTCATCAGCGGCGTGAAGCCGGCGGGCGTCTCCGGTTCGTAGTTCGCGGGCACCGGCAGCAGGGCGCGATAGCGCCACATGTTCAGCGGTCCCTGGGAGATGGCTTCGCGGGTAAAGCGGGAGCGGGCGTAGTCGAGGTCGAATGTGACCTCGAGGGGGGAAAAACAATCTTCACAGATCGAAAGCGGCTGGATCCCGTAGGATTTGCCGCATTCCCGACATCGCAACTCGTAAGCAGTCGTCACAAGTCCCTCGCCTTAGCGAGAGTGACTCAAGGTATACGAGCGCGTGACTGGCTCAAGAAAGAGCGAACGTGAAATGACTCGAATCGCCTTGCGAGCCGCTTCGGCCAAGAGTGCTGAAGCGACCCCCGAATCTCATGTTCCTCGCCGCGGCGAGCAAGAGTTGACACCATACTCCCGTTTTGCGCGGGCAGGTTGTCGTGGCGTCACAGGGCTCGTCCCTCAGCCACTCTGCATGAAACTCAGGCTTGCCCTTTGGGGGCAAAACTGAATGATTTGTTTTTATCACAGGGGGAGTGGCGACGCAAGCGGGAATGCAGCGAACGGGGCCGGGAGGCATTCCAACAGTGACTGGCTGCAACGAAAGTGACTGGACTGGGCGGCGCGGTTGCATCGAGTGGCGCCCGATGGCCGCTCAGTTGGCGTAGATGCGCACGTAGTCGACGAGCATTGGCGCGGGAAAGACGGTGGTGGCATCGGGAGAGCCGGGCCAGTTGCCGCCGACAGCGAGATTCAACAGGATAAACTCCGGTCCCTGGTCGAAGGGCCAAGTGCCGCTCTGCGTGGCGGACATGAAGGTGGCGTAAACGTTGGATGGGTTGTCCACGTAGTACTGAATCTGGCCCTTGCTCCAGATCATGCCGTAGGTGTGCCAGGCGGAGGCGGAAAAGGCGGCCGGATGGTACTGAATGCCGCCGTTGAGGCCGGTGCCGTGGACGGAGCCTTGCACCCAGTCGTAGCCCTCGTTCTGGGGGTTGGAGCCGTCGATGTGCTCCATGACGTCGAGCTCGCCGCAGGCCGGCCAATTGATGGTAGCGATGTTGTTGCCGAGAAGCCAGAAGGCGGGCCAGAGGCCCTGACCCTCGGGCAGCATCATGCGGGCCTCGATGCGCCCGTACTGGAAGCTGAACAGGCCCTGGGACTTGAGGCGCGCGGAGGTGTAGACGCCGGGTGAGGGCTGCTGGGCCACGATGTGCAAATAGCCGTCGAGGCCGACATAGGTGTTGGGGCTGGCGGTGGAGCAAGGCGCGACGCTGGAGCCCCACCCGCAGTAGTTTTCCAACTCCTGATTGCCAAAGCCGCTGTTGCCGGTGTCGTAGGTCCAGGTGGCTGGGTTGGGCTGGGCATCGGCGGTGGTGGAGTTGGAGAATTCGTCGCTCCAGACCAGGGTTCCGGAGGGGATGTTGGGCGCAAAAGCCTGGGTGGTGACGCTGCTGTTGCTCAGGCCGGAGGCGGTGGCAATGGCGTTGAGGGTCAGGTTGGAGGCCACCAGGAACGGGGCCAGAAATTGCGGCGACGCGGCGGTGGGCGTGGAGCCGTCGACTGTGTAGTAAATGGTGGCGCCGGAGGTGGCTGA
>DATNHL010000020.1:0-11420 GCA_035604995.1 Occallatibacter sp. | reverse complement strand
AGCAGGATATTCGACTTGGCCAGCTCGACTTCGTTGTTGCGCATCCTATTCATCTGAATGCGCTTGTAGTGGTTGTAAACCGCAACGGCCAGCTTCTTCTTTGTCTGGTCCTGGCCGATGACGTAGTCGTCGAGGAAGCTTTTGACCTCAGTGGGCTTGGGCAGGTGGCCGGCCGTGGTGGCCGGGTGCGCGGCGTCGCCGCGGTCGTCCTCGAGAATCGAGTTGCACACCGCTACGCACTCATCGCAGATGTAGGCGCGAGGGTAGTCGCTGGGCGACGAGATCAGCTTGGCCACGGCGTCCTGCGACTTGTGACAGAACGAGCAGCGCAGTGCTTCTTCGGGTCCCGTGCGCGTTTTCATCTTCTTGCTCCCTTTGGACGATTCTTCCCGTTAAATTCCGCCTCGCGCGGGTCCGGTCACTTGGTGGTGGGTGGCCGGTCAATGATTTCGTCGACGATTCCGTATTCCTTGGCCTGCTGCGAATTCATGATAAAGTCCCGCTCCACATCGCGCTCGATGCGGTCCAGCGGCTGCCCCGTATGCTTGGCCATCAGCGTGTTGGTGATCTCGCGGATGCGCAGAATCTCGCGCGCGTGAATGTCGATGTCCGTGGCCTGCCCGCTCAAGCCCCCCATGGACGGCTGGTGAATGAGGATGCGCGAGTTGGGCAGCGCAAACCGCTTGCCCTTGGTCCCCGCCAGCAGCAGAAACGCGCCCATCGATGCCGCCTGGCCGATGCAGTAGGTGACCACGTTGTTCTTGATGAACTGCATGGTGTCGTAGATGGCCAGTCCCGCGGTAATGGAGCCGCCCGGCGAGTTGATGTAAAGCTGCACGTCCTTTTCCGGGTCCTCGCCGGAGAGAAACAGCAACTGCGCCACAATCAGGTTGGCCACCTGGTCGTCGATGGGCGTACCAAGAAAGATAATGTTGTCGCGAAGCAGACGGGAGTAAATGTCGTAGGCGCGCTCGCCCCGGCTCGTCTGCTCAACCACCATGGGAACCAATGCCATTGAGTGTTCTTCTCGCTCTCCCGTTGGGGGACTTGAAGTCCCCGTTTGATTGTGTCCGCCAGGCCCTTTACGTTTCCGGCCCGTGCGGCGCCCTATGCCCCTCGCCTTGGACTGTTTCCCTGGGCTAAGCGGGCAGCCGTTCGTACAACACACTCGCGGTTTTTTCCCTCCGCAGTTGTTCCCGGATTCTAGCCAGCCCACCGTCCTCCGTCAATCGCACTTTCAGGGCATCGAGCGGTTCGCGGGACTGCAAGGCCGCCAGTTGCAGTTGGTGGTCCATTTCCTCGTCGCTGACGGTAATGCCTTCCTGCTGGGCAATCCTGTCCAGCAGGATAAAAATCTTCACCTCGGCGGTGGCGCTGTCCCGCTGTGCCGCCCGCAGCCGGGCAAAGTCCATCTTGCGCATTTGCTCGGTGTCCATCCCCTGGGCTGCCAGGGCGCGCAGGCCGCGTTCGAGGCGGGCGTCAATCTGCTCCTGCACCAGCGATTCCGGCACCGGGAACGGATACCGCTCAGTCAGTGCGGCAAACAGCCGGTCCTTGGTCCCGCCCTCCACGCTGCGCCGCTTGCGGCTGGCCAGGTGCTCCTTGATGCGCTCTTCCAGATCCGCAAAGCTCTCGTAGGCGCCCAGCTCCTTGGCGAAATCGTCGTCGAGATCGGGCAGAGTCCGCTTCTTGATGGCCTTCACTTCCACGTCGTAAGCCACGGTCTTGCCGGCCAGCTTGGCCTCGGCATAGTCGGCCGGATAAATGACTTCGGCCTTCAGTTCCTGGCCGGGCCTGGCGCCCCGCAGAGCCGTCGAAAAGGCCTCCACCGTATCCTTGCCGCCGATTTCCACCAGCGTGTCTTCGCCCGCTACCGGGGCAGCATCGCCTTCGCCTTCAATCTGTCCCTTGTAGGTGATCTGGGCCCAGTCGCCGTCCGTGAGCGGTCGATCCTCTTCCACCGGCTCAACTGTGGCGTGCGACTCGCGCAACTGCGTCAGCTCGGCCTGGAACTCCTCGGGGGTAATCTCGACCGGGGGTTTGGGCACCCTGACGTTCTGGTAGCCCTCAATGGAAAACGCAGGCACAAACTCGAAGACCGCCTTCACGTGCAGCGGCGCGCCGTCCTCGACCGTCAGCTCGGTCACCTGCGGCTGTCCAACCGGCCTTACGCCCAACTCGGCCACCGCCTTGTTGAAGCGCTCGGGCAGCAGGCCGTCAATCACTTCCTTGCGAATCTCAGTTGCATAGCGGCGCTTGACCACCGACTCCGGCACCTTGCCGGCGCGGAATCCGGGAATCTTCGCATATTTGCGGTAGTTTCCAACGACAGTCCGGTAAGCCTTCGTGACCTCTTCGGCGGGAATATCGAGCACCAGTTCGCGTGTGCAGTCCGGATTCAGCACCGGACCGTGCTGGTGGTCATGACCTTCGTGTTCGCGGCTGTGACCTTCGTGATCGTGGCCTTCGTGGCTATGGCCTTCGTGAGAGGGTTCGTTGCCCTGCGCGGCCTCGGCCGCCTCAGGATGGGGGTTGTTTTCGAGGGTGTCGGTAGAGCTCAACGTTTCGCCTTCCGGGCGCAAATCCCGCGCCAACAATCTGTCGATCTTGCTGCTGCCTGGGGCCGATTCCTGCCTGCAACTCCTTCATTTCCGTTTGCAGGCTGACGGCTCCCTTTCCAATGTGACGCGATAGGCTGACGCGCAGGCTGATACCCGCCAGATGCAGCCGGGGGAATACCTCATCTCATGGTAGTGGGGTTTGCTCCCAAGGGTCAAACCGGCGCAGCCGCCAATTGCAGATGAGGGACCCGGAAAGGAACCGGTCGCCGGACCGGAGGTGCAATCGGAACGAACCATCCTCATCGCGCTGACGAGCCCCGGCGGCGGTGGAGACTACGTCGATGATGCCGCTTGTACAACCGCACCCGAGCCAGGCAGCCTGTTTCTGCTCGGCACCGGCATGCTCGCACTCGCCTTCATGTTCCGTCGCAGGCTCCTCGTATAACCTGCTTTAGCAGGCGGTCGACCATTCTGCTCCACACCGCGCGCCCTCCGTTCTCCCGGAGGGCGCGCAGTTTTGCGTCCCACCCTCCAACCCATGACACCCATTGTGCCGATTTGCGGGATTCGGCCTTCAGCTGCATCGCCTTCGAGAACCGGCGCTGGTGAACTTCACCAGTCCAGTTACTCTTCGGTGGCTAGCGGCTTGCGAACGTAGGGGAGGAAGCGGGGATGGGCAGCCCCGCACGCGGCAAAGTGAGCACGGGCCTCGTTCAGGCTCAGTTGCCCGTTCACCGTCAGCCGGACTTCCGCTGCGTCCTCGTCTTCCTGACCGTCGTCTTCCCACCAGCACACCGGGCACAGCGCGAGCGCGCCCGCCGTCTCCAGCGTCTTGTATCCGCAACATGGACAACGAAATCGAGTCGGCACGCCTTCCCCACCCGGATGGACGAATTTCAGCACCAATGGGTTTACGCGAAACACCGCCCGCAACCGCGATGAATAGCTTTCAGCCTCCGCCTTCATGTCGCGCAGCCGCATCGGCAGTCTCCTTCCGGTACTCCACCCAGGCTTATCGGCTCATTGCCGCCGTCGAGCAGAGGCAGGCCCCCGCCCGGCACCCAGTCTTCTTCCCTGCCGGGAATACCGCCGCAGCATGCTCCCGGCATCGGCAGCGTAGAATTGCCGCCGAGGAGAGTTCTCCACCCATGCCGCGTATTCTTCCCATTGCTCCTGCCCTCCGGCGCTTCCTGTTGCTGGCCGTCCTGTTCACCGCCCCGAGCCTCTGCCTGGCCCAGCAAGCCCCGCCGCCGCTCAGAGTAGCCATCGTCGGCCTCACCCACGGCCACGTGGAGGGCTTTTTGGGCGCGCTCCCCGCCCACAAAGACGTGGAACTGGTCGGCATCGCCGACTCCGACCCCGCCCTCTTCGCCAAGTACCAGAAGAAATACGCGCTGCCGGAGACACTGTTCTACCGCAGCGAAGCCAACATGATTGAGAGGACCCATCCCCAGGCCGTGCTGGTCTACACCTCCATCGCCCAGCACCGGCCGGCCATCGAGATCGCCGCGCAATACGGTGTCTCCGTCATGGTCGAGAAGCCCCTCACCATCTCCCTGGCCGACGCGCTCGCCATCCGCGCCACCGCCCGCCACTACAGGATCCATGTGCTGGTCAACTACGAGACCACCTGGTACTCCAGCAACAAGGCCGCTTACGACGAAGTCGCACAGGGCCGCCTGGGCGACGTCCGCCGCGTCGTCGTCCACGACGGCCACGAGGGCCCGAAGGAGATCGGCGTTCCGCCCGAGTTCCTCAGCTGGCTCACCGATCCGGCCCAGAACGGCGCCGGCGCCCTTTACGACTTCGGCTGCTACGGCGTTGACCTGATGACCTGGCTGATGCACGGCGAAACCCCGCTGACCGTCACCGCCGTCGTCAATCACGACAAGCCGCAGATCTATCCCAACGTCGACGACGACGCCACCATCGTGCTCGCCTATCCGCACGCCCAGGCCGTCATCCAGGCCTCGTGGAACTGGCCCTTCAGCCGCAAGGACATGGAAGTCTACGGCGCAACCGGCTACGCCATCACCGTGGGTCCCGACAAGCTCCGCCTGCGCCTGCCGCATGAATCCGAGGAGCACCTCGTCACCCCTCCCTCGCTCAGCCCACCCGAAAACAACTCGCTGCGCTATCTGGCCGCCGTGCTGCGCGGCCAGCTGGAGCCCAGAGGAGACCTCACCGCTCTCGACACCAACGTCGTCGTCATGCAAATCCTCGACGCCGCCCGCGAATCCGCCCGCGAGGGAAGGTCCGTGAAACTGACAAAGTTGGGAGAGTAATCTACCCCACGCCGTCCGGCCTGATCGTTTGCTTTTGACAAACGAAGAGCCTCGCCGCATGATCGAGGCACCACCCAGAGACCTGAAGATGAACCCTGTCTGCCACAACTGTGCGTCCGGGCTAGAGGAGAACGCAGTCGTATGTGTTCACTGCGGCATTGCGGTGGGTCCGGAAGACGCTTCGGAACCGGCGCACGCAGCCGCTCCACAGCAGGCCATTGCCTCCGTCGAGCCGTCTGCTACAACGCCGCCTGAAGCCGCGCCCATGTTTGCCATGGGCAACGGCCTATCCGGCATCGGCGGCTGGCTCATTCTGGTGGCTATCGGCCTTGCTGTCGGTCCGTTCTTCCGCCTGCGCGGCATTGTCACGGATTCACAATTCATCTTTAACAGCCAGTACCAGGCCGCGATGAGCGCAAGACCGGGCCTCGAAGCCATCATCTTCTATGAATTGGTCACCAATTCCTTCTTTCTTGCCTTTCTTCTCCTCCTCAACTTTCTGTTCTACCGCAAGAGGCGGAGCTTCCCGGCCTTCATGATCTTCAATCTGGGCGCGCAGTTCGTCACGCAGCTGATCGACCACCTCTGGGCCATGCATTTCAGCCATTCGGGAGAATGGAACCTGGTGCTGCAGACGCTGGTTGCGGCCGCCATCTGGATTCCCTACATGCTCAACTCGGTCCGCGTCGAGCAAACCTTCGTCAACTAGGACTACCTGGGCACATCCTCAAGCGGGATGTGTACATACCCGATCGATTTTCGATTCCACGTATAGGTAATCTCAAGGTCTCCCGCCGCATCCTGAACGATGGCCGGATAGGAGTATTCTCCCGGCTTGTCCTCCAGCGTGCGGAAGTTCTTGAAGTGCTCGCCATCGCGCGAGACGGCAACATTGAGCGGCGACCGGCCGGAGGTCGTGTCGTTATAGACGAGCAGCACTCTCCCATCGCGCAGCGCCACCGCATCGATGCCGGAGTTGGGGTTGGGCAGATCGAGCGGGTGCACGCTGGTCCACGTCAGGCCATCGTCGAAAGAATCCGCGACACAGACCCGCGCCAGCTCTTCCGTTGACCTTGCATAGAGCCGCAGATGTCCTTTCCCCAGAGAGACAACGGAAGGCTGGATCAGGCCTTGTGTTTTGCCTTTATCCGGCGCACTGTTTCCGCCGGCGCTGCCTGTCGGCACGATGGGGCCGATCTTCGCCCATGTCTTGCCATTGTCGGTGCTGCGCTCAATCCAGATGGACCAGGTGCGATAGGCCTCGAACGAAGTGCCGCTGACGATGGTTCCATCGTCGAGAACCAGCGGCTTGGCCCGGATGGGGCCGAGCAAGCCGGCGGGCAGGTGCTCGGCTGCGGACCAGCTGAGCCCCTCGTCCTCGCTGTATTTGCGCGCGGCCGCCCACTCGGATGGCGAGGGGCCAAATTTGTAGTAGAGCCAGAGCCGCCTATCGCGCGTATGGAAGAGAACAGGATTCCAGCAGGGGACCTGAGGTTCACGGGCCAGTTCCACCGGCTTCGACGAGCCTTTGGACGTGCGTCTCGCCATCCAGATCGCCACATCGGGGGCGCCTTCGCCCGTGCCGCCAAACCACGCCGATAACAGATCGCCGTTCTTCAGTTGAACGATGGTGGAAGCATGGCTCGAAGCGAAGGAGGTTGAGCCAACGGGGAAGATCAGCTCACTCGTTGGCTGGGCGTGGGCACGGGCGGCAGAGACCGCAAGCAGAACCGCCGCACTGATGCGAAATAGCAACACCGATTCCTCCAGGAAATGAATGCAGACAGCTTCGGACAGGAACACGTCCGGCTGAACTGGGCGTCTAGTAGCTCCGCACCCACTCCAGAATCGACCGCACCGCCACGCCGCTGGGGCCTTTGGCGATGTAGGGACGCTGGTCGTCGATCCACGCCATGCCGGCGATGTCCAGGTGAATCCAGGGCGTGTCCTCGGCAAAAACGTGCAGGAACTCCGCGGCCGTGATCGCGCCGCCGGCGCGTCCGCCGGTGTTCTTGATGTCGCCAATGTCGCTCTTGATCTGCTCGGCATACTCCTCGCCCAGCGGCAGCCGCCAGAACTTCTCGCCGGAGGTCTCGAGCGCCGCCGCAAACTTCGCAAAGGTGTCTTCATCGTTCGAAAAGGCCCCGGCGTTGTGTTGGCCCAGGGCGACACCAATGGCGGCGGTGAGCGTGGCTGCGTCGATCAGGTGCGTCGCTCCCAACTGGCGCGCATAGGTCAGCCCATCGGCCAGCACCAGGCGCCCTTCCGCATCGGTGTTGATGACGTCGATGGTCTTCCCAGACATCGCAGTCACAACATCGCCGGGCTTGTAAGCCCTGCCGTCGGGCATGTTCTCCGCAGCGCACACAACGGCGATCACGCGCACCTTCGGCTTGAGCAGCGCAATGGCCCGCATCGCCCCCAGCATGGCCGCGCCGCCGGCCATGTCGTACTTCATCTTTTCCATGTTTTCCGAGGGCTTGATGGAGATGCCGCCAGTGTCGAACGTAATCCCCTTGCCCACCAGCCCCAGCACCGGGGTCCCCACGGACGGGTCCTTGTCCGTGGGATGGAGCACCGGGCCATCGGTCACGCCGTCCGGCTCATAGCGCAGCACGATCAGCGCCGGCGGCTCGGCCGAGCCCTGCGCTACGCCCAGGAACGCCCCCATCTTCAGTTCGCGCAGCTTTTCGGTCGAGTACACGTCCCACGCGAGGCCCACCTCGCCGGCCATCTGCGCGGCGCGTGCCCCAAGAATGGTCGGCGTCAGCTTGTTGCCCGGCTCATTGACCAGCGCGCGCGTGAAGTTCTGGCTCTCGCCGACGATTGCGCCCTCGGCGAATGCGGCTTCAACCGCTGCCTTGTCGGCGGTCGGCGGCGCGGCCAGCACAAACCGCTGCACGCTCACGTCCTTGCGGTCGCTGCGATAGGTGTCGGCGTCGAAGTCACCCACGAGCGCCCCCTCGACGGCAGCGCGGCTGCAAGGCCCCGGCGGCAATAAGGCCGAATCGGACAAAGCAACAGCGGGTTCCGGCAACGCAAGAACCAGTTCCCGAATCCCCCGCGGCTTGGTGAAGCGCACCGCCGTTCCCGCCGCCGAGCGCACGCTGTGCACGGTCGCCTTTGCCTGCTTGCCGAGACCAACGAGCAACAGCCGCTTGGCTTTGAGCCCAGCCGGGGCGTGCAGCACCACCGTCTCGTTGGCGCCGGCCTTGAATTCTCCGCTCCCCAGCACGGCCGCCGCGGCCGCCTTCACCACCTCGTCGGAAGTCAGCAGCACCGGCTCAGGTTTCACGTCAGGGCCTTTGGCAGTTTGGGTGTCGACGGCCACGACGGCCAGCAGTTCGGTCTCAATTCCGGCAAGATTCGCAAACGATAGTTCGGTTTTCATTCTTTCCTCGAGATCATTCTAGCCTCCACCAGCGGTGATCCTGGGGAGCGTGCCTCTGCGCCGGGATGGGACAAATTCACCGTAATCGGGGGAGAAATCCCTGAAAAATACCCAATTCAGTGATTCTCTTTGCCCGTAAGTCCTTTGTTTTGGAAGACGGGAAAAAGTGAAAAACACGTAAGTCCTTTGTTTTCAGAAGGAATAACGGGTCATTATTGATGTAACATCCCTGTTTTCATGGGGTTGGGACGAAAATGGGGGAGGGGTGGCATTGCATATCCGCCCGGAAAAGAGGTCTTCCCACGGGTTTCAAAACCCGGCTCTTGACCAGTCTTCCATGGCTTTTCCTCTCCAAAGACCATTGTGCGCCTTCGGGGCGAAATGATCTGCAAATGCACCTCGGAAGAATTGACCCAGGTGTACCGATGGCTGGCCCAATGGCAAGGGCACAACTCGCAGTGCGGCGGATACGTGAGCTCGTAGCCGGCAAAGCTAGAAGCTGTGCAGAGGTTCCCTGGCAGTTACCGCCCCATGCGGTGCTTGCTGGCGTTCACGGCCGCCCGGGCCTCCCGGTCGGCCTCCCGCCGCTTCTCCGTCTCCCGCTTGTCCCAGTCCTGCTTGCCCTTGGCCACGGCCAGTTCGCACTTCACCCTGCCGTTGCGAAAATAGAGCCGCGTGGGGATGAGCGTGTGGCCCTTGATCTGCGTCTTCTGGAGTAGCTTCCGAACCTCGTCCCGGTGCAGCAGCAGCTTCCGGGTTCGGGTTTCGTCGTGGTTGGCCAGGTTGCCGTGGGAGTAAGGACCGATATGCATGTTCAGCAGAAACGCCTCGCCGTCCTTGATGAGGCCGTAGGAGTCCTTGAGGTTCGCCTTGCCCTCGCGGATGGACTTGACCTCAGTCCCGCGCAGGGCCACGCCTGCTTCGAACTTTTCCAGCAGAAAGTAGTTGTGGCTGGCCATGCGGTTGTGCGCCGCGTCCCGCTCGCCGCTGGCCACGGGGTCGCGCGGCCGCACCGGCTTTTTGGGGCCGGAGTCGTCGTGCTGAACAATCACGTGGCTGGTTTGGCGGGCCATGGAAATGCAACCTCGAATCTTCATCCTAGCATCGGAACGGCTCATCTTCCCTGGGTGGAATCCGGCCCTCCCGGCACGGCAATGGGGCTTTGCTAAAATGGGGCATCGTTGGATGGGCTCAATCGCCAAGAACAACTGCGTCGGAAATCGCGTCGGGGGCGGCCAAGGCAGCCCGCAAGAGTCTGCTTCGGATTGCGAAGTGACTTGGACGCCTGGGAGTTCAATGAATCGCCGCGCTCAAGTACCGGCTGGCTCCAGACCAGCCTCCGCCGGATCTGCAACTTCGCGCTGCCCATTCTGGTTTGCGCTCCTTGCCGTCCTCGCCGTCCTCGCCTTGTCCTGCATTCCGCTCCGTGCTCAGTCGGCCGGCTCCATGTTCAAGCACGGCGAAGCGGCTGAAGCCCGCGAGGACTACGACACCGCCCTCGACCTCTACCAGAAGGCCCTCGCCAAGGCCCCCAACGACCTTACCTACAAGACAGCCCTCTACCGGGTCAGGGTTTCCGCCTCCGGCATGCACATGGCCAAGGGCCGAAAGCTGCTCCAGGGGGGCGACGAGCAGGGCGCCCTGGTCGAGTTCCTTCATGCCGCCGAGATCGACCCCGGCAACGAGGCTGCCCAGCAGGAGATCGCCAAAGCCCGCAAGCGTCACGGCGAATTGCCCTCGCAGGGAGACACCAGCCTGTCAGGAGAAGCCGCCAAAGAACAGGACCTGGATTCCATCGGGTCACCCGTCTCGCTGAAGCCGCTCTCGAATGAGCCTCTCACCCTCCACTATTCCGAAGACGCCAAGGTGGTTTACCAGGCCATCGGCAAGGCCGCCGGAATCAACGTCCTGTTTGACCCCGATTACACGTCCAAGCGCATCCAGGTCGACCTGAGCAACTCTTCCCTGCTCGATGCCCTGCGCATCGTCGGCACGATGTCCAACACTTTCTGGCGCCCGGTGACCGAGAATACCATCTTCGTCGCCCAGAACACCCGCCAGAAGCGCACCGACCTCGACGAAACCGCGGTGCAGACCTTCTATCTGACCAACGCCTGGCAGCAGAACGATCTGACCGACGTGCAGACAGCCATTCGCAACGTGCTCACCGGCATCAAGATCTACGGCGTGCCCAGCCAGAACGCCATTGTCATCCGCGGCACGCCCGACGAGCTGCTGCTGGCGCAAAAGCTCATCAACGACCTGGACAAGGCGCGCGCCGAGGTGGTGGTGGACATCGCCGTCCTCGAAGTGAGCAAGAACTTTCAGCGCACCCTGGGCATCTCCTGGCCCAGCAGCGTGGGCATGGCACTGCAGGCGCCCTCCACCAGCGGCACTTCGACCACAACCACCACGACCACAACCGCCAGCACCACCACCAGCCCGTCTCTCTACGACCTGGCCCACCTGAAGGCATCGGAATTCGCAGTAACCATCGGTTCGGCCACCGCCAACCTGCTGCTCACCGACTCGAATACCAAGGTTCTGCAGAATCCACGCATCCGCGCCACCGACGCCCAGAAGGCGACCATGAAGATCGGCTCGCGCATTCCGATCGCGACCGGTTCTTATCAGACCGGCGCGGCCACCGCCGTTGTCAGCTCCCTGGTCAACACCCAGTTCCAGTACCAGGACGTGGGCGTGAACATCGAGATGACTCCCACTGTCCACTACGACCACGACGTCACCCTGAAGATCAAGATCGAAGTCACTTCGCAGAGCGGCTCAGTCACCATCAGCGGCGTCACCGAGCCCATCTTGAGCCAGCGCGTGGTCGACCAGGTCATCCGCCTGCGCGAGGGCGAGGCCAGCATCCTGGGCGGTATTCAGGACAAGCAGGACCAGACCACGTGGACCGGCATTCCCGGCCTCAGCTCCATTCCCATCCTCAAATACCTGTTCGGCTCCAAGGACCACACCGTCAACGACGATGAACTGGTCTTCCTGGTGGTCCCGCACATCGTGCGCACGCAGTCGCTGGACAGGGTCAATCTTCGCACCATCGATACCGGAGCCGGCCAGACCGTCGAGCTACGGCACATTTCCGCTGCAGCCCCAGATGCATCCACGCCGGCGCCCGCACCCGCTGCTCCTGTCCATCCACCTGCTGAAACGCGTCCCACG
>DATNHL010000019.1:0-10295 GCA_035604995.1 Occallatibacter sp. | reverse complement strand
AGCCCGCCATTTCGCTCAAGCCGCTTTTTCCCGGCCAAATTGTGTTGCTCAATACAATCGGCGAGCTGGCCTCGGTGTATTCTTTGGCCTCGGTGGCTTTTGTGGGCGGCAGCCTGTTTCCGGCCGGCGGCCACAACCCGCTGGAGCCGGCACAGTTTGGCGTGCCCATCGTTATGGGTCCCCATTACCCCAACTTCCGCGCCATTACCGACAACCTGCGGGCGCACGGGGCGATCCGCATTGTCGAGGAGCCCGCGCTGGCGGGAGCCTTGACTGAACTGCTGCATGACCGGACTGCGGCCGTGGCCATGGGCGAACGCGCCCGCCGCGTCTTCGACCAGCAGGCTGGAGCGACAGGGCGCTGCGTTGAGGCTCTGCGCGAGTTGCTTTCGTCAAATAGTGGGTCGGAGCCTTCCCTATGAGCCCTCGTCTTTCCCCGAACAGGCTGCTGTTCCCTCTCGTTCCAGCCTACTGGTTGGCGCTTTGGCAACGCGAGCGGCGCCTTGGGACGCGGGCCGAGCCAGTCCGGCGGCTGCGCTTTCCCGTGGTTAGCATCGGCAACCTCTCCACCGGGGGCGCGGGCAAAACGCCCTTGACCATCGCTCTGGCCAAGGCGCTCACGCAGCGCGGCTTGCAGGTGGATGTGCTTTCCCGAGGCTACGGCCGCCGCGACCGGCTCCCTACCCGCGTATCCCTTCAAGGGAGCGCGGAGGAACTCGGCGATGAGCCGCTGCTGATCGCGCGCAAGGCCGGTGTTCCCGTCTACGTGGCCCCGGAGCGCTACCAGGCGGGCCTGCTCGCCGAAGGCGATGCGGCAGCGATTGCCTTCCTCGGAGAGCAGCAAAAGCCCGTTGTCCACCTGCTCGACGACGGCTTCCAGCATCGCCAACTCCACCGCGATGTGGACATTCTGCTGCTCAACCGCAAGGACTGGACCGGCCATCTGCTGCCGGCGGGCAATCTCCGTGAACCGCGCAGCGCCATTCGCCGCGCCGGAATCCTCGCCGTCCCGGCCGATGATCCGCAATTGGAGGAGGAACTGAAGGCCTGGGGGTGGGATGGTCCGATCTGGCGGCTGCGGCGACACATGGAAGCTCCAGCCATCGATGGACCGGTAGCGGCCTTCTGCGGCATCGCCCACCCCAGGCAGTTCTTTGCCGGGCTCGAAGACGCAGGCCTGCAACTCGCTGTGCACAAAACCTTTCCCGACCACCACCTCTACTCCTCCGCCGACCTCGACCGCCTGCAAAAGGCCGCCCGCGCCGCTGGGGCCGTTGCTCTGGTCACAACAGAAAAGGACGAGGTCCGGCTTGGCAGCCTCATCTCCGCCACTCCGGATTCCCTGCCCCTGAAAACTGCCCGGCTGCGCATTGAGATCGAGCAGGAGGACGCGGAAATCACCTGGCTCATGAACCTGCTCAAGCCTGCTGCCGCCCGCACGTCCCTGTGAGAAAATCAGAGTTTGCACACGCAATCCAAGTTCCGCTTGCTTGTGGTCCGTCTGGGCGCTATGGGCGATATTCTGCACGCGCTCCCCGCCGTAACGGCGCTTCGCCAGGCCCATCCGGGCTGGGTCATAGACTGGGTCGTCGAGCCGCGCTGGCGGACCCTGCTTGGGGCTGAAGGCAGCACCGGCCGCCAGGCAGACCTCAACGCCCTCATGCCCAATCCCGCGCAGCCCATCCCGGCGCAACCGATCGTGGACCAGCTTCACCTGGCCCCCACCAGGCAGTGGCGCAAGTCCCCCCTGAGCCGCCAGACTCTTCATGAAATCAGTGCTTTACGCCGTGCGTTGCGAGCCGGCGACTACGATACCGTGCTCGACTTGCAGGGCGCCATACGCTCCGCGGTGGTGGGCCGGCTGGCGGGTTGCCAGCGGCTAATCGGCGAAGAGAATCCACGTGAGCGCCCCGCGCGCTGGCTGTTCACCGAGCGCGTGGCCACCCTGGGCGCCCACGTGATCGAGCAGGGCGTCGAGTTGGCCGCGGCTGTGGCAGGCGACGACCTAAGCCCCACGGCGCCCTGGCTGCCGGTCGATCCCAGCGCCGAGGCCTGGGCCGACGGGATTCTTCCGAGCGATTCCCCCCAAAAAACTGCCCTCGTCAATCCCGGCGCCGGCTGGGGCGCGAAGTGCTGGCCGGTGGAGCGATATACTGCCGTCGCAAGGGGGCTCATTGACTGCGGCATGCGCATCGTCGTCAATACCGGGCCGGGAGAGGAACCGCTGGCTGAAGCCATCTCCGCAGGCACCGGCGGAGCTGCCACTCCGCTCACCTGCACGCTCCCGCAGCTTATCGCCCTCACCCGCCGGGTTGCGCTGCTCATCGCAGGAGACACCGGCCCGCTCCACCTGGCCTGCGCCCTGGGCCGGCCGGTTGTGGGCATTTACGGCCCCACAGACCCCAGCCGCAACGGCCCTTTCGGAACCAGGTTCCGCGTCTTGCGCAGCCCGGAGAGCCGCCGCGACCACACCCGCCACGCCGCCCCGGAGGCTGGCCTGCTGACCATCGCGCCCGAGGAGGTTCTCCAGGCTGCCCAAGACCTGCTCGCCGAGGAGGAAACCTGATGGCCAGCCGCAGAACTCCTCCAAAACCCCACCCCATGGAGCCGGATTGGATCGCCCGCTGGCAGCGTGTGGCCCGGCGCATCCGTGTGCCCCTGGGCTTTCTCACCGCCGGCCTCTACCTGTTTGAACTCTGGCGGCGCGCTCCACAGCCTTCCGCCATCGCCTGGAGCCTGGCGCTGGTGCTGCCCGGCCTCTGGCTGCGCGGCTATGCTGCCGGATACGTGAAGAAGAACCGCGAGCTGACCGTCACCGGACCCTACGCCCACACCCGCAACCCGCTTTACCTGGGATCGATGCTGATTGCCGCCGGTTTTGCCCTGGCCCTGCTCAGCTGGCCGGTCGCGCTGGTGCTGGCGGTGGGCTTCTGCGCCATTTACGTTCCCGTCATCGCCTCGGAAGAGCGCTTTCTGCGCGCCACATTTCCCGGCTTCGACGACTACTGCCGCCGCGTTCCCCGACTGATTCCCCGGCTTATCCCTCAACCCAATCCAAAAGGGAAAAGCGCCAACGGCGCCGCCTTCTCCCTGGCGCTCTATCTCAAGCATCGCGAGTACAATGCAGGTATAGGGGCCGCACTGCTATACATCAGCCTGCTCATCCTGCGGCCGGCTTTTGGCGCTATTGTTCATGTGCTCCGGTGAGCGCTTCCAGCGCCAGAACAGTCGATCTATCAATCCCATGAGGAGTTTTACCCTGACGTTGAAGACGCGCACAACCGCAATCATCATTCTCTGTGCCCTTGCCGCAGCTGCCTCGTCGCCGGCCCAGCAGGTGGCCCCGCTCACCCCGCCGCGCGCGGAATTCAGCTTTCCCGAGAAGCAGACCCTCACCTATGCCGTCGACTGGCGGGTCTTCCCCGCCGGAACGGCCGTGCTGCACTTCGAGGCCAACGGGACCAGCGAGCGCATCACCGCCAACGCCGACACCATCGGCGCAATCAACCTGATCTTCCACGTGGGCGACCGCTTTCAATCCACCTTCGACCGCGAAAAGGGCTGCACCAACGAGTTCGACAAGCAGACCGTGGAAGGCCGCCGCAAGATCAACTCCAACCTCAAGCTCGACTACGCCCAGGGCAAATCCATCCTGGACGAGAAGAACCTGGTCACCGGCCAGACCAAGCACGTTGAAGCCGCGGTGCCCGGCTGCATGACCGACCTGCTCGGCGGCATCTATTACGCCTCGTCGCAGCCCATGGAAGTGGGCAAGACCTTCGTCATCCCGGTGGTGGACGCGATGCACATCGTCCCGGTGACCATGAAGGTGGAGGGCCGCGAGGAGATCAAGACCTCGCTCGGCACCTTCAAGACCCTGCGCGTGCAGCCCACGGCCGACGCCGGCGTGGTGAAGAACCGCGGCAACATCTGGATCTGGTACACCGACGACGACCGCCACCTGCCCGTACAGATGCGCGCCCGGCTGTTCTGGGGAACGATCACTTTCCGGCTGACCGGGAACGAGAACAAGTAGCGCCGGCCAGGCCCTCGTCACCGCTCGCGGTGTAAACTTCTCCTTCGCGCGGACGCGCTCGGCTCCTCTGCGCGAACAGGAAGAATCTCATGCGCAAATCCTTAATCGCCCTCTTTCTCGCCCTCCTCGCCGCCGCACAGTTCTGCCCAGCCCAGTCCGCTCCCGCCAAACGGCCCATGACCTTCGAGGACATGATGAAGATGAAGCGGCTGGGCGAGACCGCAGTCTCGCCGGACGGCAAGTGGCTGGCCTACTCCGTCACCACCGTCAACCTCGACCAAAACACCAAAACGGCCGAGCTGTGGCTGCAAGCCATAGTCGGCGGCAATCCCATTCCCTTGGCCGTGAGCAAGCCCGGTGACTCCGGCCCGCAGTTCTCGCCCGACGGCAAGCGGATTCTGTTCCTCTCCAGCCGCGAAGGGGGCCAGCAGGTTTGGCTGGCGGACTTCGACCCGGCGACCGGGGCGACGAGCAACGCAAAGAAGCTGACCGGCATCTCGACCGAGGCCGACAACGCCAAGTGGTCGCCGGATGGCCGCTCCTTGGCTTTCACTTCCGCGGTGTACCCGGACTGCCCGGCGATTACGGTTGCGGACGGAGCGACAGGGGACAAGTGCAACGCGGATCGCGATGCCGCCCTGGCGGCCAGCAAGGTGAAGGCGCAGATCTTCACCCACCTGCTCTACCGGCATTGGAACCACTACACGGGAGACAAACGGTCGCACATCTTCCTCGCTTCCGTCGAGACGGGTGCGCTGCGCGACCTCACGCCCAACGATCCGCACGACGTGCCGCCGTTTTCGCTGGAAGGCGGCGGCGGTTTCGCCTTTGCGCCCGATGCGAAGGAGCTGGCGTTCACCGAGAACCTCGATCCCGAGCCGGCGACCAGCGTGAGCGCGAAGATCTTCACGCTCGATTTGACCAATCCGGCGGCGAAGCCGGTTGCGGTGAGCAATTCGCTGGGCGGCAACTTCAACCCCGCCTATTCGCCGGACGGTAAATACCTTGCCTGGCGGTCGGAGGCGCGGGCCGGGTATGAGAGCGACAAGTTCCGCCTGATGGTCTACGACCGCGCGGCGAAGTCGGTTGAAGATTTGCTGCCGGAATTCGACAATTGGGTGGATGAATTTGGCTGGGGCAAGAGCTCACAGCAGATTGCTTTCGCGAGTGGCACCCGAGCCGAAGCAAACCTCTACATCCTTGATGTTCTGTATCGCACCGCCGCGCAGATCACGAAGCAAGGGGAATTTAGCGACCTTCATCTCTTGGCGATCCCGGATCGCCCCGGCATGGTCGAAAAAGGTGGGATAGGCGCTTTAGTCGCGGCCAGAGTCGGTGTCGATCGTCCGTCTGAAGTCGTTGATGTAGCCCTCGGCGATACACGAGAAAACCTCAAGGGTCAGCCCGGTGTAGACGCCTATTACGATTCTCCAGTTGAGCCGATCACCCACCTCAACGACGCCCTCCTCGCTCAACTCGACCTGCCTAAGATGGAATCCTTCTGGTTCACCGCCGCCGACAAAGCCAAGGTTCAAGGCTTCATCATCCGCCCGCCCGGCTTCGACGCCTCGAAAAAATATCCCGTAAAGTTCTTAATCCACGGCGGACCACAGGGGGCTTGGGGCGACTCGTGGAGCTACCGCTGGAATGCCGAGCTGTTTGCCGCCAACGGCTACGTGGTGGTGATGATCAACATGCGCGGCTCAACCGGCTACGGCCAGGCATTTGTGGACGGCGTGAACGGCGACTGGGGCGGCAAGCCCTTCACTGACCTGATGGCCGGCCTGGACTACGCCGAGCAACATTATCCCTTCATCGACAAAAACCGCGAGTGCGCCCTCGGCGCCAGCTACGGCGGCTACATGGCCAACTGGGTGCTCGGCCACACCAACCGTTTCAAGTGCATCGTCAGCCACGACGGCATGTTCGACGCCGAGTCCGCCTTTGGATCGACCGAAGAAGACTGGTTCAACATCTGGGAGTTCAAAGGGCGCCCGTGGGACTACTACGGCAAGCCGGACGCGGAGAATCCCTACCGCAAGTGGTCGCCGTCGCTCTCGGCAAAGAACTTCAGGACGCCCACCCTCGTCATCCACGGCCAGCTCGATTACCGCCTCGACGTCAGCGAAGGCTTCCAGCTCTTCGACACGCTGCAGTTGCTCAAGGTGCCGTCGAAGATGCTCTACTTCCCCGACGAAGGCCATTGGGTGCTAAAGCCGCAGAACTCGCAACTGTGGTGGAAGACGGTGAACGACTGGGTGGACCAGTGGACCCGCTAGCGCGTCCGGCCCTCGGAACCCGGGAAAGACGCTGCGTCGGAAATCACCCTGCAACTGTACCCAAAAGCCGTGCTAGACTCTTTCAATCACCGCTCGCTGGTGACGGAGAGCGCGATGCCAAACATACTTCCCACCGACATCAAGAAATTCAAAGAAGCCGTCGATTGGTTTCTCAAGCAG
The DNA here is from genome assembly GCA_035604995.1 of Occallatibacter sp. Lineage (GTDB taxonomy): Bacteria > Acidobacteriota > Terriglobia > Terriglobales > Acidobacteriaceae > Telmatobacter. The sequence goes on along the minus strand of DATNHL010000019.1, from coordinate 3,800 downwards.
ACCGACTACCCCGCTACCAAAGTGAAGATCCTGGTGGAGCTGTACCAGGCTACGAACCCCTTGTACCCCAAGGGTGAGGAATTCAGCGGCGATACAGGCGTCAGCGGAGGCATCTGCACGGGCATGGCGCTGGAATGGATCAAGAAGAACAGCACCATCGGCGGCGACGACGCGTTTCGCAAGCTTGCCACGACGGACTGGGAGACTTTCGCCTTCGCCCAGATCAACATCAAGCACCAGAAGCTTGTTATTAAGTCGCTAACCGATCCGTTATTGAAGCAGTTCCAGGATGCGCAATCAGGAATGAATAACCTCCAGGACCTCCAAAAAATAAAACTTGTGAAACAGGAAATGGTAGAACTTACGGATAAAGTAAAGCAATTGCAAACGACCGGCGCGAAGATGTACTCCAAGAGAGTCCTCGAGACCGGCAACCCTAACCAGGAATTCACATGGCTATCAAAGAATCTCGTTCTTTCGCAAGTAGTTACAGAGATTCAGAAGGACCAGGGCTCCCAGCCTACCTTCTATCTGGTCAACGTAAACATAAGCGCTACCCAGGGTCATAGCATCGCAATCCATGCAGCGGCTGCTCCCCGGCTTCTCGACGCCAACAGTTGCGAGTTTTCCATCGACTCCATGACAACCCTTTACGCCTTTCTGGCTGACTACTGGCAGATCTACGAACGGTGCGGCTATCAAAATGCGAGGGTGGAGATTTTTCGCTTCGACGTATAAGCGCAGGCCGTTGGTGGAACAGCGTATTTAGCACAAACAAACCTGGCGGTTATTAATCCATCGGATTGTCCAAAAGCCGTGCTAGACTTGCCTCGCCGACACTGTTCCCCCACAGGAGGCCGCATTGCCAAACCCACTTCCCCCACACATCACGACCTTCAAGGAGGCCGTCAAGTGGTTCCTTGAACAGTCCGACTACGCTCCGCCCAAGGTTAAAGTTCTGGCTGAGCTTTACCAGGCCACCAGCGACCTGTTCCCCAGCAAAGACGAGTTCTCGGGCACCATCGACGTGAGCGGCGGCGTGTGCCAGGGAATGGCCCTGACGTGGATCAAGAAGAATAACGCCTCCGGCGGCGCGGATGCGTTTCGCAAGGAATCTGCCACGAATTGGGATACGTTTGCCAATGCTCAGATCACCATCAAGCACAGAAAGCTCTGTCTGAAGCCGCAGCTTGAAGAGTTGACCAGCAAGACAAAGGCTTTCGATGAGGAAAGATTGAAGTGGAAAGCGGAGGTAGCCTACGGCAAGGAAACCGGCATGATGGCGAGCATCAAACATTCCGTCGTAGCCCCCAAGACCACTGTCGAAATCGACACCGCAATCCAAGGTTTATCCAAGACCAGCAAGGAACTGAAGGCAATGAAAACTCAGCTGGAGAAGGATGCCGGCGATATGTACGCCAGCATGGTTTTCGCAACCGACAGCCAGGCGCAGAGATTCGAGGAGATGTCTCAAGGGTTGTCCCTATCGCGAGTTGTTCCCGAAATTCGCGGAGATGCGGGCATGCACCCCACGTACTACATGATCAACATGACCGAATCCTCGGGTCACTGCATCGCAGTTCATGCTGCTTATCGACCCCGGCTGCTCGACGCCAATGGCTGCGAATTTCAATTCGACTCGATGAACACTCTCTACGCTTTTCTCCAAGACTACTGGCAGATTTACAAGCGCGCGGGGTATGCATCGGCGCGGGTAGAGATCTATCGCTTCGGAGTGCGACTTACAAAGAGCCAAATGGTCTCAGAGTTTGACGAACGATGGAAGCGTGGGAACGTGATGGACCAACTTCCCAAGGTCTGATTCGTGAAGCGGGCAGCCACAGGGCGCGAAGGCGTATCGGGCGCTGCGGAAGAACCCTTTGGCCGCACCACAGAGGGCGCGTGCATTGTGGAACCACTCGAATAACTCCATGGAAGCGTGTAAGAGTTGGGATCGACTTGCCGGACCGACACCCTTTCCCCAAAGGAGGCCGCATTGCCAAATCTACTTCCCTCAAACATTTCAAAATTCAGAGATTGCGTTGAGTGGCTTCTCCAGTAGACCGACTACCTTTCCCCCAAGGCTAAGGTTCTCGTGGAACTGTATCAGGCTTCGAACCCCCTTCTCCCCAAGGACCAGGGGGCCAGCGGCGGCATCTGCCAGGGAATGGCGCTGGAATGGATCAAGACGAACAGCACCATCGGCGGCGCCGATTCGTTCCGGGCGACAGCCACGAAGGACTGGGATACTTTCGCCAAAACTCAGGTCAAAGTAACCCACGAGAAGCGTTCCATCAAGTCGAGAAATGAAGGTCTTGACAGGCGAGTTGAAGCCCTCGAGCAGAAAAGACTCCAGTTGAGAGCGGAGATAGCCTACGCCCAAGAGACCGGCGTGCTGGCAAGCGCCAAGCATTGGTTCAGCCCGCCAATGACCAAAGGCCAGACGGCGATCGCAACGAACGCCCTGATCAAGGAGAATGCCGTCCGAATATCCGATGAGACCCAGTTGTATGCGGAATCAAAGGATATTTACCCCAAATATGTCTTTCCGAGTGGCAATCCCAGCCAGAATTTCGCTAAGCTCGCTGGCAATCTCGCTCTTTCGCAGGTGGTCACCGAGATTCAGAACGACCAGGGCAACCAACCGGCCTACTACATGGTCAACATGTCCGATACCGCTGGCCACAGCATCGCGATTGAGGCGGCCGCATCTCCCCGGCTGATGGACGCAAATAGCTGCGAATTTCAATTCGACTCCAGGACAACCTTTTACGCATTTCTGGCCGACTACTGGCAGATCTACGAAAAAGCTGGGATTACCAGCGCAAGGGTAAGTATCTATCGGTTCGACGTTTCAGCTTTGAATAACCTTGTGGCTCAAACCACGACCACGCAAACCAGCGTTGGGATTGTAAATACGCCGTAGTCATTGACTTACAATGAGAATGGGAGCGAGGCTCCCAATACTCGTATGGACAGCTACGGCAATCGTTCACAACGGACTGCCGGGAAAGCAAACACGCAAGGGCTGTAACCCATAAGCAAGAGGCTCGCACTTGCCCTTCCGATCGAAATCCGCCAAGCCCAGGGTCTTTCTGAACGAAGCCGGCCTCTTCGACTACGCCGTCAAGGCTCTGGGCCGCCACATGCGTTCCGAGGCCGAGTTGCGGCGGCTGATGAAGACCCGCGTCGAACCTGACGCACGTGGCGAGGCAGCCATCGCCGCCGTAGTGGCACAGCTCAAAGAAATGCGTTATCTGGACGATCAGTCCTTTGCCGAGACCTACGCGCGGCTGCGGCAGGAGAACGAGAAGCTCGGGCAACGGCGGGTGCTGCAGGACCTGCAGCAGAAGGGCGTGGGGAGCGAGCTGATTGCGGAGACCCTCGAAGCCCGCTACGGCCAGACCAATGAGGAAGCCCTCGCTCGCGAGCACCTGGAGCGCAAGCGCATCCGCAAGCCCGAGAACGAGAAGGAGACGGCGCGGGTGATGCGGAAGCTGGTGACGGCGGGGTTCTCGACCGGGGTGATCTACAAGATCCTGCGCCAGTGGAACGTGCCCGACGAAGCCCTCGCTGCCCTCGACAATCTGGACGAAAACCCGCACGAAGAGTAGCTCAATTCCTTCTGTAACTCCTAAGTCTGATCCCGCAAAAATGCTGTCATCCTGAGTGTCCATGGGCATCGTTGCCCACCCAAGTGGATGAAAATCGGATAGGCTTCGTGGGTGTGGAACGGAGAAGGCCGTATTCGCTCTGGGTGAAGTGAGACCGTTCCTGAGTTTGGTCTGGAACGCGCGATT
>DATNHL010000018.1:0-19458 GCA_035604995.1 Occallatibacter sp. | reverse complement strand
GTAGCCGGGGTTCTGGGGGATGTTGGCGGGGAGCTGGTTGCGGGCGGCGTTGATGGAGGCCTGGACGTCGCGGGCGGCGGCGTCGATGTTGCGGTCGATGTCGAACTGGAGGGTGACGGACGACGAGCCCAGGGAACTGGACGAGGTCATCTGGTTGACGCCGGCGATGCGGCCGAACTGGCGCTCGAGGGGGGTGGCGACCGAGGAGGCCATGGTCTCAGGGTTGGCGCCGGGGAGGTTGGCGTTGACGCCGATGACGGGGAAGTCGACGTTGGGGAGCGAGGCTACGGGCAGGATGGAATAAGCCACCGAGCCGGCCATCAGGAGGGCCAGCGAGAGGAGCGAGGTGGCTACGGGTCGCCGAATGAAGAGGGCGGATGGGTGCATGGGTTCCTGATGTCTACGTGAAGGCCGCCGGTTGAGGGTTGTGGTTTCCCACCCTTTCCGCAGAAAGAAGCGGAAAGGATGGGGCACGGAGCGCCTTTGCCTGAATGAGATTCCGGTTGAGGTTTGAGGTTTCCCAGGTCTTCCGCCGCGGTCCGCCACGGCGGAAGACCTGGGGCACCCAGGTTTGTGCCGACTCAGGTTTCTAGTCGGCGGAGATGGGTTCCTGTTCGTAGCTGGGGTGAACGGCGCGGGGTTTCATGCGGCGGGCCAGCTTGTCGAAGTAGAGGTAGACGACGGGGACGGTGTAGAGGGTGAGCAGTTGCGATAGGAGCAGGCCGCCGACGATGGTGATGCCGAGGGGTTTGCGCAGTTCGGCGCCGACGCCTCCGCCGAGGGCCAAGGGCAGACCGCCGAGCAGGGCAGCCATGGTGGTCATGATGATGGGGCGGAAACGGAGGAGGCAGGCCTGGAAGATGGCTTCCTCGGCGGATTTGCCTTCGGTGCGCTCGGCTTGCAGCGCGAAGTCGATCATCATGATGGCGTTTTTCTGCACGATTCCGATGAGCAGGATGATGCCGATGAGCGCGATGACGGAGAACTCGCTGCGGGTGATGAGCAGGGCGAGGAGCGCGCCGACGCCGGCGGAGGGGAGCGAGGAGATGATGGTGATGGGGTGGATGTAGCTCTCGTAGAGCACGCCGAGAACGATGTAGACGGTGACCAGGGCGGCGAGGATGAGGATGGGCTCGTTGGCCAGCGAGGTCTGGAAAGCGGCTGCCGTGCCTTGAAAGCTCGCATTGATAGCCGCGGGCATCTGGATCTGGCGCTCGATGCGGTTGACGGCGTTGACGGCGTCGCCGAGAGCCTTGCCTGGGGCGAGGTTGAAGCTGATGACGGTGGAGGGGAACTGGCCCTGATGGCCGATGGCGAGCTGCGCGCGTGTCTGCTCCCAGTGGGCGAGCATGCTGAGCGGGACTTGCGTCCCGTTGCCGGATTTTACATAGAGGTTGGAGAGCGTGCCGGGGTCGGTCTGGAAGTTCTGGCCGACTTCCATAACCACATGGTATTGGTTGAGCTGGGTGAAGATGGTGGAGACCTGGCGCTGGCCGAAGGCGTCGTAGAGGGTGTTGTCGATGTCGGCCATGGCGATGCCGAGACGGGCGGCGGTGTCACGGTCGATGACCAGCTTTGCGCCCAGGCCCTGGTCCTGAAGGTCGCTGGCTACGTCGGTGACGACCTTCTCGCGGCTTAGCTCATCGACCATCTTGCGGGTGTAGGTGGCGAGCTCTGCCTGGTTGGGGTCTTCGAGGGAGTATTGAAATTCAGTCCGGCTGACGCGGTCTTCGACGGTCAGGTCCTGGAGGGGCTGCAGGAAGAGCTGAATGCCTTCAACGCCGGCGAGGCGCGGGACCATGCGGCGGATGACTTCAGTGGCGGAGATTTTGCGGTCTTCGAGGGGCTTGAGATTGATCTGAATGCGGCCGGAGTTGAGGGTGGTGTTGGTTCCGTCGACGCCAATGAAGGAGGAGACGTTATCGACGGCGGGGTCCTGAAGGAGTATGTCGACGAGTTTTTGCTGGCGCTGGGCCATGCTCAAGAAGCTCACGGTCTGGGGGGCTTCGGAGATGCCGAGGATGACGCCGGTGTCCTGCACGGGGAAGAAGCCCTTGGGGACGACGATGAAGAGAAGGATGGTGGCGACGAAGGTGGAGATGGTGACCAGCAGCGTGGTGAAGCGGTAGCGGAAGACGACCTGAATCGATCGGCCGTAGGCGGCAATGATCGAGTTGAAGACCTTTTCGGACCAGTAGTAGAAGCGGGTTTCGCGGGCGACAGCCTTGTCCTGAAGGATGCGCGAACACATCATGGGCGTGAGCGTGAGGGACACGAAGGCGGAGACCAGGATGGTGACGGCGAGGGTGATGGCGAACTCGCGGAAGAGGCGGCCGACGACGTCGCTCATGAAGAGAAGCGGGATGAGGACGGCGATGAGCGAAACAGTCAGCGACATGATGGTGAAGCCGATCTGTTCCGAGCCCTTGAGCGCGGCGCGCATGGGGCTCATGCCCTCTTCGATGAAGCGGGAGATGTTCTCGATCATGACGATGGCGTCGTCGACGACGAAGCCGGTGGAGATGGTGAGCGCCATGAGGGTGAGGTTGTTGAGCGAGTAGCCGAGCAGGTACATGACGCCGAAGGTGCCGACGATGGAGAGCGGGACGGCGACCGAAGGGATGACCGTGGCGGCCAGATTGCGCAGGAAGAGGAAGATGACCATGACCACCAGGGCGACGGTGAGCATGAGCTCGTATTCGACGTCTTTGACCGAGGCGCGGATGGTGACGGTGCGGTCGGTGAGGACCTTGACCTTGACGGCGGCGGGAAGGCTGGACTGGAGCTGGGGCAGGAGTTTCTTGATGCGGTCGACGACGGCGATGATGTTGGCGCCGGGCTGGCGCTGGATGTTGACGATGACGGCGGGCTGGCGGTCCATCCAGGCGGCCTGCTGGGAGTTCTCGGCGGCATCGACGATGGTGGCTACGTCGGAGGCGCGGACGGCGGCGCCGTTGCGATAGGCGACGATGACGGGCTTGTAGTCGGAGCTGGAGAGGAGCTGGTCGTTGGCGTCGATGGTGAAGGACTGGCGTGTGCCGTTGAGGGTGCCCTTGGCCTGGTCGACGTTTGCGGCGGCGAGGGCGGCGCGCAGGTCTTCAAGGCTGAGGTTGTAAGCGGCAAGTTGGGCGGGGTTGGCCTGGATGCGGACGGAGGGTTTTTGCCCGCCGGCGATGGAGACTAGTCCGACGCCGGTGACCTGGGAGATCTTCTGGGCGAGGTTGGTGTCGGCTGCGTCTTCGATTTTGTCCAGGGGGAGCGAGTCGGAGGTGAGGGCGAGGGTGAGGATGGGGGCGTCGGCGGGGTTGACCTTGCTGTAGATGGGGGGATTGGGCAGGTCGGAGGGCAGAAAGCTGTTGGCGGCATTGATGGCGGCCTGGACTTCCTGCTCGGCGACGTCGATGTTTTCGTCGAGGTTGAATTCGAGGGTGATGACGGAGCCACCGCCGGAGCTGACGGAGGTCATTTGCTTGAGGCCGGGCATCTGGCCGAATTGGCGCTCGAGGGGCGCGGTGACCGAGGAGGCCATGACCTCAGGTCCGCCGCCGGGGTAGAACGTGAGCACCTGGATGATGGGGTAATCGACTTCAGGCAGGGCGGAGACGGGGAGCTGGCGGAAGCCGACGATGCCCGTGAGCATGATGGCCACCATCAGCAGCGAGGTGGCTACCGGTCGGAGGATGAACGGGCGGGAGGGACTGAGGCTCACGGCTGGACTCGTTTTGGGGCTTGAGTTTCGGTGTCTCCCGGAGTGGATTGCGGCGCTCCGGCAGGAGCGTTTTGCGGCGCTGCAGACGGGGCGGGCCGCTGGCTGGCCGCGGTGGCGATGACGGCCTGGCCGGCGCGGAGGCGGTCGGCGCCATCGATGACGACGTTCTGGCCGGGCTGCAGACCGCTGTCGAGGATGGTGGATTGGCCTTCAACGAGCGCGACTCTTACGGGCTGAACGCGGGCGGTTCCGGAGCCATCGGGGCTGTTGGAGCCGATGACCCAGACGAACGCACCCTGAATGCCGGACTGGATGGCGGCGGAGGGGATGACGAGGGCGCTGGGACGGTCTTCGAGGTCCAGGTGAATGTTGACGAACTGGTTGGGGAAGAGCGACTGGTCGCGGTTGTCGAAGACGGCCTTGAGCTTCTCCGTGCCGGTGGTGGTGTCGATCTGGTTGTCGCCGGTGAGCAGATAGCCGCTGGCGAGCTTGGTGAGGTCGTTGCGGTCGTAGGCGTCGACGAGGAGGCGCTTGTCGGCGGCCAGCTTGCGCATGACCTGGGGCAGCTCGTTCTCGGGCAGGGTGAAGTAGACGGCGATGGGCTGGAACTGGTTGATGATGACCAGGTTTGTCGTGTTGGCGGTGATGATGTTGCCGGGATCGACCAGACGTAGACCGATGCGGCCGTCGATGGGGGACTGGATGGAACACCAGTCGAGCTGGAGCTGGGCGGTTTCGATGGCGGCCTTGTCGGCTGCGATGGCGCCCTGGTACTGGCCCTGGGCGGCTTCGTCGGCGTCGAGAGTCTCTTTGGAGGTGACGCCGGCTTCGAAGAGGGCCTTGTAGCGGGCGTACTGGACCTGGGCGTTTTTGAGCAGGGCCTGATCGTGGAGCAGGTTGCCTTTGGCCTGATCGAGGGCGGCCTGGTAGGGCCTGGGGTCGATAGTCATGATGGTCTGGCCCTGATGGACCTGCTGACCCTCAGTGAATTGGACGGGGAGCAGTTCGCCACTGACACGGGCCTTGACGGTGACGCTCATGTACGGCGTGACGGTGCCCAGGGCGGTGAGAAAGATGGGCATGGGCTTCTGCTCGGCGGCGGCCACCTGGACGGGAATGGGCTGGCTGGCCAGCGCCGCGGCCTGGTTGGCGCTGATTTGCGCGCTCAACTGCTGGTTTTTGTGGATGCGCCAGACGATGAGGGCGAGGCCGCCGATGAGGACGAGATAGACCAGAATGCGGACCCAGGAGCCCTTGCGGGCTGGAGGCGGCTCAATTGCGGGCAGGGGTGATTCCGGGAGAGTTCCAGTGGACATGATTTCGATTCCCGTCGTGTTCTTGATGGTGAAAGCCGACAGAAGAGCGGTCCTGCGACAAGGGCCGGGAAAACAAGACTGTGGGCGTACTTTTCTAATACTACGGACGGAACGGTTTGGGGGGAAGTTTCGTGGGGCGGGGCGGCGTGCGGCGAGCGATGCGGTGGAGGGGGGAATGGTTGTCTTGCGGGGGAGAATTCGGAGTTGTTTTGAGCCTGTCAGATGGCGGTATGCATAGGGCCGCAAGGGGCATCTCTTGCGGGGGTTTGGGCGTCCAATGAAGGGGGAAGAAACCGCATTTTGTTCGAACTTGCGCCTCATTCATAGAACTTCGACTACCATTGTAGTTTCAACTGCATGTTGGACCGGTCCCAGGCGGAATGGCCGCGGGGTTCCGGAACCTGTTGAGCCGGTGAAGGCCGAACCAGGGTTCTCGCGGACCCAATGTCTTGCCGACGCGGGGCGGGCGAACCTGCTCAGGAGCGAGTACCAGTCTTATGTGGATTGTCCGGCTGGCGCTGCGGCGGCCTTATACCTTCGTCGTCTTTGCGCTATTGATTCTGATCCTCGGCATCTACAGCATCCTGACGATGCCTACGGACATCTTTCCCAACATCGACATCCCCGTGGTAACGGTGGTGTGGAACTTCACCGGCCTCTCTGCGGATCAGATGGCCAACCGCATCGTCACCAACAGCGAGCGCGGCATGACCACCACGGTCAACGACATCGAGCACATCGAGTCGCAATCGCTCAACGGCGTCGGGCTCATCAAAATCTTCTTCCAGCCGCATGTCAACATCGGCGTGGCTGTTTCGCAGGTTACCGCCATCTGCCAGGTGCAGTTGCGCTCCCTGCCGCCCGGCTCGGTGCCGCCGTTCATCATTCAGTACAACGCCTCCGCCGTTCCCATTCTGATGCTGGGCGTCTCCGGAAAGAACCTGAACGAGCAGCAGGTGAGCGACGTTGCCAAGAACAACATCGGCGTCCAGTTGGCGACAATTGAGGGAGCGCAGACTCCGTATCCCTACGGCGGCAAGTCGCGCCAGGTGCAGGTGGACATCGACCTGCCTGCGCTCCAGGCCAAGGGGCTCTCGCCCGCCGATGTCGTCAACGCCGTCAATGCGCAGAACCTGATCGTCCCCTCCGGCACCATGAAGATCGACCGCTTCGAATATGCGGTCGAGACCAACTCCGCCCCGCAACTCGTCGATGAACTGAACAACCTCCCCATCAAGGCGGTGAAGGGCGCGGTCATCTACATCCGCGACGTGGCCCACGTCCGCGACGGCAACCCGCCGCAGACCAATATCGTCCGCGTGGACGGCAAGCGAGCCATCATGATGTCCGTCATGAAGACCGGCTCGGCCTCCACGCTGGACATTATCAGAGGGGTACACGAAAAGCTCGACAGCATCATGGACCAACTGCCCCCGCAACTGAAAATCAGGTATCTTTCCGATCAATCGATCTTTGTCCGCGGCGCCATCGACGGCGTGGTCCGCGAGGCGATCATCGCCGCCTGCCTCACCGCCATCATGATCCTGGTCTTCCTGGGCAGTTGGCGTTCCACGATCATCATCGCGGTCTCCATTCCGCTGTCGATTCTCTGCTCGCTGAGCGTGCTGGCCATGCTGCACGAGACCATCAACATCATGACGCTGGGCGGCATGGCGCTGGCCGTCGGCATCCTGGTGGACGATGCCACGGTGGCTATCGAGAACATCAACCGCAATCTGGAGACCGGCAAGGAGCTGGAGCAATCGATCCTGGACGGTTCGGCGCAGATCGCCGTCCCCGCCCTGGTCTCCACCCTCGCCATCTGCATCGTCTTTGTGCCAATGTTCTTCCTGAGCGGCGTGGCGAAGTATCTGTTCGTGCCCATGGCGGAGGCGGTGGTCTTCGCCATGCTGGCCAGCTATTTCCTCTCGCGAACGCTAGTGCCCACCATGGCCAAGTACCTGCTCAAGGAGCACGACGACGCGGAGACCGCCAGGAAGCGCGCCAGCCGTAACCCTTTCCTCCGCTTTCAGAGCGGTTTCGAAGCCGGATTTGAGAGCTTTCGCCACGGCTACCTGCGCCTGCTCACCCTGTGCGTGGACCACGCGGCGGTGTTTCTGATCCTCTTCCTGGTGTTTGCGCTGGCTTCAATCGGTATTCTGGCGCCCTGGCTCGGCCAGGACTTCTTTCCCTCGGTGGACGCTGGCCAGTTCAAGATTCACCTGCGCGCCCGCACCGGAACGCGCATCGAGGAGACGGCCGCGCTCTGCGACCGGATCGACTCCACCATCCGCGAGCAGATTCCGGCGAGCGAACTGGTCACCATCCTCGATAACGTCGGCGTGCCTTACTCCGGCCTGAATCTTTCCTACTCGACCTCGGCGCCCATCGGCCCGGCCGACGCCGACATCCAGGTCCAGTTGAGCCAGGATCACCATCCCACCGCGGCCTACGTCGATAAGTTGCGCGGTGTGCTGGCTCGGGAGTATCCCGGTGTCACGTTTTACGTGCTGCCGGTGGATATCGTGACCCAGATTCTCAACTTCGGTCTCTCCGCCCCCATCGACATTCAGGTTGTCGGCCCGGACCTGTATGGCAATCGCGCCCTCGCCGAGCGCATGCTCGATGAGGTGCGGTATGTGCCCGGCGCAGCCGATGCGCGCATCCAGCAGCCTTTCAACTATCCCAATCTGACGGTAAATGTGGACCGCACCCGCGCCCAGGCCATTGGCCTGACGCAGCAGAATGTGGCGCAGAGTCTGCTTGTGGCGCTCAGTGGCAGCTTTCAGACTGCCCCCAACTTCTATCTCGATCCCAACAACGGCGTCAGCTACAACGTGGCGATCCAGGCCCCGCAGTATGGCGTCGACTCGCTGGCCGCGCTTGAGAGTCTGCCCGTCACCGGCCTTCCCGTGACCCAGCCGGCCAACATCGCCGCCGCACCCGGCGCTGCCTCAACCGCTGCTCCCGGCGCTCCCGTTCCAACTCAGATTCTGGGCAACCTTGCATCCATCACCCCCGGCGCCGAACTGGGCACCGTGAGCCACTACGACGTGCAGCCGGTCATCGACATCTACGCCAATGTGAACCGGACCGATCTGGGCACCGTGACCCGCAGGATGGAAAAGATCATCGCCGAACACAAATCCGAGTTGCCGCGCGGTTCGCACTTCACCCTGCGCGGCCAGAGCGAGACCATGAAAACGTCCTACATCGGCCTGCTGGCCGGCCTCGCGTTTTCCATTCTGCTGGTGTATCTGCTCATCGTGGTGAACTTCCAGTCGTGGCTCGATCCGTTTCTGATTATCTCCGGTCTGCCGGCGGCCCTGGCGGGGATTGTCTGGTTTCTGTTCCTCACCAACACGCGGCTGAGCGTGCCGGCTCTCACCGGCGCCATTATGTGCATGGGCGTGGCCACGGCCAACTCCATCCTGGTGGTGAGCTTTGCCCGCGAGGAGTTGGAAGTCCTGGTGGGCGACGCGCGCCGGGCCGCGCTGAATGCCGGCTTTGTCCGCCTGCGCCCGGTGCTGATGACCGCCCTGGCCATGATCCTCGGCATGGCGCCGATGGCGCTGGGCATGGGCGAGGGCGGCGAGCAGAACGCCCCGCTGGGCCGGGCGGTGATCGGCGGTCTGCTGCTGGCCACGGTGGCCACGCTGTTCTTTGTTCCCGCATTCTTTTCTGTCGTCCACGGCTGGCTGGAAGGCCGGCGCAAGGCGGCGCATGGCGCAGCACGGGCCGGAACGATCGACGAGTTTGACGAGCTTTCGGAGTAGCTTTCAAAATGACCAACGAATCCAAACCGAACACGCATGGGGCTGCACAGGGCGGCCATGGCGAGGAAACCGCGCCGGAGCAGAAGCCGATCTCCGGCGGCAAGGCGCTGGTGGGTGTAGCCATCGTGCTGATTGTGGCCGCGGTGCTGGCGGGCTACGGGATATTGAGCCGCAGGTCCGCCAGCACGGTGCTGGCGGAGCGCACCACGGAACTGGCTGCGCCATCGGTGATTGCCGTGACTCCAAAGCAGGGCGCGCCGGTCGACAGCTTTGTGCTGCCGGGCAACGTGACCGCATACACGGATTCGCCGATCTATGCGCGGACCTCCGGCTATCTGACCAGGTGGTACTTCGACATTGGGGCCCGGGTGAAGAAGGGCGCGCTGCTGGCCGAGATTGCCACTCCCGAGGTGGACCAGCAACTGGCGCAGGCCGAGGCTGATCTGAATACGGCCGAGGCCACTGCGAACAATGCGCGCATTCAGGCAGAGCGCTATACGGGGCTGGTAAAGACAGACGCGGTGTCGCACCAGGACACGGACACGTTTGTGAACCAGGCGGCGGCGACGGCGGCGGCGGTGAAGTCGGCGCAGGCCAACGTGCAGCGGCTTAAGGAACTGCAGTCGTTTGAGAAGGTGTATGCGCCGTTTGACGGAGTGGTGACCGCACGCGTAATTGATACCGGCCAACTGATCGATTCCGGCGCGGGCAAGGAACTTTTCCACCTGCAGGCCATTCAAACCCTGCGCGTGTATGCGAACCTGCCGCAGATCTACTCCGGCAACGTGAAGCGCGGGACGAAGATCGACCTGACCTTCGCCGAGCACACCGGAAAAATCTACCAGGGCACGCTGGTGCGCACCGCCGACGCCATCGATCCGGCCAGCCGGACGCTCCTGGTTGAAATCGACGTGGACAACCGCGGCGGCGAGCTGCTGCCGGGTTCGCTGGCCCAGGTTCACTTCAAGACGCCGGCGGCGGGTGCGACGTTTATCGTGCCGGCAGCGGCGTTGATCTTCCGCAGGGAGGGGTTGCGGGTGGGAGTTGTGGTGGACGGGAACAAGGCGCACCTGGTTCCCGTGGTGATTGGCGAGGACGACGGTGCAAACGTGCAGATTGTGAGCGGGCTGAATGGCGGCGACAAGGTGATCGAGGATCCCCCGGACTCGCTGATTGAGGGCGAGAAGGTGTATGTGGAGAGCCCCGGCGCCAAGGCCGATGCGGGAGGCAGGTAGCGATGGGGTCGCACAAGCGCGAATTCGGCGGCCGACATGCGGGGCTTGTTCGCGTGGGAGGAGTGTGCGCTTTGCTCGGGCTGGGGCTGCTGGCGGGTTGCAAGCCGGTGGGGCCGGATTACAAGCGGCCGGGCTATAGCGCGCCTCCGGTGTACAAGGAAGCGGGCGCATCGTCGGTCCTTGCGCCGCCGCCGAATCCCGCGGGAGGCGGCTGGCAGCCGGCAACGCCTTCGGACGGAATGCTCAAGGGGAAATGGTGGGAGATCTACCAGGACCCGCAGCTGAATCAGCTTGAGGAACGGATTGAGCCGTACAACCAGGCGTTGCGGCAGGCGCTGGAGACCTACCTGGCGGCCGGGGACCAGGTGAAGGCGGTGCGGTCGGCGCTCTATCCCAGGCTTTCTGCCGGGGCTTCGGTGGCGCGCGACAACATTTCGGCAAACGGGCCCTCGTTTTCACAGGGCAAGCCAACGAGTTACAACGATCTGGTCGTTGGCGGGCAGGGGAGCTGGGAACCGGACTTCTGGGGACGCATCCGGCGGACAGTGGAGGCGGCGCACGAGAACGCGCAGGCCAGCGCGGCGGATATGGCCATTGTGAACCTGAGCCTACAGGCAGCCATGGCCGCGGACTACTTCCAGCTGCGCGGGCTGGATGCGCAAGCCAAGCTGCTGAAAGCCACGATTGCGAACCTGGAGAACCAACTGGACCTGACCGAGCGGCGTCTGAAGGGTGGCGTGGCCACCGAGGCCGATGTAGCCCAGGCGCGGACGCAACTCGAAACCGTGCGGGCGCAACTGGTAGATGTGGGCGTGGCGCGGGCGCAGTATGAGCACGCGGTGGGCACCATCGCCTACTACAAGCTGCCCGACTTCAGCATTCCGTTTTCGCCGTTGAATTTGCAATTGCCGAAGATTCCGCTCGGGGTGCCGTCGCAACTGCTGGAGCGGCGGCCGGACATTGCGGCGGCAGAGCGGCGGACGGCCGCGGACAATGCGCAGATCGGGATTGCGGTGAGCGCGTTTTACCCGACGATTACGCTGGGCGGCACGGGCGGATTTGAAAGCACGCACGGAGGGACGTGGATTCAGGGGCCGAGCGCGCTGTGGTCGCTGGGGGCGCAGGCCACGGAACTGCTGTTTGACGCGGGGCAGCGGCATGCGCTGACGGACCAGGCCAGGCACGAATACGAGGCGCAGGTTTCGAACTACAAGGGCGCGATCTTTCTGGCCTTCGAGGATGTGGAGGATCAGCTCTCAGGGTTGCGGATTCTGGAGCAGGAAGCGGGCGCGGAGCAGAAGGCTGTGGAGTCGGCGCAGCACTCTTACGACGTCTCCAGCCAGCGCTACAAGGGGGGCGTGACCAGCTATCTTGAAGTGCTGACGGCGGAGGCGACGCTGATTCAGAACCAGCGGACGGCGATCGATTTGCAGACGCGGCAATTCATCGACAGCGTGGGGCTGGTGCGCTCACTCGGCGGCGGTTGGGATACGTCGCAGCTGCCGAAATAGAGCGGGCGGCAATTGCGGTAGGGTTCGGCCAGAGCTTTGAATGTTTTTCTGTTCCCTAATCCCTGATCCCTGTTCCCTGCATTTTTGCCACTTCCACGAGGGTCGAGTAGAAGGTGGCCGCCGCGCCCAGGTCGGTCAGGCGCTCGCTGGTCAGAGCGTTCACGTTGGCCCCGCCGGCGCTGAACTTGGCCCAATCCAGCTTTCCCGCCACAACTCCCGCGGGCAGGCTGGCGTTCACGAGCGCCGTCAGGCACAGTTCGCCGCGGTCGTTCCATATCCGCACCAGATCGCCATCGGCAATACCGCGCGCCGCCGCGTCGACCGGGTGCATCTCCAGCCGATGGCTGGTGCGCGCTTCCATCTTGCGGTGGCCGTCGAGGTTGGCGAAGGTGGAGTTCATGTAGTTGTCCGCCTTCCTGCCGAGAAATTCGAGGGGATAGCGCTTCGCGCCTTCGCCGAAGCGGGACTCGACGGCGGGGATGAAGGCCGGGAGTGGATCGAGGCCTTGCACGGCGAGGGTCTCGGAATAGAACTCGATCTTGCCAGATGGCGTGGGCAGCAGGCCAGCAAGGTAGGGCTGAAACGGGTGGCCTTCGGGATCGCTGTGGAAGGCGAGCGGGATGTGGCCCTGCTGCTTCAAACCATCGAGGGTGATGTGCTCCATTTCGGGGCGCGTCGAGTGGCCATCGGGGCCGATGGCCAGGGCGGCTTTGATCAGATCCTCCGCCGAATCGCGGAAGCAAGGCTCATCGAAACCCATGCGCTGCGCGAGCTGGCTGAAAAGCCAGACGTTCGAGCGGGCCTCGCCGGGCGGGTCGATTGCCTGTTGCGAGAGCTGCACAAAGTAGTGGCCATACGCGCCCTGCACGTCGGTGTGCTCAAGAAACGTGGTCGCCGGAAGAATGTAGTCCGCATAGTCGGTCGTGTCGGTGAAGAAGAGCTCGTGGACCACGGTAAACAGGTCGGGCCGCGCAAGGCCACGCTTGACCGCGTTGTGGTTGGGCGCCACCGCACCGGGATTCGAGTTGTAGACAAACAGGGCTTTCACGGGCGGGCCGCTCTGCGGCTGTGCGTCTGAGTCCGGCGACGGTTGTTGGCCCAGCTCTGTGAGGGCCGCGCCTAGCGCGGACATGTTCACCACGCGCGCCAGGCGGCCGAGGGGCGAGGCCAGCGCCAGGTCGGGCCGCTCCACGGCCTTCTTGTCCCAGGGAAACGCGCCGGAGGTGGAGAGCTGGCCCCCGCCGCCGCGGTACTTCCACGCGCCGGTGAGCGCAGGGAGCATGGCGATGGCACGCACCGCTGTGCCGCCGTTCTCGGTGCGCTGCACGCCATAGTTCAGGCGCAGCGCCGCAGGGCGGGTTGTGGCGTACTCGCGGGCGAGCTGCTCGATCTCGGCGGCCGTCATGCCGGTCCAGGCGGCGACGCGGTCGGGAGTGTAGTCGCGGGCTCGCTCGGCGAGACGGTCAAAGCCATAGGTCATTGCGGCAATGTACTCGCGGTCTTCGAGGCCCTCGTTCAGGATCACGTGCATCAGGCCCAGAGCGAGGGCTCCATCGGTGCCGGGGCGGATGGCGATGTGCCAGTCGGCCAGCGCGGCGGTGCGGGTGCGGTAGGGGTCGATGACGATGAGGCGGGCGCCGTTGCGGCGGGCCTGCTCGACCATGGGCCAGAGGTGCACGTTGTTGCCGTGGATGTTCGCGCCCCAGGCGAGGATCAGCTTCGCCAAGCGGAAGTCTTCGGTGGGCGTGCCGAGTTTTTTGCCGTAGACCAGGTTCCACGCGACGCCGCCGGCTTCGGAGCAGATGGTGCGGTCAAGCCGGCTGGCGCCGAGGCGATGAAAGAAGCGCCGGTCCATCGAACCATAGCCGAGCACGCCGATGGTGCCCGCGTAGCTGTAGGGGAGGATCGACTCCGGGCCGAATTCGTCCGCGATGTTTTTTAGGCGCGCCGCGATTGCGTCGAGGGCTTCGTCCCAGCTGACGCGCTCGAAGGCCTCGTGCTCGCGGCCGCAGGGCCGTGGGCCCTTTTGCGCTCCGGACTTTCGTCTCAAGGGGAATAGAATCCGCTCCGGCGCATAAACGCGGTCGAGATACTTGGCCACCTTGCCGCACAGGAATCCCTGCGTCACGGGATGCTTCGGGTCGCCCGCTACCTTGACTGCCCGGCCGTCGCCATCGACCGTCACGAGCACGCCGCAGGAGTCGGGGCAGTCGTGGGAGCAGACGGTGTGGACGATGCGAAAAGGAGGGGAAGCGGCAGCCGCGCTCATGCTGTCATTGTAAGCTGATTCCTGATGAATTCTACGCCGGAGGGATCTCGATGAAGCGCTTCCTGCTCCCCGCACTTGCACTGTTTCTGATCGCCGCCGCACCGCAGGCGCCCGCACAGGCGGCGTCTGCCCCAGCGCAGGTGGCGGACGAGGCTGCCATTCGCACCGCGATTGCTGCGCAGGCTGCGGCGTGGAACCGCGCGGACATTCCGGCCTTCATGCAGGCCTACGAGAACTCGCCGGATACGACCTTCATCGGCGCCCACCTGGCCAAGGGCTACGCGCCGATTCTCGATCGCTACACCAAGGCCTACAGCACCAAAGAGCAGATGGGCAGGCTCACCTTTGTGAATCTCGATATCCGCCTGCTGCCCCCCTCCTGCGGCACGGTGGAGTACGCCGTGGTCACCGGCAACTTCCACCTGGAACGCAGCGCTCACGGCGAGGCCACGAAAGACGACGGCATCTTCTCGCTGGTCTGGCGCAAGGGGCCGCAGGGCTGGAAGATTCTGCTTGACCACACCAGCTGAGACAGACGAACCCGCCGCGCCCTGCTAGGAACCTGCTCTCGGCCTGAAGCCTTCGTAGGTCAGGTAGATGCCGATCAGGAAGGACGGAGTCAGGCACACGTAGAAGAGCACGGGATCGCGGAACCAGCTCAGCATCATCTCGGTGTCCACCCCGGAGGGCATCAGCAGGAACAGCATGCCCTTGATAAGCGCCAGCCAGCCAACCAGGGTAACAACAACGGGTTGCGCTCCGCCGGACCAGAGATTGTGCGCCAGAATCATGGCCAGGCTGGCGATAACCGTGAAGATGCCCACGATCAGCATCAGCGACGGGTTGTGAAACAGCGCAGTGGCCGAGTCCACGGTGGCTTGCTTGTGAATCGCCAGGGACGGCAGGACCAGAATCCAGTAGAGGCCGATGAGCCTGCTCAGGTAGATGGTGCGTGGCAGCATGAGGCCCTCCATGCGAGTCAGGGGCTCATCTGCCGGCAGTGGTTGAGCCCCAGGCGCGGGAGTTCCGCTTCCGTCGGCTCGCGGCAATAATAATACGCCTCGAAGACCCTCGCCGGCTGAAGGTCGCGCTGCCAGTACACCTGAAAACAGTCAGGAACAACCTCACTCTTCCCTGCGTAGTGAAGATCAATTGCAGAGGACTGGCGTATCCGCGTGAGGGCTCTCCGGAGGAGATCCTCCACGGGACCGCCGAGCCGTCCCGAAGGAGGCGCCAAGACCATGCGCTCTCTCACTCGCCGCATCCTGGCGGTAGCCTGGGCGGGAATCCTGGGCTCCGTCATCCTCGTTTTCGGCGCGGGCATCTGGTCTGCGCTGGTTGGCGTCAACCTCAGCGTCAGCCCGGCAATTCCCTGGGCGGTCCCAGCCATGTCGGTGGTGCTGGTCCTTGTGTGGGTCTACCTGGCGGGCAAGGGCTGGCCGCGCGGCACAGCGGAGGCGCGCCGTCTGTGTCTGCGCGCCAAGCTTGTGGCGGCGCCGGTGTTCGGCTGGTCGGTGATGGCGGGCAGCCTGTCGGTGGTGGCCTTCGCCGGACTCTGGATCGTGATGACGCAGCTAGTCAGGATGCCCGGCAACGCACTTCCCGATCTCTCCCACTATCCCTGGTTCACCGTCGCGGCCATGATCATCATGGGCTCCGTTGCCGCCCCGCTGACTGAGGAACCCGCCTTCCGCGGTTATTGCCAGGTCATTCTGGAGCGTGAGTTCAGCGGCCCCGTGGCGGTGGTGATCTCATCCGTCCTTTTCGCGCTGGCCCATGGCCCAACCCAGGGTTTTCTGTGGCCCAAGCTGGTTTTCTACTTTCTTGTGGGCGTTGTGTTCGGGACCACGGCCTACCTGACCAAGTCGATCCTGCCGGCGATTCCAGGGCACGTGATTGGACTGCTGATCTTCTTCACGCTGATTTGGCCGCACGACGCAGCACGGCGCCTGGTCTGGCAAAGCGGGACGGACATCTGGTTCTGGGTGCACGTGTCGCAAACGGTTGCTTTCGCCGCGCTGACCGTTTGGGCCTTTCGACGGCTGGCGCAGGTGTGCAATGATGGCGCGAAGGCGAAAAGAGGAGCGGCTTGATTGCTCCACGGAGCCATGACTTCATGTTGAAGACAGGAATCCTGAACCCGGGAATTAATTCTCTGCTCAGCCGCGTGCGCCACACCAATACGCTGGTGATTGCCGACCGCGGGTTTCCCTTCTGGCCGCAGATTGAGACCGTCGATATCGCGCTGGTAGACGATGTGCCGCGGGTGCTAGACGTCCTCAACGCCATACGCGCGAACTTCAACGTCGGCCGCGCTTTCATGGCCGAGGAGTTCCGCTGCGTGAATACGCCGGAGACGCTGCGGGAGTTCGATGCGGCGCTCGCCGGCGTACCGGTGACGCTGGAGCCGCACATTGAATTCAAGAAGAGGGTTCCGCTGGCCATCGGGCTTATTCGGACGGGAGACACCATTCAGTACGCGAACATGATTATTGAGTCGGCCTGATCGGGAAGGGGTCGGCGGGCGCTCGCTGTCTTTCGGGACAAGGGGGTTGTCTCTCTGGCGCTGCTCTAGTATTGACTCCGCACCAGGACGCCTGCTGAGCCGCTCTCGTTCTCGTTGACCAGTTCGGCCTTGTCCGGGGCGATCAGCTTGAAGCGGAAGGTGACCGGAGGGTCGTTCAATGAGCCCGGCGGATGGGCGCGGCGATGACTCACCTGGAAGGTCAGCGTCTTGCCGTCGAAATTCAGGTTGAACAACGGCTCCGGAAGTCCCGGCGTCGAAGTCCACGGTTGGCCGACAGCATCGCGATGGTGGAAATAAAACTGAACCGCGCCTGCTAAGCTGCCGGATTCGTTTGTGAGGACGAGCGCTATATTGGGCAAGCCATCCGCCTCCGCCCGCCAGACGCCCTCGATCGAGGCCGTGCTGGACGAGGCAGCGGCGGGGCTCGTCTGAGCGAGGGCGGTCACCGCCAGTATCGCCATCACTACGGACACAAGAAGAGTTCTGCTCTTCATCTCTCTACTCCTGTGCAGGCATTCAACCCTGTTGTTTGCCGATCGAGGCAATGGCCAGCGTGCCGCCAAGGCCCATTGTTTCGACTGCCGACGAGGGGACGATCACCATCGAGCCTTTCTCTTTGATTGCCTCGTACAGCATGTTCATGGCGCGCAGATGGAGAGCGCCGGGATTGTCGTTGTAGACGCGCGAGGCCGTGGCGAACTGCTCGGAGACCTGCACCTCGGCCTGGCCGAGAATGACGCGGGCCTGGCGCTCGCGCTCTGCCTGTGCCTGCTGCGACATGGCGTCTTCAAGGCTCTGCGGAATGCGCACGTCGCGAATCTCGACGGATTGAACGGTAATTCCCCAGGGATTGGTCTTCTCATCGAGAATCTGTTGAAGCTGGCGCCCCATGACCTCGCGCTCGGTAATCATCTGCGCCAACTCGTGGCGGCCAATGGACTCGCGCAGCGCCGTCTGCGCGCTCATGTTGACCGCATCGGTAAAGTTCTCCACTTCCAGGATGGACTTCTCTGCGTTCCACACCATCCAGAAGACGATGGCGTCCACGTTGACCGGAACGGTGTCGCGGGTCAGCGTCGACTCGGCCGTGACACTGTGCACGCGCACGCGCTGGTCGATGAAGGGGCTGATGGTCTCAAAGACCGGGATCACGTGGAACCAGCCGGGGCCGCGCAGGCCGACGTAGCGGCCGAGGCGCAGGAGGGCCACCTTCTCCCATTGCTGCACGACCTTGATGGCGTACAGCAGGTAGACGCCGATGAGGGCGCCGACAATCGCCGGCACGTTGCTTTTGATCAATGCGGTCAGATACAGGCCTGCGCCGGTGCACAGGACAAACGCCGTTACCGCGACTCTGTTCAACGGCACCATTTCCACTTTCGGTCTCATTGTTCATCTCCTTCATTCATCTCTTGCGCGCCGGCTCTGAAGCCAGTGCGCGCAACTCTTCGATCAATTCATCCAGCGTGAATCCCGCAGCGCCTGCGCGGGCTACGCAGTCGGCCACAATCTGCGCCAACTGCCGCTCGCGCTCGGCATCGGCCCGCTTCATCTTCTGCGCGCTGATAAATGTGCCCGTGCCCTGGTGCGTCTCCAGCAGGCCACCGAATTCGAGCTCGCGGTAGGCGCGCACGACGGTGTTTGGATTGATTTCGAGATCGACCGCGAGCTGGCGCACGGTGGGCAGCTGATCGCCGGGGGTGAGCGCGCCTGAAGCGATGGCGCCGCGCACCTGGTCGATGATCTGGCGGTAGACGGGCATGCCGGAGTGCAGGTCGAGGAGGAATCGGAAGCCGTTCGATTTGGGCCGGGGATTCACGACGAGATCAATGTACTATAAGACTAGTACATTGTGTCAAGAGAAAAATTTGCGTGGCGTTCATTTTTCGCTGGATTTATTCATTGACCTCACCGCCTCGGTCCGGATACTTGTGGAATCCTCGATTCAAGGAGGTTCAATATGGCGCATCCCGTGGTTCACTTCGAGATTGGCTGCAAGGACTAGGAAAAGACCAGCGAGTTCTACAGGCGCGTGTTCGGGTGGGCGATTGACTCCGGCCCGATGGGCCTGATCGATACCGGCGCAGGGGCGGGCATCAACGGGCACGTGGCCTCGCTGGGGCACGAGCCGCACCAGTTTACCCACTTCTACATCGAGACCGACGATGTGGCTGCGTCGCTGGAAAAGCTCAAGGCCGAGGGCGGGAAGGTGATTGTGCCGCCGGTCGAGATTCCTTCGGGGACCTTTGCTTGGTTTGCGGATGTGGAGGGGAACACGGTGGGGTTGTGGAAGCCGAAGGCCGGCGCGTGAGGTGTGGCGTGCGACTTTACCTGTGCCGGTGCGGCTGGCTCGGGCACCTGTAACCTCTTTGATGCAGTTCCTGATAAATGCCTGCGGAGGAGCGCTCACAGTGCGGATGCCGCCGGGTACACTGGTGTCGCTATGAGCTGCCTATTCTGCAAGATCGTTGAAGGCGTCATTCCCTCAACGCCGATCTACGAGGATGCGCTGGGCTATGCCTTCGCCGACATTCATCCCCAGGCTCCGGTGCACGTGCTCATTGTCCCCCGGGAGCACATTTCCTCGATGATGGATACGGATCAAAGCAAGCGGGCCCTGCTCGGCCACCTGATGTGGACAGCGGCGGAGATCGCGCGCGACAAGGGCCTCGCCGCCGGCTACCGCATCGTCGTGAATAACGGCAACGACGGCGGGCAGACCGTGGACCATCTGCACCTTCATCTGCTGGGCGGGCGGGCGATGACCTGGCCTCCGGGGTGAGAAAGACAGGGAATAGGGAATAGGGAATAGAAAAGCGGCATTCAGCGCTTCAGCTTGTTCATCATCACGACCAGCATGCGGCCGACTTCGTTGGAAAGGGATTCTGCCTGGCGCAGGGACTCTTGCGAACCAAATCCGAGGCCTTGCGCAATAACAAATTGCGTCTGGACTTCGCCGTTTGAGCCCCTTGAGTGGCCTAGTACTACAGTTGTAGATAGGTGATAAGCTGAATTCGCTCTGGTTTGTGGTTCTCCGTTCTTTGCGATGGAGAAGCGACTGTCTGGATGGAAGCGTGAGTTGTTGCGGGCGCATGGCCTGATTGCGGATCTATTT
>DATNHL010000017.1:0-3045 GCA_035604995.1 Occallatibacter sp. | reverse complement strand
GCCAAGAACAGACAGACTTCCATAGGACGATTCCAAGAAGGTCGTGTGCAGGGGACTGCCTTTCTCCTTTCGAGAGTATTTAACCCGGAACCCGACGCCATGGAAAGGAGCGAACCTTCCTAAGTGTAAATTTCGCAAAGCGCGTAGCACGGGATCGGTGCGATGTCAAGAGAAAAATTCGCCATCCGGTAATGCCTCAGTCTCGGGCGCGGTACAGGTCCGAGTTGAAGATTTGCAAATGAGCCGTTGTTTTTTGCTGGACAAATGCAAGCCTCTTCGCTACCCTAAAGTCGGGGAGAACGAAGAGACATGGCGAATCCGCCTCCACCCCTTGCCCCGCTGACCTTTTGCGGTCGTCGCTTTTCGATCTCTGAACTGGAGATGATGCGCGATGTGGTCTCGGAGTGCTCCGCGCTCAACCTCACCGAAATTTCCCGCACTCTGTGCGAGCTGCTCGACTGGAAGCGGCCCAACGGAAAGCTCAAGAATCATGAGTGCCGCCTGTTGTTGGAACACCTGCGCGATCAAGGCGTAGTGAGTTTACCGGCGGTACAGCCGTTGGGGGGACGGGGGCCGCGGCCGGTGCGCGTCACCCGACGCAGCGATCCGCAGCCGGAGATCACCGGTTCGGCGGGTCAGTTCCAGCCGCTGAGTCTGAGGTTGGTCGGAGCGGAGCACGGGGAAGAGTGCCGACTGTGGGCGGAGTACGTTGCCCGTTACCATTACCGTGGCCACCGGATCCCGGTGGGCGCCAGCCTGCGCTATCTGGTGCGCTCGGCGCGCTGCCCCGAGCAGGTGTTGGCCTGTCTGTTGTGGTCCTCGGCCGCCTGGAAAATGGCGGCGCGGGATCGCTGGATTGGCTGGAGTGGGGAGCAGCGAGCGCGGAATCTTCCCCTTATCGTCAATAACGGTCGTTTTCTGATTCTGCCCTGGGTGCGCATCAAAGGATTGGCCAGCACCATCCTGGGGCGTTGCGCGCGCCAACTGCCCGACGACTGGGAGCGGCATTACGGCTACCGGCCTCTGCTGTTGGAAACGCTGGTCGAGGAGGAGCGCTTCCGGGGCACTTGTTATCGCGCCGCCAACTGGATCGCCCTGGGGCGGACGCAGGGGCGGGGTCGCATGGACCGAGATCACCAAGCCCGCCTGCGGCCCAAGCTCGTTTTCGTCTACCCTCTCTGCCGGCACGTTCAACAACGGCTCTGTCAGGCTGCGGCTCCGACCTATGCAGAACCTTCCGATCCGGGGGGTTGGGCATGGGCGTGAATTTCTGTCCGGGATGCTTCCAGAAGCAGCAGCGCATCGACCGGCTGGAGGAAGAAGTTCGCAGCCTGAAGCAGAAGCTGCACTACCGCGAACGCCAAGCCGCAGAGGGACCTTTCGCCTCCTCGACGCCTTCGGCTCGCCGCCCCTTCAAGGCCAACGCCTCGGAAGAGCAGAGAGCCAAAGTGGGCGGCGCTCGGCCGGGGCATCAGGGGCACGGACGCGCCGCGCTCGAGGCGGCCCGGGCGGACCGCTGTGGAACTGTGCCGGTGGCGGAAGTCTGTCCGTACTGTGCTGGTCCGCTCGAGAGCCGGGGATTTCGCCTGCGCTCCGTGCTGGACGCCCAGCCCCTGCGGGCGCAGCGCATCGTCTACCGGCTGCAGAGGAAATACTGCCCCCGCTGTCACAAGACCATCCGGGCCCGAGCCCCGGGGGTGCTGGCCAAAGGCCTGTTCGGCAATCAGTTGATTACCCAGACGGTCTTTCTGCATTACCGGCACGGGCTCCCCATGGGACGGCTCTGCCAGCAGCTCGGCATCGGTCTGGGCGCGGCCTTTGCCCTTCTCCACCGCGTGGCCTCTCTGTTCAAGGGCTTGGTCTCCAAGCTGCTGGAGGAATACCGCCAGGCTCCGGTCCGCCACGCCGATGAAACCGGCTGGCGCACGGACGGCCGCTCCGGCTACGCCTGGTTGTTTGCCACTCCCACCCTCAGCGTGTTCCTCTTCCGCCCGTCGCGTTCGGCGCGCGTGGCCCGCGAGGCGCTGGGCGAGAGGCCCCTTCCCGGCGTCTTAGTCGTCGACCGCTACAATGCCTACCATCGCGCTCCCTGCCAGTTGCAATACTGCTATGCGCACCTGATGCGGGACGTCGAGGATCTCAGCAAGGAGTTTCCGGACCACGGCGAGGTTCAGGCTTTCACGGCCACGCTGATTCCGCTGCTGTCGGCGGCCATGCATCTGCGCTCGCAGCCACTCTCCGATGCCGCCTATTACGAGCAGGCGCACGACCTTCAGCAGCAGATTCAAAAGGTGATCGAAGCGCCGGCCCAGCACCTGGGCGTGCGGCGGATTCAGGATCTGTTTCGCGAGAATGCCGCTCGGCTCTACCACTGGGTCGAGGATCGCCGCGTGCCCGCCGATAACAACCGAGCGGAGCGTGAACTGCGGCCCACCGTCATCGCCCGCAAAACGAGCTTCGGATCTCAATCCGATGCGGGAGCCAAGACCCGGGAAATTCTCATGACCCTGGTCCATACCCTGGCTCTTCGCGTCCCCGATCCCGAGACTCATTTCAAATCCGTCCTCGACCAACTGGCGGAAGACCCAACGCGCGACCCGATCCGTCTACTTTTTCCCCTCGACTCCAGTTAGACGGCGCCTCGACTGTCTTGAGAATCCTGATCCACCCGACCGCTCGCCAAGTTTGTGACGCAGAGGCACTCGTGTGCTCGTCTCGATCCCACTCCCGCGCTCGAAACTGAGGCATTACCAGCAAAACCAAAATATTGTTGACTATTACCTCTGCAAAGGTTAAGAGAACATGTTTCAGAAGGAAGAGGGCTGGTGCTGGCGAGAAGATGTGCATTGCGGCGTAGTCGCATGGAGGCGGCATATGAATGAAGGACTCTTGGCGGAACTGAAGGGCGCAGTGCTTTCCTTCGACAAGGATAAGGCCGAAGAGGCAGCCCGCAGGGCGATAGAACAGGGGGTTGACCCAGTGAGCTGTGCGGACGCCCTGGCCGATAGCCTGAGGATCATAGGAGACCAGTACTCGGCAGGTGAG
>DATNHL010000016.1:0-10254 GCA_035604995.1 Occallatibacter sp. | reverse complement strand
CGGGGAGTTGTCGCGGGCGATGGCCATGCTGACGAGAAGTGTAGCGGGTGTTGGCGGCAGGGGCAAAATCCCGCCGGTGCATTACTGCCTGTAGATCTCAGGCCGGGCGAAGACGAGATCTTCCGGAGTGCGCACGGGCAGCGGGAAGTGGGCGTCGAGGTCGGCGGCCAGGACCACGGAGACTTCCGGCTTGCCGGGCTGGACGTGCACGCGAATGCGCTTGCCCTTGAGCGTCCACAGCCACTCCCACGCCCGATCCGCGTTGGGAAAGGGACGGGAGAAATTGCCTGAGAAATAGTTGGTCTCGCAGCCTTCCTGAAAGGAATAGGAGTAAGTGAACGAGGCGGTGGCATGGCGCGGGCTGCCGTAGAACCTGGTTCCCTTGACCACGTCGATGGCTTGAACCGTTCCATCGGCCGAAGGCCAGTTTTGGGCCAGGCGGGCGTTGCGCCGCTTGACCCAGCGGCGCGCGACCTCCGCCAGCGATGCGCCGAGGGGCAGGAGGAAATTATGCAGCGAGGTCCAAAAATGAAACGAGTTCCAATTGATTCGCTTGAACAGGTCGAAGAATTCGGGGGTGGTCACGAGGCGGAACCTCAACCCGGAGTTACACCCTACGATACAGCAAGGTGAGGCCGATGGCCGGTTCGAATGGTGGCCGCTTCGACCTCATGGCAGTAGCGGAATTTGCGGAGGGCGCTTTGCCGGAGCGGCGGGCGCAAACAGCGAGGCGGACGCCGGAAAAGCCTCTGTGGCGCTGGTTTTTACACCAGGAGAAGTGCGGCGGGGAGGGGTGCGGGCGCAACGGGATGAACGATGGAGAGAGACTGTAAACGCCGGCGGTCTTGCGACCAACCCCGTAAACAGGAGGTTACACCAAAGTACCGTGCCGACTGTGTTACGTGCCAATTCTAAAGAAGTTACGCAGGGTGAGAATTGGCTGACAACTTGCTGAAGCAGAGTACGGCGATGGCGGCTTTTGCGGCATTCAGGGTTGGCCGGATTGGCTTGACCTCGATGGATCCAACCCTGAACCGGAGCAACGAGTCCTGACTGGGGATTCAGGAAGAGTGGAAGTTAGATGCCTGGCGGGGAATGGGGAGTTTTATTAACCGACTTGATTCCGTAAGAAGTTGGCAAGACGAAAGAAGCTTTCGCGGACCCTGGGGTTCGACGATGATTGGACACATACGAATCAAGGGTTTGCAGTGGCTGCTCGACTTTGCCAGGCGATGAGGCGGGCGGACCCAGCCAGAGATGTAAGGAGGCTATGCATGTTCGGTCGTGATTGCTTTAAGGTGCTTGGGCTCATCTGCCTTGTCCTGCCGTTTACCGGATGCACCAACAATGAAGTGAGTTCGATCCAGATTTCACCGTCGTCGCAGGCTCTGACAGTGGGGCAAACCGTACAGTTCACTGCGACGGGGACTGTCGGCCACGGGAGTCATCCCTCGAGCTCGACGAATGTAACGGCTGAGGCTACCTGGACCTCCAGCACTCCTTCGGTGGCGACCGTGAATTCTTCCGGACTGGCTACGGCCGTGGGCGCGGGCACAACGACAATTACGGCCAGCGTTCCCGGGGCACCCAGCGCTACCGCAACGATCACCGTTACGGCCGCAAGCGGCGGGACTGTGGGGGGGAACCTGGTTTCGCTTTCCATCATTCCAGGCACCCAATCGGTCGCCGCGCCGGGTCAAACCAGCCAGTTCATCGCTATTGGAACCACTTCATCAGGAGCCACGGAGGATCTTACCAGCCAGGTCACGTGGGGTTCGAGCAGCGCGCAGGTTGCCACCATCACTGCAGGCGGGCTTGCCACCGGGGTGAGCCAGGGCTCGTGCACCATAACGGCTATTGCGTCGAACTCCAACAGCACCGTGGTCACGGGGACCGCGAACTTCACGGTGACGGGCGGAACCACAGAACCGCTCACGGCGCTCACCATCACTCCGGGCGCACAGTCGGTTTCCGCGTCAGGTCAAACCGGCCAGTTCATTGCTATCGGCACCAGCGGAACCTCCGGTCTTCAGAAGGTTGTGACGAGCTCTCCTAACCTCCAGTGGATTTCCAGCATTCCCTCGTTCGCCACCATCAGTTCGTCCGGGCTTGTCACCGGAGCCAGTGTGGGCAGCACCCAAATCACGGCTATATGGACCAACCCCGACAACACCGTCGTCTCGGCAACAGCCAACGTCACGGTGACATCCAATCCTGCGCCCGAGCCTCTGCTTTCGCTCACCATTATTCCCAGCAGTATCACCGTGGACAATTTGCAGGGTACAGGCAATTTCCTGGCGATCGGAACGTTTTCGTCCTCTCCACAGGTCAGGGATCTGACAAACTCGGTCACCTGGATTTCGTCCGAGCCCAATGTCTTCCCCGTCAACACCAATTCAAACCCCGTGAATGATGGGGCTCCGGGCGGAATTGTGACGGCCTACGGCACCGGAGGCGCGGTCATCATTGCGGAAGCAACGGACGCCACCACGGGATCTATTCAGACCGCCACTGCAACATTCAACTGCCCCTATGTTCCCCCTCCGATTCCACCATCGCAAGTTCCAGGTTCATGCTACCCGGGTTCGGAGGCGTCGGCTCTCCTGTCAACGGTGACTGTCTATAACGAAGGCTTGAACACCACCAATTGGCTGGTAACCGCTCCTTCCGCCACCGGCACGCCGAACGTGATCCATTGCGGTCCGGGTTCGGTCGGCGCCGGTTTGGGCGCCTCGGTTTGCGTGGCCACTTACCCCATCGGGACGCCCATCGTCCTGACTGCGCCGAAGGGAGCGGGATTGTTCGGCGGATGGTCTTCAAACTGCACTCCGAACCCAAACCCACCAACTGCGGCAGGTCCAAACACCTGCATGCTCACACCGACAACCTTCAACGAAACCGTTGGAGCCATCTTCAACTAGGAATCAACCGCAAACCTGCCGGAGAAAGCCGCCTTTCGGGGCGGCTTTCCTGCGTGTGGAGGCAAAGGGTGAGAATCGCGGGCGGGAGTTGTGCCGGGCGGCGACAGGCGGCCAGCAGCGGCGGGGCCGCTCCTGGCTCGTGGCGCCTGGGGCTCTGCGGCTCGGGGTGAGGGCAGGTTGCGCCGTTTAGACTGGAATTAACTCATTTGGACGTGATGACACTTCGGTTTGCAAGGATTCGCCGCTTCCAATTCAATCTTCCGCAGCGCATAGCGGCGGGGTTGCTGGCGCTTTTTCTCATTCAGGGTCTGTGGCTTACGGAGCACCAGACGCTCTCCGACCGCGATTACCAGTATGCGCGGTGCGGGCGCGAGACCTGGGAGAGGCCCTCGGCGCTGGCCGGCTACTACACCACCTGCGGCAACATTCACGATGGCATTCTGGGCTACCGGCTGGCCGGACTACCGCTGACGCTGAATCTGCTGGCGGAACGGGGGCTGGACCTGTTTCGCAAGCCGGAGGACCGGGTATTTCAGACCGGGGCCCCTACGGACGGGTCTTCGTCCGTGGGGTGGGAAGCGGGGGGGGAAGTAAGCACCTGGGAATTGCGGCATCAGCTTACGCATATACTGCTGTTGCTGCGGCTGCCGTTTCTGCTGGCCGGCTGCATGTTGGGCGGCGGGCTATGGTGGGTGACGCGACGGCTCTACGGCAATCTGGGCGGATACACGGCGCTGGCGCTTTACTGCTTTTCTCCGGCGATGCTGCGGGCCTGTGTGGCGCCGAATACGGAGGTGCTCGCCAGCCTGGGGGTGTATGGAGGAGTTTACACGTGCATCGGCGTGGCGCACGCCATGCAGGGACCGCGGCGGAAATGGCGCCCCCGGATTGTGCTGCTGACGCTGGCCTTCGGCTTGGCAGCGGCGGCGCACATTGCGGCGCTGCCTGTGGTGGCTTTGCTGGGTCTGGCGGCCATGCTTTGGGTGGCCGAGGGACGCAGGAGCCAGGCGTTGCCGGTGGTGCTCATCGCCGTGGTTGGGGGGCTGCTGGTGGTCTTCGCCTGCTACGGGTTTTCGCCGGACGCTTTCAGCTACGTTTTCCGCTCGGCGGCAGGGTTTCTGTCGGTATCGCTGGACCCGGCCCGCCGCTTCTTCTCCACGCTCTCGAACGCAGCCACTACCCTGGCCGGCACCGCCGCCCTGGCCCTCTATCTCGGCCTCCGTCGCTCCCGCTACTTTGGCAACACAACTCCGTTGATTTGCGCCCTGGTCTTGTTCTCGCTGGTTCTGACCGGCACTCAGGGCAGTCCGTGGTTGTGGGCGCTGCCGTTTCTGCTCACGTTTGCCGGCGGCGTGTTTGCCGACGCCTATGAGAGCACGCGAGGCCGCCTGGCGCTGGCCGCCGCAGGCGCGCTTGTGCTGCTGCAGGCCGTCTTCTGTGTGCTTAGTATGTTTGGGTTTCCAGGCGATCTCGTCCGCTAGGTGGCATCCAGGTTGCGATCAATGCCGATCTACGCTCAAGCGACGACTGGAATCACTCCGTCTGAAGAGAAAGGAATCCAGCTGAAAGATAATACATCGACGCTCTCGGCCGTGCTACTCAGAGCTGTTTCACAATTGGGCGTATTAAGAAAGATTGGCCGGTTATCTTCGCCAACGCACTCATTGACTACCAACGGCGGAGAGTCCCAAATGTGTGGGGTAGAACGATCGAACGTCCACACGTGCGTTACTGGTTGATCAAAACTCAGCAAGTATTCTCCTATAACCTCGCGTCGGAACCTCCGCCCATTTTTCTTTCCGCTCCTTTGCAGATAATTTCCTCCCCATAGCGCACAATGGATCTGGATAAGGAAAAACGATGGAGACCTCGAGCGCCGCCGGAAAACCTCAGGTTTCGCCCTTCATTCTCCCTCCCCGGTACCCCCCCCACTTTCGTCCTAGCCCCATGAAAACAAGCAGGTTACGTAAGAAATGCCCCCCAATCACGCCTATATTCTAGAAAACAAATGACTTATTTGCCGAGAATCCTGGTCCCATTGAAAAAACAAAGGGCTTACGTGCTCAGCAGCCTCGGAAAACCGCCGGTTTCGGCAAGTTTCCCGCCCTCGCCCGAGCCTGGAGCCCGTCGGAAGAACATGGATCTTCGTCTCTTGGAATTGCCGCGGAGACCCGCGCCTTACGGCTGCACGATCGCGTTATACCCGTCGTTCAGCAGCTTCTGCCGCCAACCGTCCGCCTCGGCCCGCGTCTTGAACGGCCCGATCCGTACGTGGATCAGCCCATCCAGCGGCTCCCGGTGCGCGGCCACCGCATAGCCGCGCCGGCGCAGCGCACTCATCAGCACATCCGCGTCCTCCTGGTGCGAGACGGCGGCGATCTGCACCATCAGTGAACCCGCCGCAGCCGAAGCAGGACCTGGGGCCGGACCCACCGCCTGCGTTGCCGGCGGCGCGGCCTGCGCCGGACCCGCCGCGCTCCCGAGTGCCGGCTTCACCTGCGGCGGCTCAGCCGACGGCCCGCTCGCAGCGGCAATAGCCGAGCTCTCGGCCGTGGCGCCTGCTCCCTGCGCTGCCGCCGGATCCTGCTGATCGGTCGCCGTGCCCGGTTGCGTCGCGCCGGCGGCTGCCTGCGCATTCGCCGGGAGCTTGGGCCGCCCGCTGTCGCCCGCCGGCGCCACTTCCGCCCCGCCTGCAGCCGGCAGCGCTGCCGCGGTCTCCTGCGTGGCGCGGCGTCCCATGGCATACCCCAGTCCAAAACACAGCCCGCACAGCAGCACCAGTCCGAAGAAAATTAGCAGCAGCGTCGTCGAGCCCAACGTGAGTTCAGTGTCGTGCCGGAGTTCGTCCTGTTGAATCTCTCTGTCGTCGAAAACTCCCCTCATACACCGTCCCCGAACTCAATCCGTATCTGCAATCCGCGGCCCTCTCCATCCTTGCGCTCGCCGCGCAGTGCTTCCCTCGCGCCGCTTGAGCGCCCTGTTGCCAGCCACCTACTCCTGAGTCTTCCCCAGGGCAACGTTGGATTGCGCGGGGCTGCCGCTCTCAGGCTTCAACTCCGGCGCCATCTTATTCAACAGAGTCAGCAACTCCATCGGCAGCGGGAAGACGATCGTGGTGTTCTTTTCCACGCCGATCTCGGTCAGAGTTTGCAGATAGCGCAGTTGCAGGGTCATGGGCTGCGTCGCCAGCAGCGCCGCCGCGTCCACCAGCTTTTGCGCGGCGTTGAACTCGCCCTCCGCGTGGAGGATCTTCGCTCGTGCTTCGCGCGCAGCCTCGGCCTGTTTGGCCATGGCGCGCAGCATCTGCTCGGGCAGGTCTACTTGTTTTACTTCGACCGAGATCACCTTCACCCCGAACGGCTCCGTCCGCTGGTCGATGATGGTCTGGATCTTCAGGTTCAGCTTGTCGCGGTGGCTGAGCAGCTCGTCCAGTTCCACCTCGCCTAGGACGGAGCGCAGCGTGGTCTGCGCGAACTGCGAGGTCTGGTAGACGTAGTTGGCCACCTTGATGGCCGCGTCGTTGGGGCTGACCACGTAGAGCGTGACCACCGCGTTCACCTTCAGGGTGACGTTGTCGCGCGTAATTACGTCCTGCGCCGGAACCTCCAGCACATCCTGCCTGAGCGAGATGCGCACAATCTGGTCGAAGGGCCGGAAGACCAGGATGATTCCCGGCCCCTTCGGCACAGGCAAAGCCCGGCCCAGGCGGAAGATGACCCCGCGCTCGTACTCGCGCAGAATCTTGATGGAGTTGAGAATGTACAGAACAACGATGGCGGCAAAAACCAATAACGCAGTTGACATTTCACTTCCCTCACTCAGCACGGATTGTACTCCTGCCGGACCCTGCCAACATACCTGGCCTCACCCGTGCGAATCCGCCGTCAGCGTCCGCGCCACCGGTTCCACCCGCAGCAGATAGGCGTCATGCCCCACCACGCGCAGCGCCGCTCCCGCCGCCACCGGCTCGCTCGCCACAGCCCGCCAGATCTCGCCTTCCACCAGCACATGGCCCTCCGGTGCCAGCGGCTCCATGGCCTTGGCCGCCGCGCCCACCATCCCGTCAATGCCCAGCCGCGACTTCATCCGCCGCGCCCGAATCGCCAACCGCAGCAGGAAGACCGTAATCACCCCGAACGCCGCGCTCACCGCCAGCGCAATCACCGGGTTCACGTTCATCTCCGGCACTGGCGCCGCCACCAGCGTCAGCATGCCGAAGGTCAGGCACACAATCCCCGCAATCGCCAGCGCACCGTGCCCGCCCACCTTGGCCTCCAGCACCAGCAGCCCCAGCGCCGCCACCAGCAGCAGCACTGCCGTATACCGGATCGGCAGCAGGTTCAGCCCGAAGATCGCCAGCAGCACCATCAGCGTGCCCAGCGCGCCGGGAACGATGGTGCCCGGCGTGTTGAACTCCAGGTAGATCAGCAGCGCCCCACCCACCAGCATCAGCAGCGCGATATTCGGGTTCACCAGCCACCCCAGCAGTTCCTCGCGCAGCGAGGGCTTGACCACATCGATCCGCGCCCCCCCCAGGTGCAGCACCTGCTTCGTCCCGTCCAGCCGCGTAATCGTGCGCCCGTCCAGCGCCGCCAAAAGCGCATCGTCGTTGTTGGCGATCAGGTCGATCAGGTGCTGATTCAGCGCTTCCTCTGCCGTGTAGGAATGCGACGATGCCGCCGCGGCCACGGCAGCGTCCACGTTGCGGTTGCGCCGCGCCACATACGAGCGCAGAAAGGCCTCCGCATCGTTCTCGATCTTCTGGCTCAGGGTCTCGTCGATCTTGCCGAACTCGGAGACCACGTGCGCCGCGCCTGCATTGGTGCCCGGAGCCATCGCTGCCACATCTGCCGACTCCAGCAGATAGAACCCGGCCGACCCGGCCCGCGCCCCCGCCGGCGCCACAAACACAACCACCGGAACCCGCGAGCTCAGAATGGCCCCGGCCATGCTTCGCATCGAATCCAGCAACCCACCCGGCGTGTCCAACTCCACAAGCAGAGCCTGCGCCCCATCTGTGTTTGCTTGCGCGATGGCCCGGTCAAGCTGTCCCGCGGTAATCGGCTGAATGGTGTCGGAAAGGACTAGCTTGTCCACAACAGGCTGCGGCGAAATAGCCAAAGCGCCCGGTGCAACGGCTCCAAAACACGCCGCAAACCAACCCGCTAGAACCGCCAACCCGCGTACGCGCTTCATCATGGCTTGCTCCCTTCGGGGACCCAGTGCCCCACCCCTGGTCCCCGGGTGCCCCACCTTTGGCGCAGCCTCATCGCGCCTAAGGTGGGAATCGCCCTTACTACTTCTGCGTTTTCCGAACCTCAACCTGCTGCTGCAACTCCTGCGCTGCCTGGTTGCCCGGCTCAATCTTCAGCGCCTCGCCCACATCGTAACTCGCCTCGTCCATCTGTCCAGCGGCAAGATCGAGCCGCCCCATCACAAGATACGCCTGCACGGAAGGCATCAGTTCCAGGCTTGTCCGCGCTTCCTTGCGCGCATTCTCCTTGTCACCGGTCCGCTCGCGGATCTCCGCCAGCCCCGCATGCACAGCGGGAACCCGGTCGTCGGAAGCCAGCGCCGTCTGGTACAGTCGCTCGGCCTCCAGCAGCAGACCCCGGTCCAGGTAGTCCTTCGCCTGCCCGGCCAGTTTCTCCGCCCGCTGCTCGGGCGGGAGCGCCGTCAGCCGCGCCTCGTCCACCTGGTCCAGCATTTGCGCCGCCTGACGAAACGCAACCGCATCGAAGTTGCGCGCAATCCGCTCCAGCGGATCGGGGCTGGCCTCTTCGGCTGAACTGGAATCCGCGGCCGGTTGCTGTTTTCCCGCCGGCGCCTTCCACTCCGCGGCCAGCGCCTGCGCCTCGCTGTCGTTGGCCCTCAGCCGCAGACAAGCGGCAAGCTCCGTTGACGCCTCTGCCGCGTGCCCATGCCGCTTCAGGCTCACCGCCAGGTTGAAGTGGTAGTCCGCAACATTCGGGTCCGCCGTTACTGCCTGCCGGAACAACGCAATGCCGTCGTGCCCCTGGCGGCTCACCGCAACCCCTTCGTTATTCACCACCTCGGCCAGCGGCAAAACCTGCGCCACGCCCGCAAAAGTCTTCTCCGCCTTGGGATAATCCCCTGAAAACACGAGCGAAAGCCCGCGGTAAAACCCCGCTTCCAGGGCGTCCGGCCCTTGCAGCTTGGGATCGTCCCGCCCAACGCGCGCAAACGTCACCGCAGCCTGCTCATACTGCTGGCTGTTGTAGTCCTCGCGCCCCAGCGCCATCCATGCCGGACCGAACTCCGGGCTCAGCGTGACCGCCTGGTTCAAATGCCGCAGGCGCTCCTCGTGGTCTGGCTCCGTGATGCCGCGAATGTACTGCTCAAACGCGTCCACCCTGATCCCTTTGCCTGCGGCCACAAACGTCTCCTCGGCCACATTGAACTCCGGGTCCAGCTGACGCGTCAGCTCCCAGGCCAGGGAGTCGAAAACCTCGATGAGGTCCTTCATTTCACCCCGCGCTGTCACCGCCTTGCTCATGCGCAGGTGCGGCACGTCCACCAGTTGCGCCTCGGCCACAATCCCGCCGCCATCGGTTACATAGCTGCCCACCACGATCGAGTCGGCGTCCAAGGTCTGCGCCAGCTTGAGCGCGGTGGCGCGCGAGGGATGGAACCCCTGCGGCAGCCCCAGGTGGTCCAGAGCATACAGCCGGTCTGCCCGGCTCATGGGCGCAAAACCCGCCGACGCAAACCGGCTGCCCAGAATCTCCGGCGCAGCCTCGCGTATCCACTCCAGGCTCGGCTGAGCTGTCCGGTTGTCGAACGGCAGCACCAGCAAAATCCGCCCATGCCCCGCTCCCGACCCCGCGCCACTCTGCCCCGCTCCGCCTTCAGGGGCCGCCTGCCCGCGCGCCGCCGCCGTAAACGTCACAGCCAGCGAAACCGCAAGCCCCAGGGCCGCCACAACCCGCGTCGCCCGCCAAAATCGCAATGAAGAAAAAGTATGCACAACAGCCTGATTATAGGTCGTGTGCCACATCGACGCTGGCTACGGTACCTGATCCGCCATCTCCGCCTGCGCAGCCAGCACCCGCTCAAACCGGATCAGCGCCACCCACTGCCCTTGGTCTTCCTTCTCCCACACCAAATCTCCGCCCAGCCTTTTCGCAATCTGTTCCGGCGGCAAATCGTGGTGCAGCCCAAAATACTTCTCGTCCAGCTCTGCGCTCTTTGCCCCCAGTGTCAGCAGCGGCCGCGGCGGGTCGTATTTGGTCGAAAACACCAGCGCCGCGGAAAACTTCCCCGGTTCCTCCGCCGCGCGCTCAATCTGCGGCTCGCTAAAGTCCTCCACCCG
>DATNHL010000015.1:0-5361 GCA_035604995.1 Occallatibacter sp. | reverse complement strand
CGCGTAGCCCTCGTCGTGGGCCATGTAGCCGACGGAGTAGATATGGATGAGGAAGCCGACGCCGGTGACGACCAGCAGCATGACCAGCGAGAGCTGGTCGAGGACAAACTGGAAGTCGATGTGGAGGGCGCCGATGTTGATCCAAGGGATGGGGCAGGTTTCGACGTAGGGCAGCGAAATGGCGGCATTGCCGATTCCGAACGAGGCCGACGCCGCATTGAGCACAACGGCGAATGCGGCCAGCGGCGCGAGCAATGCGACCGTAGTCACCAGCCATTTGGGCAGCCCGCGGCCGAGGAGGCCGTTGACCAGGAACCCGGCGAATGGCGCGAGTGGAATCAGCCAGAGATGGAGGTATCCGTTCATAATTTCATCAGGTCGATACGGTCGACGGCCAGGGTGGCGCGGGCGCGGAAGACGGCAATAATGATGGCCAGGCCCACGGCTGCTTCGGCCGCTGCCACCATCATCACAAAGAAGACAAATATCTGGCCCCGCACCTGGTGCCACTGGTGGGCGAAGGTGACAAAGGAGAGATTGACGGCGTTGAGCATGAGCTCAATGGACATGAAGACGGTGATGAGATTGCGTTTGATAAGGAACCCGACAATGCCCAGCGCGAAGAGGGCTGCGCTGAGCAGCAGGTAGAGGACAAGCGGCACTTCCTGCGAGAAGAGGGAACTCATTCGCCCACCGACCTTTCATCATTTCCGTGCGAGTCTCCGTGGCCATGGCGGGCCAGAGCGACAGCGCCGAGGATGGCGATGAGGATGAGCACCGAGGTGACTTCGAAAGGCAGCAGCAGCTCGTGGAAGAGGACGCGGCTGAGGTCTTCGGTGGTGGTGATGCCGTCGCTCAACGCGGCTACGCCCATTTGGCGGGTGTTGAGGATTACGGTGGCGATGACGGCGACGATGGCGACCACGGCGGGAAAGCCGACGGCGCGCCAGGTGCGGCTGCCCATGGTGCGCTCTTCACGGCCGGCGTTGAGCAGCATGACCACGAAGGTGAACAGCACCATGATGGCGCCGGCATAGACGATTACCTGTGCGGCGGCCAGGAACTCGGCGCCCAGCAGCAGGTAAAGCACGGCCAGCGAGGTCATCACCACAATCAGCGAGAGGGCGCTGTTGATGGGATGGCTCTGGAGCAGGAGATTGATGGCTCCAGCCAGACAGAATCCGGCAAACAGGAGAAACAGGATGAGGTGCATCGTGCCTTGAAGATCAAACAAAAGCCGGTGAAAAAGGACCGGCCGGTTAGGGGGAAGGACGGCAGAGCAATGAATCAGAGCTCGTTGAAATCCTTCCCGATTGTAAATCAGCGATACGCAAGCCAGAGGCTTGTGGCCACAATGTTCAGCATGGCCAGCGGCATGAGGTAGCGCCAGCCGAAGTTCATCAGTTGGTCGTAGCGGAAGCGGGGCAGCGTGCCGCGCACCCAGACGTACAAAAACAGGAAGCAGAAGACCTTGGCCACAAACCAGAAGATGGGAAAAAGCGCATGGGCGAAGACGTTCTGCGGGGGAGGCATCAGGTCGCCGAGGGGGCTGGTCCATCCGCCGAGAAACAGCAGCGTGGCCACGCAGCCTACGTTGATCATGTTGCCGTATTCGGCCATG
This sequence comes from Occallatibacter sp., assembly GCA_035604995.1. Classification (GTDB taxonomy): domain Bacteria; phylum Acidobacteriota; class Terriglobia; order Terriglobales; family Acidobacteriaceae; genus Telmatobacter. The sequence continues at coordinate 3,740 of DATNHL010000015.1, read as the reverse complement.
AAGAACATGGCGAACTTCATGGAGCTGTACTCGGTGTGATAGCCGCCGGTGAGCTCGCTCTCGGCCTCGGGCAAGTCGAAGGGCGAGCGATTGGTCTCGGCGTAGGCGGCCATGAGGTAGATAAAGAAGGCGACGAACTGGAACCCTCCGAAGATGTTCCAGGTGGCCATGCCGTGGGTGGCCTGCTGCTCGACGATGACGCGGAGGTTGAGCGAGCCAGCGCGGAGCACCACGCCCACGAGCGAGAGGCCGAGGGCGAGCTCGTAGCTGATCAACTGGGCGGAGGAGCGGAGCGCACCGAGCAGGGAGTATTTGTTGTTGGACGACCAGCCGGCCAGGGCAATGCCGTAGACGCCCATGGAGGTGATTCCGAGAATGACCAGCACACCGATATTGATGTCGGAGATTTCAAACAGGTCAATGCCGCCGGGCCCAACGCGCGGTTCGCCAAAAGGCACGACAGCGATGGTAGCGAGTGCACAGCCCAGCGCAATGATGGGCGCCAGAATATAGAGAGGCTGGTAAACGCCGGAGGGGATGATGTCCTCTTTCAAAAAGGATTTTGCTCCGTCGACAAGCGGCTGCAGAAGTCCGAAGGGGCCAACGCGTGTGGGTCCCCAACGGTTCTGGATACGGCCAACGAGCTTGCGCTCAAGAAGCACGGTGTAGGCGACGCCCAGCAGCAGCACCACCGTCACCACGGCTACCTTGAGCAGGCTCCACAGGAAAAATGTAAGAAGATTCACGTGCGTCTTGCCCTCTTGGTTCGGTTGCTGCGGGCCGGGGGCTAAAGCCCCCAGTGTTTCTATCCTGCTTCTTTGGCGGCACGACTGAAGTCGTGCCCTTTCAAAACTTCAGTCTGCGGCGGATTCGGCCAATTCGTGCGCCTGATGCTGTTTGAGTTGCTTGAGCGCGGGGCTGTAGCGGCCCAGCGTGGAGGAGGTAAAAAGTGTGTCGTGCGCGGGAACGACAGTTTCAGTTCCGGGCGCGGCCAGCGCGGAGACGGGCACGAAGCCGGGCTCTGTGCGAACGTCGTTGCCGCTGAAGAGATTGATGCGGTCGAGCGTGTAGCCGGGAACCAGACGGGCGATTTCGTCCAGAACGGCAAGCGGATCGAAGGGGCTGAGCTTCGGTTCAAGGTTGTTGGCGGCAAGCCAGACGCCGTGGCGATCGGCTTCGCCGGCCTGCGCGCCGCGGGACTGGCCCAGATCGGCGGTGACGCCGCCTTTGCCGAATGGCACAAGCGTCTTGACGTCGACGCCCATGGCGCCGGCGAGACGGACCAGGATTTCGAAGTCGGGCTTGACGCCGGCGCGGTCGGCGGCCTTTTTGACCAGTTGCACATCGCCGTAGGTGTTGGTGACGGTGCCGGACTTTTCGTAGAGGCTAGCGGAGGGGAGAACGACATCGGCCCGGGCAGCGGTCTCGGTGAGGAAGATGTTCTGCACAATGACGAATGTGTCCTTCAAAGCCGCGGGGTTCAGGGCCAGCGTGGCGATCGGGTTGGCGCCAACAATCAACAGCGCGCCGAGTTCGCCCTCGGAGGCCGCGGTGAAGGTATCGATGAGCCCCTTGCCCGGTGTTTGGGGCAGGCCGGGATACTCAGCAAAAGCGCCGGGCTCGGTCACGGGCAAATAGCCGGGAAGCAGAGCAGGGAAGAGGCCCATGTCGGCTGCGCCGCGAGAGTTCGAGTGGTCGCCGAGATAGGCGAATCGCACATTGCCGCGCGCGAGGCCCCAGGCAACCAGGGCTTCGACGGCTGCGCCACGGAACTCCTGGCCGAAGATGAGGACCAGCGACTCCTCGGCCATGACGGCCTTCGCGAAGTCAGAGTCATTGCGGTCGAGGATGGCAGTCAAATCCTTGTAACCGTTCGGCGGCAGGCCTTGCACGGCTTTGGCCTGGCGCTCCAGCTTGATCGACTTCGAGTTGGCAATATAGAGCCGCGCCTTGTTGAGACGGACGTTGGTGCGCAGTTCCCAGGCCAGCAGCGGATGCTCTTCGGTGGGATCGCCGCCGACAAGCAGGATGGCCGGCGCCGCGGCGATGTCGCGCAAGCTGACTGTCTTGTCCTTGTGTCCGGCGAGGGCGCGGGCAAAGGCCGCGTAGTCGGCGGTGCGCTCGTGGTCGATGTTGTTGGTGCCGAGCACTGTGCGCGCGAGTTTTTGTAAGAGGTAATTCTCTTCGTTGGTGGTCTGGTTGGACCCGATGACGCCAATAGCAGCGCCGCCGCGCGTGTCGCGCACTTCCTTCAGCTTGGACGCGGCGAGGCGCAGGGCTTGCTCCCATGTGGCTGGCTCGAGTTTGCCTTCGGCGTTGCGGACGAGGGGCTTGGAAAGGCGCTCCGCGCTCTCCACAAAGTCGAAACCGAAGCGCCCCTTGGCGCAGAGGAAGTCGTTGTTGATGCCGCTCTTGTCGCGGTTGTCGGCGCGGACGATTTCGGAGCCGTCGTTCACCTGGCGTACGCCGAGCGTGACCTTGCAGCCGTCGGCGCAGTGCGTGCAAACGGTCGAGACGTGCTTCATCTCCCAGGGGCGCGTCTTGTAGCGGTAGCTGCCGCTGGTGAGCGCGCCGACTGGGCAGACGTCGATGCACATGCCGCACTGTTCGCAGTCGAGCTGGTCGCCACCGTTAGGCGCAATCACCGAATGCACGCCGCGATTCTGCACGCCGAGAGCCCAGACGTCCATGCCCTCGCCGCACATGCGGATGCAGCGGTAACAAAGGATGCAGCGGGGGCGGTCGTAATAGACGGCCGGCGACCACTGCTGTTCCTCGCGGTGCTGTTTGGCCTCGGTGTAGAGGCTCTCGCCGGCGCCGTACTTGAAGGTCATGTCCTGCAACTCGCACTCGCCGCCGGCGTCACAGACGGGGCAGTCGAGGGGATGGTTGCCGAGCAGCAGTTCAATAGTGGCTTTGCGGGCCTGGGCGATCTCGGGCGATTCGGTGATGAAGACCTGTCCCTCGGCCACGGTAGTGGTGCAGGCCGTTTGCAGCTTGGGCACTTTCTCCTGGCGCACTACGCACATGCGACAGGCGGCTTGCAGGCTGAGGCCAGGGTAGTAGCAGAAAGCCGGAATCTCAATACCCGCCTTGCGGCAGGCGTCAATCAGCAGCGCCCCTGCGGGAGCTGTCAGCATCTTTCCATCGACTGTGAAGGTTACGTCTGCCATTGATTTCCTATGCGGCCTGGGTTGCTTCTGTGAATGAAGAAGACGGCGAAAGCGAAACCGGAAGCCACTCCACGAAGTATTGTTTTGTTTCGTGGCCAGGATCGAATTCCTCAAAATCGACGCTCTTGGCGATTGCATCCGGAATTGGTTCACCAGCCTTTGCGGTCTCGCTCAGGTACACCTCGATCGCTTCGCGCATGTTCGCGCGGGTGTTCTCCAACGAGTCGCCGACCGAGCCGCAACCAGGCACGTCGGGAGAAAACGCGCTCCAGTTGTTCGGGCCCTTTTCGTAAACCACTAAATACTCTCGCGTCATTTCAAGCCTGCCTTCTTGAGAATACTGTGAAGTAGTCCCTTCCCAAGTTCTTTACCGGCGTGCATTGGCACGATCAGCAGCCCAGGTTTTGTTGGGTGACGAAAGTGCCGGTGACTTCCCGTCTGCCCCGTGCTGTACCATCCGTCAGCTTCCAGAATTCGTACAAGTTCTTGCGGTCTCACTTAGCCGACTTTCGTATCAAGCCGAATCACCCTCACAGATTCTTAAATCACAGCCATTTCTACGTGTTT
>DATNHL010000014.1:0-14736 GCA_035604995.1 Occallatibacter sp. | reverse complement strand
CAGCCACAAATTCCGCGTGCAGCGCGTCCACGTCGTCCACTAGCAGATTCACAACGCCGCCCGCCACGCCGTCGCCACTAAAGGAAGACAGGATAATCCAAACACCGTCGCGAGAGATACCGAAATAACACGGGTCGCCGTCAGCCCCATGCGGGCCGTGGCCAAATTCCAGACGGAAGCCGAGGCGCTTCAAATAGAACTCCTGCGCCGCGGCAGCATTCGAAACATGCAGTACGGGAACTGCCTGTTTGATCATTCGGAGACCTCCGGGATCAATCTTTGTCTTTTTGGGTACCCCTGGCGTTTCGCTTTGCCAGGCGGCCGACGATGGCAATCTCGCGCAGCACCTGCTGGAGCGGGCGCGCGGGCGTGCCCCAAAGCACGGTTCCGGGGCGCAGGCCTTCGTTGGTCACCGTCTTGCCGCTCAGCACGCCAGCTTGCCCGCCCAGAATCACGCCCGGCCCAATGTGCGCGTGATCGCCGATGCCCACCTGCCCGGCAATCACCGCACCCTTGCCCACTGTCGAGGAGCCCGAGATGCCCGTCAGCGCCACCAGGATCACGTCTTCGCCGATGTCGCAGTTGTGCCCCACGTGAACCAGGTTGTCGATCTTCGTGCCGCGCCGGATACGAGTCTCGGCGAGCGCCCCACGATCAATGGTGGAGTTGGCGCCAATCTCGACGTCGTCCTCAATAACCAGCGTTCCCTGCTGCGGAAACTGCGTGTAGGCGCCGGTCGAGGAGTCGCGGACATAGCCAAACCCGTCTGCGCCCAGCACTGCGCCCGCGTGGACCACGACCCAATTGCCAAGAGTTGTTCCCTTGTAGATCACCGCACGCGGATAGATGCGGCAGAATTCTCCGATGCGCACACCATCGCCGATGACTGCGCCGGCCTCGATACGGGTTCCGGCGGCGATGCGCACGTAGTCCCCGATCACGGCGCAGGCACCTATCGACACGTTTTCGCCAAGTTCCACGAGGTGACCGACGACGGCTGTGTGATGGACACCAGACGATGGGGGTAGAGGATTGAGAAGTTTGGCCGCCAAGGCAAACCACATTCGAGGCTGCTCGGCTTCAACAACGCAGTTGGCCTGCAGATAGAGCTCGGGATTCCCGGCGTGCAGCACCACGACGCCGGCATTGCTGGACAGCGCCTTGGCAGCCGCCGTGGCATCCTCGGCAAAGGCCACGTCAGAGGGACTGGCGAACGGCGATGAGCTGACGCCATCAACCTCCCATTGCGGGCTGCCCTGCACCAACTTGCCTCCCAGCACTTCGATCAGCTCGCCCACTGTCATGCGTCTCTCCTCAGTAAAGCCCCGGCTCCCCTGCCGGCCTGGTCTTCCACCGCCGGTGAATCCACAGCCACTGGTCAGGATAGCGCCGAATCCACGCCTCCGTTGCAGAGGCGCACACCTGCGTAGCGGCCTGGGCGTCGGCTTCGGCGTCGCCTGTGCGCGCGAACTTGAGCTCGGGGCCGAAATGGAGCACGTATTTGCCCTCCGCCGGCTCCCACAGCATGAACCCCGGCAGCACCGCAGCGCCCGTCTTCAGCGCCACGCGCGCCAGCCCCGACGCCGTGCATGCCTGCCGCCCGAAGAACTCGACAAACACCCCCTGCGGCGGGCGCATGTTCGTATCCATCAGGATGCCGACAGTCTCCCCGGCGCGCATGGCGGTGAGCAGGCCGCGGGCGAAGTCGTCCTTGTGCAGCACGCGGTTGCCGTGCAGGCAGCGGATGGCGTTCACGTAGTCATCGAGCCGCCGGTTATCAAGGCGGCGGATGACCATGCCCATGGGATGGCCCATCAGCGAGTGGTAGAAGCTGGAGAGCTCCCAAGCACCCAGGTGGCCAGTGACGATCAGGACTCCTTTGCCCCGCGCCATTGCGGCCAGGTAATGGTCGAGGCCCTCGGTGCGAACCCAGTCGCGGGTGTTCTCTGCGGTGTAGCGGGTCATGCGGCAGAACTCGACCAGTTGCCAGCCGAGATGGCGGTAGACCCCCCGCAGGATTCGCGTGCGATCACCGAGAGGAAGCCCCGGGAAAGCCAGATCCAGATTGCGTTCGCCCACACGGCGCAGGCGGCCAAACGAGTGGTAGACAGCAAAGGCCAACAGGTCCGCGAACCGGCGCGCCAGCGCGCGCGGCATCACTCCGAGGGTGCGCGCCACGATGAGGACCAGCCAATACTCCAGGTTTTGGCGCATCGAGTCTTCCCGCGTGGTAAAAGGCAAAAACCAGTTTAGACTGCCAGCGCGAGAGACAGGCAGGAAGAATGGCCGGGAAAGCAAAAGGGCGGCCGTCTTTGGCCGCCCCTAGCTTGTTGCTAGCTGGCTTCCTACTACTCGTGGTGCTTGGCGCGCATGAAGTTCTGCGCCACGTCGCGGACAAACGCGACGGCTCCGGGCGGAACATCCACGGTGCCCTTGAGGACAGTTTCAAAGTTCTGCGGCTTGCCGTAGTAGACTTCCGTGTCTTCGGAGTTCTGGCTCACGCTGGTTCCGTCCAGATCGATGCCGGCAAAGAGGCCCTTGCTGCGCGAGTAGCTGAGCAGTTCGGCACTCATCTTCCAGTCGGTGGCGGCGGTTCCATTTCGGCCCACCGGGCCCGCGGCGGCCGAAGCGTCTCCACCAATCTTGAACTTGTCCTTGAGCAGGTCCTGGAAGCCACGGTCGTTGACGGCAACCAGCACCAGGTCGGTGGACTGGCCGCCGATCTGGAATCCGAATGACCCGCCGGCCATGCGAATAAACACCGGACCGCTCCAGCCGTGGCCGGTGCGGCACGTAACCACGCCCTGCCCGTACTGCGCGCCCACCACGAAGGCTCCCTTCTTGAGCCCCGGGACCACGGCGACGCAGGTGGCCTGCTGAAGAATGTTCAGGGGAATGGTGGAGTCCTTGGCGGCCATGATCTGGTCGAGGACCGTCTTGGCGGCGTCGATGCGGACCTGCAGATCCTCCCGCGAGGAGGCCGCGGAAGCCGAGCAGGCGAGCGAGAAACAGAGGCAGATGGAAGCAACGGTCTTCTTCATATCCTTGCCCTTTCCACTCCGCTGCCCTTTCGTGGCGCGGATGGCTTGTCGATAGCAAACAGCCTGATGCAATGCCGCGTGGGCACCCTGAAACAGCCTACAGTATCCGCTGTGGCAGGAACATGGCGCCCGGCCGCGGTTGGCACACACTTCGAGCGCCTGCAGGCGCTCGAAGGTTGAGATGCATGGATGGACGCAGGGGAGGGCTGAAGGGCACAGCGCAAGAGTGGAATTCTCGAAAAGGGGTTGCAAAATGGAAAAAAGAGGAGTTCCCAGGCCTCGTGGAACACATGCTGCCTGGGAACTCCTATCCCCAGATCTGCGTTATTTCTCCAAACAGTTTGTGGGAATAGTCGAGACAGCGCAAGAGTACCTGAGGGGCGTGGATATAAGTAATACAACTACATTACTAAAGGATCGTTTCTCCAGAGGCGCTGCACCTCCGGGAATTCGCCGCTGCGCAGTTCGTCAGAGACTACCGCTCTTCAGCGATTGTTGTTGGGGGAATGATCGGGTTGGGCTGAAAGGAAGACCGCAGATGCGCTTTTCCTGGTCGAATCACGATACAGAAAAAAAGAGGAGTTCCCAGGCTTCATTGAAAACATGCTGCCTGGGAACTCCTTTCCCCAGATCTGCGTTGTTTCTGTCAATAAGACTGTTGAAAAAGTCGAGCCAGCGCAAGGGTACCTAAGGAGTGTAGCTGAAAGTAATAGATGGAATTACCAATAAGTAAATAGCGCCGCAGACCGGTGCGCCAGTGAACTGGTGGCTGCGCAGACGGGGTGCGACTGCTCCTTTGGAGAGTTTGCGGTCGAAGCGGACGTTCGAGGAAGGCTGAAAGAAAGACCGCAAATGCTCTTTTCCTGGTCGAATCACGAAAAGAAAAAAAAAGAGGAGTTCCCAGGCTTCATGGATAACATGCTGCCTGGGAACTCCTTTCCCCAGATCTGCGTTGTTTCTGTTAACAAGTCTGTGGAAAACTTCCGCTTCGCACAAGGGTACGGAAGGACTGTGACTTTTAGTAACATGGGGGGATACTAATCAGATAACAGGCGGCGCGATGGCGCAGCCTGGCCGCGGGTGCGCCCCCGGTGGGGTGCAAGCGGATGAGTGTGCGCCACCAGCGGAAGGTTCAGTGCGCGCATGGAAAGCTCGATGCGGTTGTCGGCCCCGGTCTTGCGCATAAGGCGCCCCACGTGAGCCTTCACGGTGCGTTCCTCGATCCCCAGCTGGCGGGCAATCTCACGATTGGAACGGGCCAACAGAATCAGGTCAAGCACCTCTTTCTCGCGGGCTGTGAGGTGAGGAGCGGCATTGGTGAGGGCGGAGTCAGGGATCTTGAGCAGACGGTCGATGAGCTTGGAGAGCAGCCGCCGCGGAGCCCAGATGGAACCGCCGGTAACCACCTCGATGGCCTGGCGGACAATGGCGGCATCCGCACTGTTGTCCAGGAAGGCCCTGGCCCCGGCGATGATGCACTCCATCACCAGTTCGTCATTGCCTTCAGGACCGATGACGATGAGGCGCAGGGCGGGACGGGCACGGCGGACCGAATCCAGAATGACCAGGCCGCCCTGGTTCGCATGCATGTCCAGGACCAAGTACTCGAGCGTCGCCAGGCTAAGCATCTCGGCGAGGCTCCCGGTCACAGGGCGCAAGGGAGGGCGGCCGTTGAGGGCGGGCTGGTCAAAGATACTCTTCAGACCTTCGAGCCGCATGGGTTCATTTGACACCAAACCGATGAGCGCGGGTTCGGGATTGCGCATTGCGGACATCTTCCTTCCCCTTCTCGAGGGTAGGAGTTCTGTGCGGTGTGGTGACTGCCGGGCGCACTGCTCCCCGCATCGCGGCACATGCTCTTGCGCCTCGGCAACCACTCCGGCCGGAATGCTTCCCAAGAATTGCCCTGCTACAGCTTCGGTAGCACAATTCCCTGCTGCTTCTGGTATTTGCCCTTGCGATCGGCATAGCTGATCTCGCAGGCTTCGTCGGAGCGAAAGAACAGAATCTGGCACAGCCCTTCGTTGGCGTAAACCTTGGCCGGTAGCGGCGTGGTGTTAGAGATTTCAAGTGTTACGAATCCCTCCCACTCCGGCTCGAATGGCGTTACGTTCACAATGATTCCGCAACGCGCATAGGTCGATTTCCCAACGCAGATCGTCAATACATCCCTGGGGATTCGAAAGTATTCGATGGAACGCGCCAATGCAAACGAATTCGGGGGGCACAATCACCGACTCGGCCTGCACGGAAACAAACGACCGCTCGTCGAAGGCCTTGGGATCGATGATAGCGCTGTTCACATTGGTAAAAATCTTGAACTCGTCGGAGACCCGGAGGTCATAACCGTACGAGGAGAGGCCGTAGGAGATGACGCCCTCGCGCACCTGCTTTTCGCTGAAAGGCTCGATCATCCGGTGGTTGATGGCCTGTTCCCGGATCCAACGGTCACTCTGAATCGACATGCCTCTCCTGGGCCGGGACAGGTGATCTCCTGGCCGGGCAAACACACGTAGATTAACGCGAACTTTGCTAACCGATTTTACGAAAAGCTCCCGGCGAATGACAATGGCGGCTGTGGAATTTGCGGTGTAAATCGCCTGCGGGGCCGCCCCACCGGCGTGATAAAGAGGTTCCCCCCGGAGAAAAAACTGAAATCCTCACTTCCATTATTCCCTAATCGCAACAAAACCTGTAGCATCAGCAGCGTAGGTCGTAGTACATTGAATCCAGTCGCGCCAGCGAGGTTACCCCATTGATTAAGCAGGACATCGTCCATCACGTCATCGAGCGCACGGGCCTGCCCCGCACCAAGGCGGAGGCCGCGGTGGATACCGTCTTCGAGGGCCTGAAACAGGCCCTAGCCGCAGGCGAGCGCATCGAACTGCGCGGATTCGGCGTTTTCAGCGTCCGCGCCCGCAAAACCGGGATCGGCCGCAATCCCCGCACCGGCACCGAGGTCAGCATTGCCCCTGGCAAGGCTGTGCGCTTCAAACCGGGCAAGGAACTGCATTCACTCGAGACTGGGGTCACACCAGGCGCCTAGCAGTGCCCCGGCGCGGCAACTTCCCCCCGCAGGCCGCGCAAACCAGCGTGGACAGCCTAATGCGCCCCCAGGCCCCCTTGGCTCCGTTTGCCGGGGAGGTCCCGGATTCCGACGTTGACTGAAGCTCATGATGAGGAATCCGGTGCGTTCTCAGTTCCGGGACTATGGCCTTCCATTGCTTCTGCTGGGCGCAAGCATCGTCACCACCACCGCCAACGGCGCGCGGTTCATGCAGAATTTTGTCCTGGGGCTGCCGCCGGTGGTGCGGGATAGCGACCTGTGGCCGTGGGGCTGGCTCTCCGACCATCCGGAGATGATCATGACCGGCTGGGCCTTCTCCGCGTCCCTGCTGGGCATTCTGCTCATCCATGAGTTCGGCCACTACTTTGCCTGCTTCTGGCACGGGATTCGAGCCACGCTGCCCTGGGTGCTTCCCGCGCCCACGCTGAGCGGTACAGCCGGTGCTCTCATCCAGATCCGCAGCCGCATTCCCAACCGCAACGCGCTGATAGACGTTGGCATCTACGGGCCGCTGGCCGGCTATGTGGCCACGGCGGCCGCCGTGGCCGCGGGCTTTGCGCTCAGCTACCATTCTGCGGCGAACGCTCCCGAGGCTCTCGTCGTCTTTGGCAGCGAACCGGTCACCATCCGGCTGGTCCGTGCGCTGCTGGTGCGATGGGACCCGGCGATCCCCTCCTTCGACCACATTGCGCCGCACCCGGTGCTGGTGGCCGGCTGGATTGGCCTGTTCATCACCTCGCTCAACCTGATTCCAGGCGGGCAACTCGACGGCGGACACATCCTCTATGCCGTCTCGCCCAAAGCGCACAAGGTGTTTACCAACTTTCTCCCCATGGCCCTGTTTCTAATGGGCACGGTCTACTGGGTGGGCTGGCTGCTGTGGGGAATGTTCCTGCTGATTCCGGCCATGCGCCACCCCAGGGTTTCCGTCGATCCCGGCCTGAGCCCGCGCCGCCGGGCGCTGGCCTGGATCGGTCTGGCCATTTTTCTGCTGACTTTCACCCCCACGCCCTTCGCCGACAACTCGCTGATGCACTTCTTCCACATCGATCCCTTCGGCTCGGCGCCCTGACCACCTGCGACGGGACAGACGCGGCTGGAAGTCATCGCCTGTTGTAGCTCAGATGGGCTACAATACTCACATGGCCACAAATGCCGTTGTACGCTCCAGAATCAGCGTTGAAGTGAAAGAGAAGGCCACCGCCGTGCTCGAAGAGATGGGCCTCACGGTCTCCGACGTGATGCGCATCGTTCTGACCAGGGTGGCAAGGGAGAACGCGCTGCCCTTCGACTTGCAACCCAACAAGCTGACACGAGAGACCATGCGCAAGACCGCCCAGGGTGTAGAAGTCCACCAGGCCAAAGATGCTACTGACCTCTTCAACAAGTTAGGAATCTGATACGAGTCAAGTAATGATACGAGTTGAGAATGACACGTGCTGAGAATCAGATGCGTTCACCGAGCTATTCCACCCAATTTCACCGCGACGTGAAGCGGCTTCAGAAGAGAGGCAAAGACCTCGATAAATTGAAAAAGCTGATCGAGATTCTGCTCACAGGGGAGCCCTTGCCTGAGCAATACAAAGACCATCCGCTCAAACTCAATTGGGCCGGATACAGAGACGCTCACGTTGAACCGGATTGGGTGCTGATCTACTCCGCTACCGCCGAAAAGGTTCACCTGGAGCGGACCGGAACCCACGAAGAACTCTTTGAAAACGATTGAAACCAGCCGTGCATGAAGAGTGGGTGCATAATCGAGCCGTCTATTCGAGGTCTCAGGGGCAAGTTCCTTCACCCATTTTTTGGGCGGGTGCAAGGATGCCATACTACGTTGCCGTTAAAAAGTTCCTGGCTAACCCAAACTCCTTGCATGTTCTGTCGACGCACGCGACAACATCGCGTGACGGGTTAGGAAATGTAAGAATTGAAGCAATCAATTCAGCCAAGATGCAATGGACCCAGATTTCTCGCTGGGGTGACCCCGACTGGTCAAAATAGAAGAGGCGAAACTCTTGCTGGTGCTCAAAGCAGGACCTGTTCCTTAATGCGGCGCGACTAACGTTTAGCAGACCGCCCAGGGCTCGTTCGGGCTCGGTGTCTATATACTCCACCAGGCCGTCCGAGAAACATCGGCCCTCGGCGACGGCCAGCGTTATGTCAGTTGAAGCGTGATTGATGGAACGGATGAGCCGATCATATGTGGTTCCCACACACGCACTATCATTTCCAAAAGGCGACGAGTTGGCGATTGACTGGGGATCAGACATATACCAACTGCTCACGAACACACGACGCATGCTCTCCAAATCCCCGAGGATTCTCAAGCTATTCTCTGCGCTATTGAGGGTATCAGGTGGCTTGCTTACCGGTGCTTCGATTGAAGCTCCCAGCGCGGAAAAGCAAAGTCCGTCGTGGTCAAGCATGGAGTTAAGTTCTTTAATATGCATCCATCTCCAAAGTTCCCGTGCAGGTGCGGGACGATTCTGGTCGGCATGGGGGTGGTAACGGAGGCGAAGCAGTCTAGGCATCTCGGAGTTGTCCATATTCTCCTTTTGGGGATCGCAATCATCCCCATTCATGGCTCGATGTATAACTCAGATCAGGAAATCGTAAAAGCCGAGCGGGCCTGACAAGTCCGAGGCTTCGGCAAAATGTACCAGAGTAGTAATGGGGTGTAAATAAAGCGGGGCTTTCTTCACATGAGCCGGAGCGCATCCACATCGACGATGAGATTGCGCCGCGGCACGTTCACTGCGTCAGCATGCCCCAGCATGGCGCGCAGTGCCGCGTTCAATGCCTTGCGCGAGGATGCCTTGAGGATCAGGTGAAACCTGTACGTCCCCTTGATGCGCGCGATGGGCGCGGTGCACGGCCCCAGCACGCGCACGCCCTCCGGCTCTGCTCGCTGAAACCACTTGCCGATCTCGCCCGACCACGCAACAGCTTCTTCCAGCTTCTGCGACTGCACCAGCACGTTGGCCAGCACGCCGAAGGGCGGGTAATGCATCCAGCGGCGGAATTTCAGCTCGCGCTCCACAAAGCTGGCATAGTCGTGCTTGCTGGCGGCCAGAATCGCGTAGTGATCCGGATAGTAGGTCTGCACCACCACGCGGCCGGGAAGATCTCCGCGGCCGGCGCGCCCTGAAACCTGCGTCATCAGCTGAAAGACCCGCTCGGCGGCGCGGAAGTCCGGCATGGAGAGCGAGTGGTCGCAGCCCACCACCCCCACCAGCGTGACGCCGTGAATGTCGTGCCCCTTGGCAATCATCTGCGTCCCAACCAGCAAATTGATCTCGCCCGAGTGCAGCTGCGCCAATAACCGTTCCAGGTCGTGCCGCCCCCGCACCGTGTCGCGATCCATTCGCCCGATCCGCGCCGTGGGAAAGATCTCGCCCAGCCGCGCCTCTCCCTGTTCCGAACCTGCGCCCAGGTAGTAGAGGTGCTCGCTGTCGCACTTGGGGCAGCGCGCCGGAACGGTGCGCCGGAAGCCGCAATAGTGGCACTCCAGCCGCTGCCCTTCCCGTGCCAGGCCTGCATCCTCTGCCGGCGGCTTGTGGTGCGTCAGGGAAATCGCGCAGTTCTGGCACTCCAGCTTTTCTCCGCACGCGCGGCAGATGACAGCGAAGGAGTAGCCGCGTCGGTTGAGCAGAATCAGTGCCTGCTCGCCGCGCTCCAAACTCTGGCGTGTCTCCTCAACCAGCGCACGCGAAAAAAGCTGGTCCTGGCCCGTCTCCTGAAACTCCCGGCGCATGTCGATGAGCTCCACTTCGGGCAGCGGGCGGTTCATCACGCGATCGCGCATCTCGATGCGCGCGTACTTGCCCAGCACGGAGTTTTGCCAGGTCTCGAGCGACGGCGTAGCCGAGCCCACCACCACCACCGCGCCCGCCAGCTTGGCCCGCATTACGGCCACATCGCGCGCGTTGTAGCGGGGCGTCTCCTCCTGCTTGTAGCTCTGGTCGTGCTCCTCGTCGACCAGGATGAGCCCCAGGTTCGGCGCAGGCGCAAAAACTGCTGAACGGGTCCCCACCACGATGGGCGCATCGCCGCGCCGGATGCGCCGCCACTGCTCGCTGCGCTCCTCCGGCGTCAGCGCCGAGTGCAGCAGCGCCACCCGCTGCCCGAAAGCCTGATCCAGCAGCCCGGCCATCTGCGGCGTCAGCCCGATCTCCGGGACCAGCAGGATGGACGCGAGCCCACGGTCCAGCGCCCTCTGCATGGCGGCGAGATAGACAGCCGTCTTGCCCGACCCCGTTACGCCATGCAGCAGAAACGGATGGAATTCCCCCAGCGCCGAGGCAATCGAGGCCAGCGCCTCCATCTGCGATTCGTTGAGCCGCACGGGCGCAGCCGCCGGTTGAATCCCGCCCAGCCGAAACGCCGCCGCCCGTTCGTCGATCCGCACCAGCCCGCGCCGCACCAGCGTCTGCAGCGTGGACGAAGGCAGATCGCGTGCCCGCAACTCGCTCAGGGGCAACTCGCCGCCGCATGCCGCAAGTTCCGCCAGAATGGCCTGCTGCTTCTGCGTCAGAGTGGGCAGCCGCGCCTCGGGAATCAGCACCGCAAAGCGCTCCGTCCGCCGCGCGTCGCGTTCCACCGCCGCCGTCTCGCGCGCAATCCACCTCTTCCGCACCAGCGCGGCCAGCACCGGCAGCGTGGCCGCTGTCGCTGTACGCAGCGTAGAGACCTTCACCGGCTCGCCCGACGCCAGCCGCGTCAGCACGCGATGCTCCAGGTCCTGCTCCTCCGGCGATAATCTTCCTCGCCTCTTCGACCCGCTCCGAACGCCGGGCGCCCCAGGTCTTGCTTTTGAGACCTGGGAGCCTGCCCCGCTCTCCTCCACGCTATTCGCCAGCACATCCCGCCCCAGGTCCGTAATCCGGTAGTAAACCGTCCGCCGCACCTCGGCCATCAGCGGCAGCATCCCGCGCACCACCTCGCCCAGCGGCGCCAGATAATACTGCGCCATCCACTCAGCCAGGCTCAGCAACTGCTCGCTCAGCAGCGGCTCGTCGTCGAGCACGGCCTCCAGATAGCGCACCTCGAACTCCGGCGGCGCAGCCACGCCCAGCGCCGTCACCACGCCGATGAGTTTCTCGTTGCGGAACGGCACCACCACCCGCGCGCCCCGTTGCGGAAGCTGCCCCTCCTGGACGGCGTAGGTGAACACGCGGTCCAGCGGAACAGGCAACGCGACTTCGCAGCAGGCGGGCATGGGAGGCAAGACTCAGTGTAGGGGATGCCGGCCCTCGGCGAGCGGCCTGTGGATTTCCCTGCGCTCGCACGCGCCGCAAACCCGGCCTCACGCATTACAATTCCTGCTGATGACTCCCAAGACCGATTCCACTCCCGCTGCCGCGTCCGGCGCTTCGCCGAGCGCCTCGTCTCACCCTCAGGGCCCCATCACCATGACCATCGACATTGGCGGCTCGGGGCTTAAGGCCATGTTGCTCGACGCCAAAGGCAAGCCGGTCAGCGAGCGCCAGCGCGTGGTCACACCGGAGATCCCCACGCCCGAGGCCGTGCTCGGCGGACTCGACGAACTGCGCAAGCTGATGGGCCGCTTCGACCGCGTGTCGGTCGGCTTTCCCGGGGTGGTCAAGCACGGCTGCACGCTCGGCGCCTTCAATCTTCATCCCAGCTGGGCCACCTTCCCGTTGCAGGCGGAGCTCGAAAAGCGCTGGAAGAAGCCCGTCCGCGTGGGCAACGACGCCGACGTGGCCGGCTACGGCGCCATCAAGGGCAACGGCGTGGAACTGGTGCTGACCCTGGGCACCGGCCTCGGCGGGGCTCTGTTCACCAACGGCCACCTCTGCCCCGGCCTGGAGATCGGCCACCACCCCTGGCGCAAGAAGACCTACGAGGATTACATCGGCCGCCGCGGCCTCGACAAGTACGGCAAGGAGCGCTGGAACGAGCTGTTGCAGGAGGCCATCAAGGAGATTGAAAAGCTGTTCAACTGGGACTTCCTCTACCTCGGCGGCGGCAACACCAAGAAGATTACCTTCCCCTTGCCCAAGAACGTAACCGTCGTCTCCAACGAGAGCGGCCTGCTGGGCGGCGTCTACCTCTGGCGCGACCAGGGCTGAACCGCCTCCGCAACTCCGGTCACTGGAAGTCGCCCTCTAACGCAGGCTCTTCAGCGCCGGGTAGAGCTTTCTCCATTGCGCATACCCAGCCTGGTACGCCTTCAAGTCCGCCTCGTCCGGCTCAATGCGCTCGGCAACTTCAATCGCCTGCCCACACGCCTCGTCCAGATTTGCCCAGTGGCCCGCGCCCACTCCGGCCATCAAGGCGCACCCGAACGCGCCGCCTTCCTCTGCGGTCAGCACCTCGACGGCGTGGCCATAAATCCCGGCCTGAATCTTCCGCCACAGCGGCCCGCGCGCGCCGCCGCCGCCCAGCCTGATCTCGCTTACCGGGATGCCCAGTTCGGCGAAGAGCGTAAACGTGTCCTCAAGCGAGTAAGCCACCCCCTCCAGCACGGCGCGGATAAAATGCGCCTCCGTGTGCACGGTCGAGATGCCCGCAAAAGCAGCGCGCACCTCTGGATCGAGATGCGGCGTCCGTTCTCCCAGCAGATACGGCGCCCACTCCAGTCCCTCGCTACCCGCCGGAATCTTCCCCGCCGCCCAGGTCAGCGCATCGTAGTCCAGTCCCCTGAAAAAGGTCTCCTTCAGCCAGCGTAGGCTCAGCCCCGCCGACTGCGTTACCCCCATTACGTGCCACAGCCCTGGAACCGCGTGGCAGAAGGTGTGCAGCCGTCCCCTGGGGTCCTTGGTCGGAGCCGCTGTAGCCGCGAACACCACGCCCGAAGTCCCGATCGTCGCCGACACCGACCCCGCTTCGAGAATCCCCATGCCCACCGCGCCCGCTCCCTGGTCTCCCGCACCGGCCACCACCGGCGTGCCTGCGTTGAGCCCGGTCAGGCCCGCAGCCGTTTCGCTGATGCGCGCGCAAACCTCCGGCGACTCGTACACACGGGGCAGCCAACTCTCCTCAACCCCCGCCGCTTCGGCCACTTCGTGCGACCAGCGCCGGTTGGTCACATCGAGCAGCAGTGTGCCTGAGGCCTCCTGCACGTCAATGGCGAACTCGCCCGTCAGCCGGTAGCGCACATAGTCTTTCGGACACAGAATGTGGCGGATCTTCGCGAAGATCTCCGGCTCGTGCTCCTTGACCCACAGTACCTTGGTGACAGTGAAGTTGGGCAGCGCCGGGTTGCAGGTCAGCTCGATCAGCCGGTCGTAGCCGATCTTCTCCGTCAGCCAGTCGCACTGGGGCTGCGTCCGCGTATCGCACCAGATCAGCGAAGGCCGCAGCACCTGGCCGTTCTCGTCCAGCAGCACCGCCCCGTGCATCTGCCCGGTCAGCCCGATGGCCGCAATCGGCTCCTTTGGCTCGGGCGCCGCGGCCAGCACCATCCGAATGGCCTCCTGCGCCGCGCGCCACCAGTCCTCGGGGTCCTGCTCCGCCCAGCCCGGATACTCCGTTCGAAAGGGCGCATGCTCGCTCGACGCCCCGGCAATCAGCTTCCCATTTTCATCCACCACCACGGCCCGCGTGCCGCCCGTGCCCACATCCATTCCCAGAAACCACATGGCATTCTCTCCCTTGCTAAATCGCTTTTCCCGGCGGAGAGAGCATATCACCCCGAGCCACTGCGAGGACAACAGCAGCCACAAGCCGGAGAACTGTGTCCGGATCGCCGACCACCCAGGAACAGCCACAATCCTAGCCCCTGGGGCGTTCATGGGGACGGATCCAAGGCGGTCCCCGATACGTCTCGGGCCTTTCCGCTGCCTTCTCGCAGCGTTCAGCCCGCCCTTGCTAGAACGAGGAGAACGATGTGGCACCCGTCTGCCAAGTTTATGATTTATTCGGTTGAGGTTGCACAAAAAGCGCTACACTTATCCGGTCGAGGGTCTTGAAAATGGTTCGCAACGGGAAGGGCTCAATTCCTCAGCGGGACGAGGGACCACAAGAGGAAATGACCGTGGTCGTATTGAAGCTGAAGGGCGGCGGCGATACGCTGCGCAAAGGGTTCGATGCCCTGACTTCCGCTTTCGCCTCACTTGGCCCCGGGACTGTCATCACAAAGCGCACCCATCCTGCCCTCAGCAAGCAGCTGAATGGAACTGTTGCCGAACAGGCGCCCACAGAGGGAGAGCCTGATGTCGAGGAAGAGCTGGCCACAATCGACGCTGCGCCGGCTTCTTCATCGCCCCCCGGACGAACTCCACCTCAGCGCAAGCCGAAGTTTCTTACCGAATTCGACTTAACTGCTGGGACAACAAACTGGAGGGATTTTGCCGGCGCGCGCGCGCCGAAGAGCGACAACGAGAAATATCTACTTGCGGCGCTTTGGATCACGGAAGAGGCAAAGGTTGCGGATTTCACCGTGGGCCATGTCTTCACTTGCTTCCGTGCGATGAAATGGAACGAGCAAGTCGACTTTTCGCAGCCGTTGAGGCAGATGAAGCATAACAGCCTGTGGTGCAAGTCCCGATACCTTCCCGAGAAAATCGAGCGGTATCCACAGGAGTCCTTCGTAAAATCAAGATATGGCGATGGGAACGCGCAAGGATCGAGAGCGGCAAGAGGATCTGTGGGTGGCATATACGG
>DATNHL010000013.1:0-19723 GCA_035604995.1 Occallatibacter sp. | reverse complement strand
GTATATGCCACCCACAGATCCTCTTGCCGCTCTCGATCCTTGCGCGTTCCCATCGCCATATCTTGATTTTACGAAGGACTCCTGTGGATACCGCTCGATTTTCTCGGGAAGGTATCGGGACTTGCACCACAGGCTGTTAGCCGAGTTCTGGAAACAGGACAACCCTGCCGTTAGGTTGAATCTTGAGTTCTTTGTGAAGCTGAGAAACAAGATTGAGCATCGTTCGATGCCGGGAATAGACGTCGACATCTTTGGAGAATGTCAGGCCCTTCTGTTCAATTTTGAGGACCTCCTCGTGTCGGAATTTGGAAGCCAAAACGCGCTCAACGAAAGCTTGTCCCTTGCCCTTCAGTTCTCCTGTCACCGGAACGAAAACCAGCAGATTGCGATTAGGAAGCTGCACAAAGGAATCGCCAGGGACGTCGTTTCCTACATCAACGCTTTCCGAACTAGCCTGAGCGTTGAACAGCTCCAGGACATGCAGTTCAGCTACAAGGTGTTTCTTTTCCCGAAGCCAGCGAACCGCGAGCAGGGCGCGGACTTGGCTGTGGAGTTCGTCAAGTACGATCCGAATAATCCCGATGAGATGGCCAGAATCAGCCGTGCTGTAGCGCTCATTAAGCCCCCGACAACGACCATCGCCCGACCGGCCGCAGGCCTAACCGATGGGCCTGAAGGGATTCCAGTACGCATAGTTAACGACCCCAACGCCATCCCGGTCAGGGCAATTAACCGCGACGACACCCACCCGTAAAGGCAAAGGGACTTGCTGGCCAGAGTGGTCGAGCTTCTTCCCGATGACGTCACGATAACAACCTACGACCTCACTGCGGTCAGGTACGCCTTTGATGTCGTTGAGCAGCCCGACTACTACTACTACAAGTCAAGATTCGGTTCGGCCCAATACAGTGAGTCCTACGCTCGGTGGATAGCGTTTTGTTACGCCGAGGACCGGGAGTTCTTCTTGAAGGCGCGAGCAAGGTATTACGAGGATCACCGGTGAGGCCGCGACACGGAGAACAGCCCCCAATTGGCGCAGAGAAATCGAAAGCCCAACGACCGAGCAGCCGGAAATTCCCTTATTGTCGCCTTCACCCCAGAAACATCCCCGCAATCGAAGCCGAGATCAGGTTAGCCATCGTCCCCGCCAGCATGGCCCGCACGCCCAGCCTTGCCAGGTCATTCCGCCGCTCGGGCACCAATGCGCCGATGCCGCCGATCTGCATGCCGATGGAGCCTAAATTTGCGAAGCCGCAGAGGGCAAATGTGGCGATGGTGAAGGAGCGCGGGGCTAGCGTGGCCTTCTGCGTGCCCAGTGCGATGTAGGCGATCACTTCGTTGAGAGCCATGCGCGTGCCCAGCAGGTTGCCGATGGCCATGCAATCGCGCCAGGGAACGCCGATCAACCACGCTACAGGCGCGAAGACGTATCCCAGGATCTGCCCCAGCGATCCGGGAACCCAATGCATGTAAGCCAGGCCGTGGGTCCAGCCAAGCAGGCTGTCGAGCAGCGCGACGAGCGCGAGAAAGCTGATGAGCATGATGGCCACGTTCATGGCCAGCTTGCCGCCGTCGATGGTGCCGCGGGCGATGGCGCCGATCAGGTTTTCCTCCTTGTGCAGCTCGTCCTTGGGGATGACCACCTTGCCTTCGGTCGCAGGAACTTCGGTCTCGGGCACCAGCATCTTGGCCATCAGAATGGTGCCGGGCGAGGTCATGATCACGGCCGAGAGCAGGTGCCGCGCCTCCACGCCCTGCGAGATATACATAGCCATGATGCCGCCGGAGACGTGCGCCATGCCGCTGGTCATGATGGTCATCAACTCGCTCCGCGTGGCGCCACGCAAAAACGGCCGGATGGTGAGCGGGGCCTCGGTTTGGCCCATGAAGATGCTGGCCGCCACGTTCATGCTTTCGGCGCCACTGATGCGCATGGTCTTCAGCATCACCCAGGCCATGGCGCGGATGATGATCTGCATCAGGCCAATGTGGTAGAGCACCGCGAAAAACGCGGAAATGAAGATGATGGTGGGCAGCACCTGGAAGGCAAAGATGGAGCCCAGCGATGTGTTGGGCGTACCCAGCGCGCCGAACAGAACCTTGGTGCCCGCGGCGGTGGAGCCGAGCATGGAGTTGACCACGCCGCCGGCCCAGGTCATGGCGCGCTGCCCGTAGTCGAAGCGGAGTACCAGGAAGGCGAAGCAGATCTGCAGGCCTAGGCCCCATGCCACGGTGCGCCACCGTATGTGTCTGCGATCTGTCGAGCCCAGCCACGCCGCCAGCAGCACGGCAACAATTCCCAGCACTCCGGTGAATCGATCCAAAGTCTTCGCTCCTTGTTGAAGCAGGGACTAAGGGACCAGGGACTAGCCAATACAGCGGAGAGCCATCCGCGCGAGGTCTTTGTCACAGGATCGAAAAACGGCAGGTGCTCCGTCCCGGATTTGTGTTGATCACGCACAACTGCGCGTGGCCTGGTCCCTTGGTCCCTGTTCTCTGCAAACTACCTTACAGTATCGCGCAGATAGGCTTCAGCATTCTCGCTGGTGAAGATGCTGCCGATCATCGCAACCGGCTCTGGTGGGGTCGAGGAGATGGTGATGGCCTGTTTGAGAAGTTCGATCGGCTCGGCCAGCAGGCCGGCGTCGGTGGCATAAAAAGTAGCGATGCGCCGGCCCTGCTCCACCTTTGCGCCACGTCGGGCGTGGAACTCGATGCCGGCGTGCGGATCGACGGGCTCGCCGGCTTTCTCGCGGCCCGCGCCGGTGCGCTGCACGGCCCACCCGATTGCGGTGGTGTCCATGGCGGAGATGTATCCGCTCTCCCACGCTTTCAGCACCTGGGTTGCACCGGGGCTGTGGAAGGCTGCCGGGTCGGCGAAGATGCTGGTGTCCCCGCCCTGCGCTTCGATCATCTTGAAGAAGATGGCCAGGGCTGAGCCGTCTTCGAGTGCCGCTTCGGCAAACTGGCGGCCGATCTCCGCGGTCGGGGCTGCGCCGCCCAGGTGAATCATCCACCCGGCGAGAATCAGCGAGAGTTCGCGGAGGTCTTCGCTCTTGGGCATCCGCTGGTTGCGCAGCAGCTCGACGGATTCGACCAGCTCGATGAAGTTGCCGGCCGTTCGGCCCAGAGGCTGGCTCATGTCGGTCAGAAGGGCCACGGTCCGGGTTCCGGCGGCTTCGGCGGTGGCCACCATCAGGGCGGCCAGGTATTCCGCATCTTCCTGTTTTCGCAGGAAGGCGCCCGAGCCGGTCTTTACGTCGAGCACCAGTGCGTCGAGGCCCGCTGCCAGCTTTTTACTCAATATGGATGCGCAGATGAGCCCCGGGCTTTCCACCGTGGCGGTTCGGTCGCGCAAGGCATAAAGCACGCGGTCGGCGGGGACCAGCGCCGGGGTCTGGCTGACGATGGAGGCGCCGCAATGGGCCAAAACTGTCTCAAATTCTTGCAGTGTGAGTGCGGTACGGTAGCCGGGGATGGACTCCAGCTTGTCGAGTGTCCCGCCGGTGTGGCCCAGCGCCCGCCCGCTGATCATGGGTACGGCCACGCCGCAGGCGGCGGCGATGGGGGCGACCAGAAAACTGGTTTTGTCGCCCACGCCCCCGGTGGAGTGCTTGTCGACGGCCGTCTTGCCCAGGCGCGAGGGATCAAATTTCTCTCCCGAGTCGCGCATGGCGAGGGTGAGGGCGCGGGTCTCGTCCACGGAGAGGCCGCGCAGCCAGGCGGCCATGAGCCAGGCGGAGAGCTGCTCTGGCGGAATGGAACCCGAGGCCGCGCCGGAGACGAGGAAGGCGATCTCGCGCGGGGCGAGGGCCAGGCCGTCGCGTTTCTTGCGAATCAGGTCAATAGTGTGGAGAGGGGCGGTGCTGGTCTCTGTTTGCATGGGGTCGTGCTGCCTCTTTATTTCAGTTTCATGTCGAATGCCAGCGGCAGAATCGCGGAAAAAGGCATCGTGCGCACGCCGTCGGCGACAGGAAAGACCACCGGCGCGTCCGGCAAAACGAACTCCGAAAGCATCTGCCTGCACGCGCCGCAAGGGGGGCTGGCCGCCTCGTTCAGGTTGGCGACGGCGACTGCTTCAATGCGGATGCCGGGGCCGAACTGGGAGACCGCCGTCACCAGGGCCGAACGCTCGGCGCAGATGGTCAGCCCGTAGCTGACGTTCTCGACATTTGTCCCTGTTACGACCGCGCCGTTGGTCAGGCGGAGAGCTGCGCCGACACGGAAGCCGGAGTAGGGCGCGTAGGCGTGAAGGGCAGCTTGGCGGGCCTGCTCCCGCAGGTCTTCGAGGCCAGGCTGGGTCGGGTTGGCTTCCGGGTTCGGCATGAAGCTTGAGGTTAAGCCATTTCGGGCTGTCGTGTACACCCGGGAATGTTGGCGACGACAGTCAACGGGCACAGATGCACTCTAGATCGATCGAGCGATCCGGCCTGGCGGCAAGAACACCGGCGCGGCGTGGGCAGACATCCAAATCCACCCCTGTTCGCGCCATTTCTCAAGTTGAGCCGCTTCTTACCGATAAGTGGCTTGAGAGCTTGCCGTGCAGGGATGTGAGCCTGCGCGAGCGGATGAGTAGGCGCGATGGCTATGGATGAATTGACGAGGGAGTTCCTGATCGAGAGCCAGGAGGGTCTGGACCGGATGGAGCGGTGTTTGACCGAGTTGGAGGAACAGCCGCAGGACGCGGGCCTGATCGGAGATATTTTTCGCTCCGTGCACACCATCAAGGGGACCACCGGATTTCTCGGCTTCAAGCGTCTGGAAAGGCTTGCGCATGCGGGCGAGAACCTGCTGGGATTGCTGCGCGAGGGCAAGCTGACCGCGGATGGGCCGATTACTACCGGGCTGCTGCAACTGCTGGATGGGCTGCGTTCGATTCTGAAGACGATCGAGGCACATGATTCCGAAGGCGACGGCGAGGACGAGGTGCTGATCGGGCGGCTGGAAGAGTTGCAGGCCCCGGCGCAGGCACACGCCAAACCTGTGCGCGCACGGGCCGGAGTGCATACGGCGGGCGCCATTGCGGACGCGTCGCCGGAACCGCCGGCAGCGGCTCCCCCGGCGGCGCCGGCTCCCGAACCTGTGCAGGCCGCTCGGAATCAGGCTGCGTCTCCGGCGAAGCCGCCTCAGGTGAAGGCGTCCGTTGAGGCCGACAGCGAGGCTGGCAAGCCGCGCACGCAGGCAGCGGGAACAGCGGCGGAGAGCACACTGCGCGTGGACGTAACGCTGCTCAACCGGATGATGAACCTGGTGGGCGAACTGGTGCTGACCCGCAACCAGGTGCTGCAGGCCACGGCGGCCGACCCGAACCTGACGCTGCTTTCGCGGCGGCTAGACATGGTGACGGCGGACCTGCGCGAGAGCGTGATGAAGGCGCGCATGCAGCCGGTGTCGAACATTTTTTCCAAGATGCCTCGCATTGTGCGTGACCTCTCCCAGTCGCTCGGCCGCAAGGTGCGGCTGCAGATGGAAGGCCAGGAGACGGAACTGGACAAGAGCCTGCTCGAAGCCATCAAGGACCCACTGACGCACGCGGTCCGCAACTCGCTCGATCACGGCATTGAGCCGCCGGGCGTGCGCCAGGCCGCGGGCAAGGACCCGGAAGGAACGCTGCGTCTGCGCGCCGTGCAGGAAGGCAGCCACGTGGTGATCGAGGTCTCCGACGACGGGGCCGGGATTGCCGTCGATAAGGTTCGCCAGAAGGCGATTGAAAAGGGGCTGATTACGGCCGAACGGGCCTCTCACCTGGCCGAGCGCGAGCTGCTGCAACTGATCTTTCTGCCCGGCTTCTCCACCGCGGCCGCGGTGACCAACGTGAGCGGGCGCGGCGTGGGCATGGACGTGGTCCGCACCAACGTGGAAAAGATCGGCGGCAAGGTGGAGATCGACTCGCGCCAGGGCAAGGGAACCACGCTCCGGCTGCGCATTCCGCTCACCCTGGCGATTATTCCCGCGCTGATTGTGCGCAGCGTGGGGCAGAGCTTTGCGCTGCCGCAGGGAGCGCTGTCGGAACTGGTGCATGTGCCGCCGGAGCTGGCTCGAACGGCGATCGAATGGATGGAGGGCGCGCCGCTCTACCGGCTGCGCGGCAAGCTGCTGCCGCTGGTATTTCTTGACCGCATGCTCATGCCGGGAAGCACCCACAAACTGTCCACGGAGCGGGACAACTTCATTGCCGTTTTGAATGCCGATGGGCGTCAGTTTGGACTGGTGGTCGATGGACTGGCCGATCCGGAAGAGATTGTGGTGAAGCCGCTCAGTGGGGTGCTCAAAAGCATCGGGCTGTATTCCGGTGCGACGGTGCTGGGCAACGCGGATCTGGCGCTGATTCTGGACCCTGGATCGATCGCGTTGAAGGCCGGCGTGACCATGAGCAGCGAAGAGCAGACCGGCCGCGGAGCAGAAGAGGAAGCGGAAGACGAAGCGGCCAAGACCATGGAATATCTGCTGGTGGAAGTGGCCGAGCGTCAGGCGGCGGTCCCGCTGGCCGATGTGCTGCGCATCGAGCAGCTCAAGGTCTCGCGCATTGAGTACATCGGCTACCGGCCGGTGCTCAACTTCGAAGGCCAGCTGCTGCCGGTCGAGGATTCGAGCGGCGTGCTGGCTGCGGTAGCGGGTGATCCCGAGGCCCAGATCATTGTCGTGGTGTGCCGCGAGGGCGCGCGCCAGGTAGGCATTGCGGTTTCGCACGTGCTCGATGTGGCCGCGGGCGGCGACCTGTTCGAGGCCGGAACCAGCGCGCGCGCCGGTGGAGTCACGCTCTTGAAGAATCGCGTGACGGGCGTGGTCGATCTGGGCAGCGTCCCGCCTTTGCCGGTTGATGAGAGCGCGCCCGGCGAGTGGGGGCAGTTTGCCAATGGGATGGCGGAGGCGGTGCGATGAGCAATGCGAGTGCGGCAGTCAATCGCAAGGAAAAGGCGGCGGCAACGCTGGTCGAGATGTGTTCGGTGCGTCTGGGTAAGACCTTGTTCGGCGTGCCCATCACGCACATTCTGGAGATTGTGGGCGGGGCGCGGCCCCAGCCCGTTCCGCTGGCGCCGAGCTTTGTGGGCGGGCTGGTCCACTATCGCGGTGACGTGCTTACCACGGTAAGCCTGCGCCATCTGCTCGGTCTGCCGCCGATGGATGGGCCGCAGGACATCCTGGTTCTGGAGAGTTCGGGGGGCTGTTTCGGTCTCCTTGTTGACTCGGTGGGCGAGGTGTTGACCGTCTCATCGGCCGACCACGAGCCGAACCCCTCAATTCTGGATGAGCGCAGGAGAGCCCTGTTTGCCGGCGCCTACAAGCTGAAGGACAGCCTGCTGGTGATGCTGGACCCGGACCGTCTGGATCCCATGCGCCTGGGTGGGGCCCAGGCGGCATGAGGCAAACGGGCCTGAATCCAGTTCTGTATGGAGGTGATCATGCGAGCACTGATTGTCGATGACTCCCGCTTCGTGAGGGGCTTTCTGCGCGGGATGCTGGAAGAGCGGGGAATCGAGTGCGCGGAGGCCGGCGACGGCCAGGCCGGCCTAGATCTGCTTCATGCCCAGCTTCATGCGGGAGCGCCGTTCGACTTTGCGCTGGTGGATTGGAACATGCCGGTGATGGATGGACTGGAGATGTTGAAACAACTGCGCGCCGAGGGCTTCGCCGATATGAAGGTGATGATGGTGACCACCGAGGCGGAGAACGATTTCATTCTGCGCGCCCTGGATGCCGGCGCCGACGAGTACCTGATGAAGCCCTTCGACGATGAGGCCCTGTGCGAGAAGCTGGCCATGCTCGGCCTGGTGGAGGCCTGAGCGATGGCGCCTGGCCGCCGAACCCGAATTCTGATTGTGGACGACTCGGCAGTGATGCGCAGCTTGCTGCGCTCAGTGGTGTGCGCCGATGCGGGCCTGGAAGTAGCCGGCACCGCGGCCAACGGCGCATCGGCATTGAGCAGCATCGGCGTTGCGCAACCGGACCTGATTCTGCTGGATGTGGAAATGCCGGTGATGGACGGACTGGTGACACTGCGGGAACTGCGCAGACGGGGACACAAGATGCCGGTGATCATGTGCAGCTCGCTCACGCAGCGGGGCGCCAAGGTGACGCTGGAAGCGCTGGCCTGCGGCGCATCGGACTATGTGGCCAAGCCCTCCGGACAGGCCAATCGCGAGGCCGCCACCCGCGCCCTGGCCCAGGATCTGGGCCCCAAGATCCATGCCCTCACAAGTCAGTATCCGGGCCCCCAGCAGGGCGCGGTGCAGATTCCCATTGCAGGGCTGAGTCAAGGCCAGCCGTCGCCGGTCTTCCCCGGCCTGCCGCGCGCGCCGCTCTTCCTCCCCATGGCGCCGCCGCAGCGGGCGCAGGCCATCTCTGCCAACCCCAACGTGCTGGCCATCGGCGTTTCCACCGGCGGCCCGGCTGCGCTCGATGTGCTGCTGCCTGCTCTTCCTGGAAACTTTCCCCTGCCGGTGCTCATTGTCCAGCACATGCCGGAGCTGTTTACCAAACTCTTTGCCGAGCGGCTCGACAGCCGCTGCAAGCTGCGCGTGCGCGAGGCCGCTGAGGGCGAGGCGGTGCGGCCCGGGACCATCTTCATTGCGCGCGGAAACTGGCACATGGAAGTTTTTGCGGCTGCTCGCGGTGGTTCGCCGCGCACGTTGCACCTCAACCAGGGACCTCTTGAGAATCACTGCCGTCCCGCCGTCGATGTGCTGT
Organism: Occallatibacter sp.; assembly: GCA_035604995.1. Taxonomy (GTDB): domain Bacteria; phylum Acidobacteriota; class Terriglobia; order Terriglobales; family Acidobacteriaceae; genus Telmatobacter. The sequence continues at coordinate 11,035 of DATNHL010000013.1, read as the reverse complement.
TTCGCTGTGCGGCCGCGGTCTACGGCGCCGGCACGCTGGCGGTGGTGCTCACCGGCATGGGGTCGGACGGATTGATTGGCTGCCGGATGGTTCGCGAGCACAACGGCACGGTTCTGGCCCAGGACCAGGCAAGCAGCACCGTGTGGGGAATGCCAGGCGCGGTCACCCATGCCGGACTCGCGCACAAGGTGCTCCCGCTCCACGACCTTGTTCCCGAAATCCTTCGGCTCGCCAACCGGACGCACAGCGAAGCCCGTGAGCTTCGGGAATCGGTGGTCTAGTCATGCAAACCTCCCAAAGCGTGGACTACGGATATCTTCGCCAGCTTGTCTTTGGCCTGTCGCAAAACGTGCTCGATCCCTCGCGCGACTACCTTTTCGAGACGCGCCTTACCAAGGTCCTGCGCAACCAGGGCATGACGCACCTGGAAGAGCTGGTGCAGCACCTCAAAGTGCGCAAGAATCCGGCTCTCGAGCGCACCATCGCCGAGGCCATGACCATCAACGAGACCAGCTTCTTCCGCGACAGCCGTCCCTTCGAACTGCTGCGCACCAATTTGCTGCCAAAATTGATTGAAACGCGGCGCCACGCGCGCGGCATCCGCTTCTGGAGCGCGGCCTGCTCCACCGGCCAGGAAGCTTACAGCCTGGGCATGCTGATGCTGGAGCATTTTCCCATGCTGGCCGGATGGAACCTGCGCATCGAAGGCACCGACATCAGCGCCGAGGTGGTGGACCGCGCCCAGGCCGGCTGCTATCACCGCATCGAAATGAACCGCGGTCTTCCCGCGCGCTTTGTGGTGCGCTACTTCGATCGCCATGGCGAAGACTGGGTGGTTAATCCGGAAGTAAAGAAGATGTGCAACTTCCGCCAGGCCAACTTGTGCGGGCCGCAGTTGCCCTTCAACCGCGCCGAGGACCGCTTCGACGTCATCTTTCTGCGCAACGTGATGCTCTACTTTTCGCAGGAGACGCGTAAGGTGCTGCTGGCCGGCATTCACCGGTTGCTGGCGCCGGACGGAATTCTCTTCCTCGGCTCCAGCGAGCAGCCCGCCGACCCCTCCATCTGGACTGCGGTCCTGGCCGGTGGTACCTGCTACTTCCGGCCCCGTCGGCCGAGTTAGCGAGTGAACAGCTCACGATGGGTGCCCCACCTTCGCCGCGGCTTTATCGCGGCTAAGGTGGGATAGCACAATCCCCCGCGCCTCACCCGATCAGCAGCCTCTCCACCTCTTCGTGAAGCCGTGCAGTGATGCTCGCCTCGCTCTCCTCCGGCCCAAACCGCATGGGCTTCCCAATCCGCACTTCCACGGCGCCGGACCGGAACCACCCGCGCTCGCGTGTCTTCAACTCGCCCAGCCCGCGGATGGCCATGGGAAGCACCGGCGCCGAAGATTGCTTCACTAGCAGCCCGATGCCGGGCCGGAAGCGGGCCAGTTGTCCCTCGGCCGAGCGCGTGCCTTCAGGGAACAAGAGCACATGCACTCCCTTGTCCAGCGCCTCGCCGGCGTGGGCAAAGCTGCGCTGAAAATCGCGCTGCCTGGGCAGGGGAAACACGTTGAACAGCGCCGTGAGCAGGAAGTAAAACAGCGGCCCGGGCAGAAAGAACCTTGCCTCCGCAGTGAGCCGATCAGCATTGCGGAAGTGCCGGTAATCATCCAGCATCTCGCCCGACATGGCCACCGCCATCCGCCGGCGCACCGCGGGCGGCAACGCGTATTCGAGGAACGGGCCGTCGAAGCTGGTTACGTGGTTGGCGATGATCAGCATGGGCTCGCCGGCATCAAGCGGGCCTGAGGCGACGACTCTGGGCTTGCTCAGCAGCCAGACCAGTGGGCGCATGATCGCTTCGATGAAGGCGACACGGAGCCACCGGAAGGGCGCCCACCACGGCCAGCGGGGATACAGATAGTGAGTGGAGGGCGGTGGAACGAGCGGCAGTTGGGGTTCGTGCTCTCCCACTTTTTCCGCCAAGGGCCACGGAGAGGGTGGGGCATGGAGGGCTCCCGTGGGCTGTGGACTCTCCGCCTCCGAGTTCAGCAGGCGGCGCAGGTCGCCGACGGTCTGCACGTGCTCCCACAAGCCGTTCTCGGTCGCAATGCCCAGCCGTTCCTCGATTGCCGCGGCCAGTTGCACGCGTCCCAGGCTGTCCAGGTGCAGGTCTTCGGTCAGGTGCAGTTCGTCGCCGACGCCGATAGGGGCTTCGCCGGTAATCTGCGCGATGAGCGCGAGCAGCCAGTCAGAGGAAGCGCCAAAGGCGTTGTTGCCGTTGTGGTCGTTTCCGTTGCTCGCGGATGCGGCCTGGACTCTCGCCAGCCAGGCGGCCACAACCTTGCGGCGAATCTTGCCGGTGGAGGTTCGGGGCAGGTCGGGCTCGGGCCACAGCGCCCAGCGGCGGAGGCGTTGAAACTCCGCCAGCCGCGTGTTGGCGTGCTCGATCGCCGCGGCAGCCTGTCCGGCCTGCCCACGCATCGCCAACACCGCGCACGGTTCGGGGCCGTCGGCTGTTTCCATGGGAACCACCGCGCAGGCTGCGACACCGGGTTCCCGCTCGACGGCGCCTTCAAGATCTTCGGGGTGCAGATTGAGCCCCGCGGCGGTGACGATGACCTCGCTCTTGCGGCCCAGGAAACGGAGGTCTCCGCTCGGTTCGGCCTTGGCCAGGTCGCCGGTGGCCAGCCACTCCGCGGTGCGCGGATGCAGAGCGCCACTGGACCAGGTAGCGTGGGAGACGGCCGCGCCGCGGACCAGCACCTCGCCGTCGGGGCCCAGCTTGACCTCGCGGCCAGGGAGCGGTTTGCCAATGGTTCCCTCTGCCACGTGGAAGGGGTGGTTGAGGGTAATGATCGCCGTGGTTTCGGTCATGCCGTAGCCCTGCACCAGGACGAAGCCGACTGCATTCCAGAACTTTTCAAGCGGTCCGGGCAGAGCGCCGCCGCCGGAGATGAGTGCCCAGAACTTGAGACCGAAGGCGCGGTGCACATCGCGGAAGCGCCACCAGCGCCGCACGAGGCCCACGCCCTTTGCAGTGCCCCAGGGTCCTTCGGCGCGCTCGGCCAGCCCCGGCAGCGTGGATTCGAGGTACGCCTTCAGCAGCGCATGAACCCGCGGCACCGCGGCCAGCACGGAGATGCGCTCGCGGCGGATGGTTTCCACAATGCGCGGCGCCACCAGGCGGTCTTCAAAGTGCAGTTCGGCGCGGTAGATCTGCGGAACCCAGAGCCCCATGGTCTGGCCGAAGACGTGGCTTAGGGGCAGCGTGTGCAAGATGCGCAGCGGATGGATCAGCCGCTCCCAGGGCAGATAGGGCTGCGACCCGTCTTCGATGGGTCCCACGCTGGCCAGCACGTTGCCGTGGGTGAGCACGATGCCCTTGGGGTCGCCCGTCGTGCCGGAGGTAAACAGAATCTCCAGCGGTGTCTCTGCTGACAGCCCTGGAATGGCGCCGGCCTCCTCGGCAGGCAGTGCGGCCGGCCAGTCCTCGAAGGCCATCCTCGCGATACCGGCCGGCAACTGGCTGAGCAGCAGCGCGTCGCCGACAGCCAGCACTGGGTTCACGTCGGCCGTCACGCGCGCCGCAAACTCTGCGGTGCCGTTCGCATCTAGGGGAACGCCCAGCACGCCCCGCAGCAGGCATCCATGAAAGGCGGCGATCCACTCTGCGCTGTTTCCAGCCCAGATTAGAACGCGGTCGCCCACCCCGATGCCGCGCTTCACCAGCAGGGCCGCAAAACGTCCCGCCAGTTGTGCGATCTCGCCGTAGGTGGTCGCCCGCCGCCGGTTGCCCCGGTAGCGCACCACGGCAATCTCCCGTCCGTAGCGGCGGAACTCGTCAACCAGGGTTCCAAGATGGTCGCGCATGGCGTTCTCGGCAACAATCAGCTTTTTAGATGCTGATCCGGTGCATGTGTTCCTGATAAAAGCAGAATTGCCGCAGGGATTTAGCCAGGTTGTGACACTATTTGGGTCTGCACGACGCGGCGCATGGACGGACCGGCTTCGTTTGGCCGCTGATCCAGGTTGACGATTGGGTAGGGTGGACCGAATTGCCGGTCACAAGCGATTTACAGTAGAGCGGGAGGCTCGACTCAAAAATGCCGGCAACCACGCTCTATCGGCCAGTGGGCGAAAAGGAACTCGAACTGATTCGCGCGAGCGCCTGGCGCGCATTTCCGCCGCGACTGGCAGAACAGCCCATCTTTTATCCGGTGCTGAATGAGGAGTACGCAACCCAGATCGCCCGCGACTGGAATACGCGCGAAGACGGGATAGGCTATGTGTTGCGTTTCCAGGTTGAAAGCGAATATTTGCAACAGTTTCCCGTACAGACTGTGGGTGCGCGGGTGAATCAGGAATACTGGATTCCCGCCGAAGAACTTGAGGAATTCAACCGGCACATTGTTGGCCAGATCAAAATCCTTACCGAGTTTAGCGCCTCTCGCGCATAGCGCGCCGGCAGCCGGGCGTCGCAGGCCCCACTCCGGAGGAGCACTCCCCCGGCCTGACCCCTGTCCCCTGTTCCCTGATCCCTGTTCTTTCGCTTCCTCTTCGCCGCCGCGTGCGGTATTCTCAGAACACTGTGTTCCCCGGCAAACCCAACCCGGACCCGCCTTCCAGCCCGATTCCTGCTGCCGATCCGTTTGCCTGTTTTCATCCGGTGACGGCGGAGTGGTTCCGGGCGGTCTTCGACGCGCCGACCGCCCCGCAGCGCTTGGGTTGGCCCGTCATCGCCCGCGGCGAGAGCGCCCTGATTCTGGCCCCCACGGGCACGGGCAAGACGCTCACCGCGTTCCTGTGGTGCCTTGACCGGCTAATGTTGCACCCTTCCCACGCAGCGGGAAGAAAAAGCTGCCGGATCGTCTACGTGTCACCCCTGAAGGCCCTGGCCGTGGACGTTGAGCGTAATCTCCGCTCGCCGCTCGCCGGCATTGCGAATATGGCGCGGCGCCGGGGCGTTGAGTTCCACGATCCCACCATCAGCGTGCGCACCGGCGACACGCCGCAGCGCGAGCGGGCGCGTTTTGCACGGCATCCGGCGGAGATTCTCATCACCACGCCGGAGTCGCTTTACCTGCTGCTGACCTCGCAGGCCTCCGAAGCCCTGCGCACCGTGGACACGGTAATCGTCGATGAGATTCACGCGCTCGTTCCCACCAAGCGCGGCGCGCACCTGGCGCTTACCCTGGAACGCCTGGAAGCGCTCACCCGCCGCCGTTTGCAGCGCATCGGCCTCTCGGCCACGCAAAGGCCGCTCGAAGAAGTCGCCCGCTTCCTCGGCGGAGTGGAAACGCAGGAGAAGCCTAGAACGGAATCACCCGATCCGACCGGGCCGGTGGAACCGGGTTCGAGCGCGGAATCGACTTTGCAACCAAATCAGGCGTGGGTTTCTGACATGACGGACGCGGCCGCTCTGCGCTATCGCCAGGTCACCATCGTCAACGCCAGCGCACCCAAGCAGTTGAAGCTGCGCATCGAGGTTCCGGTCGAAGACATGGCGCGCCTCGGCGAGCAGGAATACATCCCCAGCGGCCCCGCCTCGCAGCCGCCCAAGCGGGTCTCCATCTGGAACGCAATCCATCCTCGCCTGCTCGAAATCATTCGCGAACGCAACTCGACCATTCTGTTTGTCAACAGCCGCCAAGTGGCCGAGCGGCTTGCCGGAGCCTTGAACGAACTGGCCGGCGAAGCCATCGCCCGCGCCCATCACGGCTCGCTGGCCGCCGCCCAGCGCTCGGTGATCGAGGAGCAGTTGAAAGCGGGACAGATTCGCGCCCTCTGCGCCACCTCCACGCTGGAACTGGGTATCGACATTGGCGCGGTGGACCTGGTGATTCAGATTGAATCTCCGCCCTCGGTGGCCAGCGGCATGCAACGCATAGGCCGCGCCGGCCACCATGTCGATGCGGTGAGCGAGGGGATTCTCTTCCCAAAGTACCGCGCCGATCTTGTAGCCTGTGCCGCAGTGACGCGCGCCATGCACGAGGGTCACATCGAGTCCACCCGCTTTCCGCGCAATCCCCTGGATGTGCTGGCGCAGCAGTTGGTGGCGATCGTGGCGCATCCGCCTTCAGCCCCTGCGCCACCGCGCAAAGCGAAGAGGCTTAAGACTGCGCGGCGCGCGAAAAACCTCACCGCCGAATTGAAGTTTGACGGTTGGGATGCGTCGCGCAAGGAAGTGGAATCGCCGAAGCCCGAAGTGAGCGTGGACTCCCTCTTCGAGCTGGTCCGTCACGCGGCGCCCTTTGGCGGCCTCAGCCGCGCGGCCTTTGAGGGCGTGCTCGATCTCCTTAGTGGCCGCTATCCCTCCGACGAGTTCGCTGAGCTGCGCCCGCGGCTGACCTGGGATCGCGTGCGCAACGTGGTCACTGCGCGCGACGGCGCCGCGCGACTGGCGATCCTCAATGCCGGCACCATCCCCGACCGCGGCTTGTATGGCGTCTTTCTTGCGCACAGCGAAGGCAAGGCCGTGCGCGTCGGCGAGCTCGATGAAGAGATGGTCTTCGAAAGCCATCCCGGCGAGACGTTCATCCTCGGCGCTTCCACCTGGCGGATCGATGAGATCACGCACGATCGCGTGCTGGTCACGCCCGCGCCCGGCGAGCCGGGCAAGATGCCGTTCTGGAAGGGCGATGGGCCGGGCCGGCCGCTTGAGTTTGGGCGCCGCATCGGCGCGCTGGTGCGGGAACTGCGCGCACTGCCCAAGCCTGCTGCGCTCACGCGGCTTGTTGCCGAGCACGATCTCGACCCTGGCGCGGCAGAGAATTTGCTCAGTTTTCTCTCCGACCAGGCCGACGCCACCGGCTCGGTCCCCGACGATCGCACCGTGGTCATCGAGCGCTGCCGCGATGAGCTGGGCGACTGGCGCGTCTGCGTGCTCACGCCGTTCGGCAGCCGCATCCACATTCCCTGGGCCATGGCGGTGAGCGCGCGCATCCGCGCCGCGGGCGGGCCGGAAGTGGAAACGCTCTGGGGCGACGATGGATTCGTCCTGCGTTTCCCGGACACGGATGAACCGCCGGATGCGGATTGGTTCCTGGTCGAGTCTGCCGAGGCGATGGCGCTGGTGCTTCGCCAGCTCGGCGCGACAGCCTTGTTCGTCGGCCGTTTTCGCGAGGCCGCCGGCCGGGCGTTGCTGCTGCCTCGGCGCCGCGCCGATGCGCGGTCGCCGCTGTGGCAACTGCGCAAGCGTTCCTATGACCTGCTGAGCGTGGCTTCGCGCTACCCGAAGTTTCCGCTGCTCCTGGAGGCCTATCGCGAGTGCCTGCGCGATGTCTTCGACATGCCCGCGTTAATTGAAACACTGCGCGCCGTGGAGCAGCGGCAGTTGCGCGTGCATGTGGTCGAGACGCGCAAGCCCTCGCCGTTTGCGGCGTCGCTGCTGTTCAGCTACGTTGCGAACTTTTTGTATGACGGCGACGCCCCGCTGGCCGAGCGCCGTGCCCAGGCACTCACGATTGATCAGGACCAGTTGCGCGAGTTGCTCGGCGAAGCCGATCTGCGCGAACTGCTCGATGCGGATGCGATTGCCGAAGTGGAAGAGACGGCGCAGTGCCTTCCCGAGACGCATCGCGCGCGCTCCGCAGACGGCATTCACGATCTTTGCCTGCGGTTGGGCGATCTTTCGCGAGACGAGCTGGCGCGCCGCGTCGTCTCGCAAGACCTGTTGCAGCATTTGGACCGCCTGGTGCGCTCGCGCCGCCTGCTTGAGTTGCGCATTGCCGGCGAGCGGCGCTTGATCGCCGCCGAAGATGCCGCGCGCTATCGCGATGGTCTCGGGATTCCGTTGCCGCCCGGACTGGCCGCAGCGCTGTTGGAGCCGGTGGCGCATCCGGTGCTCGAGCTGGTGCGCCGCTATGCGCGCACGCATGGACCATTCACGGCGCGCGAAGCTGCGGAACGTTTTGCGCTCGATGCAGTGGTGGTGGAGAACGCGCTTCGCCAGCTTGTGCACGAAGGCCGCGTGCTCGAAGGCGGATTCCTTCCGGGTGGCTTGCATCGCGAGTGGTGCGATGTGGAGATGCTGCGGCTCATACGGCGCAAGTCGCTCGCTAAATTGCGCCGCGAAGTGGAGCCGGTGGAACAGCACACGCTGGCGCGCTTCCTCACGCACTGGCAGGGCCTGCTGGCGCCGCGGCGCACGGGCCACGCGAATCTCGATGGATTGCTCGACGCGATCGAGAGCCTGCAGGGCGCTCCTCTGCCGGCATCGCTGCTGGAGACGGCGATTCTGCCCGCGCGCATTGCCGAGTATGCGCCGGCCGGCCTGGATACTCTGATTGCCGCGGGCGAAGTGGCATGGGCCGGCGTGGAGCCGATGGGCGAGCGCGACGGACGTATCGCACTTTTTCTCGCAGATAAACTGCCGCTGCTCTTGCAGCAGAGGCCGCTGGTGGAACCGTTGACAGAGCGCGAAGAAAAGTTGCTTGCAGTCCTCGAGTCGACCGGCGCCAGCTTCTTCGATCCGCTGCACCAGGCGCTGGGCGGCGGCTATCCGGGCGAGACGATTGAAGCGCTGTGGAGCCTGGTGTGGCGCGGGCTCATCACGAACGACTCGCTGCATGCATTGCGTGCGTACACCGCCAGACCCGAAAGTGCGCGTACGCCGCGCCGACTGCAGACGGGCGTCGTGTTCCGCTCACGCAGAACCACGCCGCCCACGGCGCAAGGCCGCTGGTCGCTGCTGCCGCTGCGATCAGGCCACGACACCGCCCCAAAGCTTTCCGGCACGGAGTGCAGTCACGCGCTGGCGCTGCAACTGCTGAACCGCTACGGTGTACTGCTGCGCGAACACGTGGCGGCCGAGAATGTGCCCGGTGGATTCTCAGCGGTCTACGACGTGCTCAAGGCCCTCGAAGAGAGCGGCCGCATCCGCCGCGGCTACTTTGTGGCCGGCCTCGGCGCTACGCAGTTTGCGCTGCCCGCGGCGGTCGATCTGCTGCGCCAGTTGCGCACCGCGCCTCCGGAAGAGAAGCCGGAGTTTGTGCTGTTGGCCGCAACTGATCCGGCCAATCCCTACGGCTCTGCGTTGCGCTGGCCCGATCTCCCTGTGGCGGATGAGGATGCCGAGACTGCGCCGCGCGTGCTCACGCGGGCCGCCTATGCCGAAGTGATTCTCCGCAATGGGCAACTGGTTGCGTGGCTCCGTCGCGGCAATCCGAATCTGCTGGTGTTCTTGCCGCCCGAGGAGCCGGAGCGCTCGCAGGCAGCTGCGGGACTGGCGCACTTCCTCTGCGCCCGCGGCCAAGAGCGCATGCGCTTGAGCAGCCACCAGGGCGTGCTCATCACCACCATCAACGGCCAGCCCGTGGCGGCGCATCCCATGGGCCGCTTCCTCATGGATGCTGGCTTCCATCCCGGCCCGCTGGGCATGCACCTGCGCCGCATTCCCATGGCGCTCACGCAGCGCGTGCATGCTCCGGGCGAGGTGCAGTAGCCGATGCCGGAAGGCGACACAATCTTTCGCACCGCGCGCGCACTGGGACGTGCGCTTATTGGCAAACCTGTGACTGGCTTTCGCTCGCCCTATCCGCTGCTCACGCGATTCAACGACGACACGCCAATCGCTGGCCAGCAGGTGGAACGGGTTGAACCGCGTGGCAAATGGCTGCTGATTCATTTCTCCGGCGGTGGCACGCTGGCTACTCATATGCTCATGAGCGGCAGCTGGCACATCTATCGCCACGGAGAGCGCTGGCAGCAGCCGCGCGCCAACATGCGCATCGTGCTGGAAAACAGCGAGTACATTGCAGTCGGGTTTCGCGTGCCTGTGGCGAAGATGATGAAGTCACAGGATGTGGAGCGGGCCCTGCGCATTCCGCCCGCGACGATCGATGTGTCGAGCGAAGCGTTCAATGCAGCAGAAGTTGCGCGGCGCGTGGGGGCGCATGCCACCGAAGAGATTGGCGATGTGCTGCTCCACCAGGAAGTGATTGCGGGCGTGGGCAACGTCTTTAAGTCGGAGATTTGTTTTGTTACCGCGACTAATCCGTTTTGCAAGGTTTCCTTGCTGGATTCTGAAGAAGTTGCAACGTTGATTGCGGTGGCGCGCAGGCTGGTGAAGGCCAACGTGCTGGAAGACTCGGACGACTCAATCGTGACCTACGGCGGACGCAAGCGGCGCACCACGCATGAGTCCGACCCGGGCGCGAGCCTGTGGGTTTACGGACGACGCGGAGAGCCGTGCAGAAAGTGCGGCGAGCGGATTCGCCGGCGCATCCAGGGCCCGGATGCTCGCGTGACCTTCTGGTGTCCGCAATGCCAGCCAATGCCCGATGGTTCCGATGTAGACGGTTAAGCGCCCCGCTCAGTTCCCTGGTTTGCCAAGGCCGAAGATCTTTTGCAGGATGTTGCGGTGGTCGGGCGGGTGGTCGCAGGTGTCGGTGGGCGCGGTGCCGTCGAGAAAGGCGACGTCAACGCCGTCGGGGCAGGCCGCGTCACTAAGCAGGTTGGATGCCTTGTCGATCTCGACCACGCCGACGCCGTCGGCAACTGAGAACTCATGCGTGTCAGAGTACTGCGGCAGCTGCACCGCCTTCTTCATGAACTCGGCCCAGATGGGTGCGGCGGCGTCCGCACCCTGGATCTTGATATCGGTGTAGTCGTCGTTACCCACCCACACGATGCAGAGCAGGTTGGAGGTGTAGCCGGCAAACCAGGCGTCGTGGTCGGTGCCGGTTTTGCCCGCGGCCGGCGCGGTAAAGCCGCGCGAGCGCGTGGCCGCGCCTGTGCCGTGGTTGATCACGTTCTCCAGCATGTTGGTGGTCAGGTAGGCGACGCGCGGGTCAAGCACCTGCTTCGAAGTGGGTGTGTAGTCGGTGACGATGTCGCCGGTGGCGGTGCGCACGCTGGCCAGCATCCACGGATCGAGATGGAGGCCGTTGTTGGCGAAGATGGTGTAGGCGCCGGCCATGTCGAGCGGCGCTGCGTCGTAGGATCCGATGGCCACCGAAGGCGTGCCACGCGCATTTTTCACGCCGGCTTCGCGGGCGAGCGCGGCCACCCGATCGAATCCCACCAGTGCGGCCAGGCCGATGGTG
>DATNHL010000012.1:0-4937 GCA_035604995.1 Occallatibacter sp. | reverse complement strand
TATATGCCACCCACAGATCCTCTTGCCGCTCTCGATCCTTGCGCGTTCCCATCGCCATATCTTGATTTTACGAAGGACTCCTGTGGATACCGCTCGATTTTCTCGGGAAGGTATCGGGACTTGCACCACAGGCTGCTAAGGTCTTCATCGATACAAACGTGCTGGTGTACGCCCACGACATGGACGCCGGGTACGAGCAACGGATGGCGGAAGACACTCTGCTTGGGCTCCGGCTGGATCGTTCGGCAGTTCTCAGCATGCAGGTCTTGCAGGAGTTCTACTCGACGGTGACCCGGAAATTGAAGACGCCCCTTTCGAAGAAGGAAGCTCGTGAGATTGTCGAAGACTTTGCGTTCTGGTGCGTGGAAACAACCCCAGAGGAGATCCGGCAGGCATTTCGGATCGAAGACGAAGCCGGGATCGGCTTCTGGGATGCGCTGATTGTTGCCGCGGCGCTCAGGAGCGGGGCAACGCGGATACTCTCCGAAGACCTGAATCCCGGCCAGACCATTGCTGGAATCCAGATCGAGAATCCCTTCGCCGCCCTCTGAATCGCAAAGTTCCGGCAGCCGCGAGCGTTTCCGGCACCAACCCTTGAAGCTCCCGCTTGCTATCATCAAATCAGGCGCCCGTTCGCCGCACACAGCGGACATCCTCTTGAGGTCTTCTTACTCACCCATGACACCCGCCTCCCAGGCTGCAGTTCCCGCCGAACTCGCCGCTCCCCCCGCCGATAGCCATCCTCACGGCCCGGCGCATCTGCACGCGCCCAGCCCGGGGGCGACGGCCACGCTCATTCACGACCTGCGCGAGCTGTTCAAGGTGAAGGTGGTCGGCATGGTCCTGGTTACCGGCTGGGGCGGCTTCTACCTTGGCTCCATGCAATCCGGCATCTCCAGCGTGCAGCCGGGATTGCTCGACGCCCTGTTCGGGATCGGCCTGGTGTCTGCCGGGGCAGGCGCGCTGAACGAGGCGCTGGAGCGCAAGACCGACGCGCGCATGATCCGCACCGCGCAGCGGCCGCTGGCCTGCGGGCGGTTCACTCTGGCCGAAGGCATTCTGGCGGGATTGAGCGCTCTGACTCTGGGCGCGGTGTGGCTGCTGGTGCGCACCAACCTGCTGACCGTGGCGCTGGCGCTGCTCACGGCCTTCTGCTACGTGGCGATTTATACGCCGCTCAAGCGGTTCACAACCATGGCCACCTTCATCGGCGCATTCCCCGGAGCGATGGGTCCGCTGCTGGGCTGGACGGCCGCGCGCCCGCACATCGAGTGGCCGGCCGTGGCCCTGTTCGCCATCCTCTTCGTCTGGCAATTCCCGCACTTCATGGCCATCTCCTGGCTCTACCGCGACGACTACGCCCGCGCCGGCATCCGCATGCTGCCCGTCGTCCAGCCCGATGGATGGTCCACCGTCGCCGAGGCGCTCTTTTTCGCCGTGGTCATGATTCCCGTGAGCTTGGCGCCGTGGTTTCTCGGCGTGGCCAACACCGTCTACGCCGTCCTCGCCGTCCTGCTCGGCCTGCTCTACCTCGCCTACACCATCCGCTTCGCCGGCATCCTGCGCGCCCAGGACGAGACGGAGAGCCGCATGCTGGCGCGCGACCTGCTCAAGGTGAGCGTCCTCTACCTGCCCCTGCTCTTTACCACGCTCATGCTCTGCGCCACACAGAAGCGCTAAGGACTCCGAACGCCATGCCGACCGCTGTTGCTCCGCAATCCAGCACCCGTCCCGCCATCGCCGCCATTCTCCTCATCAGCGCGGCGGCCACGGTCTTTCTCTTCTGGCTGATCTACGTTCATCCCGCTGCGGCCTCGAGCACGCAGTACGCGTTTCTGCCCGCCCTCAACGCCATCCTCAACGGCCTCAGCGCCACGGCTCTGCTCATCGGCTACATCTTCATCCGAGCCCGTCGAATCCAGGCTCACCGCGCGGCCATGATCACGGCCTTCGTCTTCTCCACGCTGTTTCTGGTCAGCTACATCGCCCACCACGCTTTGCACGGCGACGTCCGCTACCCGGTCCACGCCGCGCTGCGTTCGGTCTACCTGCCTCTGCTGGCCAGCCACATCATCCTGGCCATTGTGGCGCTGCCGCTGGTGCTGGTCACCTTCTTCTTCTCGCTCACCGGGCGCATCCCGCAGCACCGCAAGGTGGCCCGCTGGACTTTCCCCCTGTGGCTGTACGTCTCGGTCACCGGAGTCATCACCTACGTGATGCTGCGCCTGGCGCAAGGCTAGCATCTGGGTGCCCCAGGTCTCGATTCTGAGACCTGGGATACCTCAACCACCAACCAGCCCCTGTTGATTGGACCGCCAATGCACGCAAGCCCACCAAATCAGAGCCCTGTCCAACCCGACGACGGGACGCGGCAGTTGCTGCAATGGGGAGCGTCCATCCTGGGCTCGGGAATTCTCGCCGGAGTGCTGCTGGAGACGCTGTTGGGCGGCTTCTCGGCAACCGGAGCGAGCACCAATACCGGCTGGTTCGCCCTCATCATCACCCTGATGTGCATTCCCTTTGGCGGCCTGCTGCTCGCCCTTGGCGTGGCCAAATGGTTCCGCAATCGCCGCCGCGCGCCCATGCGGTAGCTTGTCTCGATCCAGCCTCGGGAATCGTTCAGTTCGATTGCGACGGATCGGCGTTCCTGACCGTGTAGCCCTCGGGGACCTGGAACAGCGCAGGGTCCGGTGCGCCGCGCTCAATCTCAGTCAGCTCCATGGTGGAGACGCCGCTGCGGGGATCGTCGTTGATCTGGAGCACCGTTGTCCTCAATGCAGGCGAGGTCCAGGTCTCCGTGGTCACAGAAAACGGCTCGTCATTGCCTTCCATGCCGGCGGGAAACGTCCTGGTCGTGCGTGTCCCCTGGGCTTCGATGCCGTTGATGGTCTTTGTGCCCAGTTCCTCGACCAGCGGCTTGGGCATGGCCGGCCGGGCCTGAGCCGTAGCCGCAGGATTCCCCGCATCCGGAGCCAAAGCGCGCGCTTGTTGCCTGCGTAAGGCGGGGTCGGGAAAATGAGTCAGTGTGGCTTCCGTCGAGTTGGAGTTCCAGTTCAGGACCACGCCCGCCACCGGATCGTAGACGCTATAGAAGGTGGTGATCCGACGCGGTTCCGGGGCGCCCACCGGCATCTCCGGCTGCATCTCGCGGTAGACCCGGCCGCTCGCGTCCCGCGCCTCCTTCGTCGTGGCCTCGCGCGTGATGGTCACGTCGTCCGCCAGCTTCTCGACGCGCGTCGTCTTGCGAATGGCACTGTAAGGCTCGCCGGCCGTCCCGACCGGCGGACCAATGCCGGCGCTGACCGCCATCGACCCTCCGCTGCCCTGCGAAACCACCCAGGGCGTCTGCGCAGGCGCTCCCTGCAGCGAGACCAGCACCAGGGCAAACACCGCCATACCGGCCGCAGTCTGTCGAATTCGCATGGAAACCTCCAACCTGACCATCGATTGATGCAAGTTTGACTCTCTGCCCCGGAAAAGGCAATTGTATTCGCAGCCCCTCGCATGGCTTCAAGGGCGAAATCGCCGACACCCGCTCCGCTCGTCTGCTATTCTTTCTCATTAACAGGAGCGCAGAAGCATGGCAAGAAGCGTGAACAAAGTCACCCTTTTAGGCAACGTAGGCAAAGACCCCGAGATTCGTTCCACTCCCGGCGGCACCATGGTGGCAAACCTGACCTTGGCAACCAGCGACCGCCAGAAGGACGCGCAGGGCAACTGGCAGGACCGCACCGAATGGCACAACCTTGTGGCCTTTACCCGCACGGCCGAGATCATTCGCGATTATGTGAAGAAGGGCTCCAAGCTCTATATCGAGGGTAAGATTCAGACGCGCAGCTGGGACGACAAGGAGTCAGGCCAGAAGCGCTACAGGACCGAGATCATTGTGAATGAGCTGGTGTTGCTCACCGGCCGCGAAGAGGGCTCAGGCGGGCAGGGCGGCTACACCCGGGCAGCCAGCACTTCCAGCTCGGCGGCCAGCTTCGACCAGCGCCCCCCGGCAGCAGCCGGTGGCAACGACGACATTGCTCAATCCACGGAAATTTCCGACGCCGACATCCCCTTCTGATTGAGGCCTCAAAGCGTGCTTGAAACAGAGGACGGTTGCCGGTCTCTGGCCGGCAACCGTCCTTTGTCAGCTCTCCTTCATCAGTGTTGCCATCAGTGCATCCCGGCGCTGGTAGGCCAGGCCGTCTGCGTTGCCGAGCACGCGGCGCCAGACGAAGACCGCGCCCATGGCCAAGGTGAGAAAGATCGGCGTGGCCAGCCACATGCGGTCAAGGAACCAACATAGCGAGAAGACCGCCGCGCCCATGGCCAGCACGCCGAGCTGCACCAGCAGGCTGAGCAGTGCGTTGGCCTGCGATCCGCGTTGCCGCGAAATCCGCCCCGGATTCACACGGTACGGCATCCTGAGCGAAAAGATGTTGCCTGCGGCTAGGTTGCAGGGCAGAGAAAACAGAAGCCACGCCACGGTAGCCGCCACCACCGCGCCGTCCGGAGGGCCCAGCCGCAGACCGGTCAGCACCGCCGCCACCAGGGCGACAAGCCCGAACAGAAACGCGTGCAGCAGGTTCTTGGCCAGCAGCACCGTCCGAATGGGCGTGGGCGAAAGAAAATACAACTGAATGCCCGCTCCCTCGGTCCCCAGGTTGTTGTAGAACACCTGCGTGAATCCCAGCTGCGCGTACATCATGCAAAGCGGCAGCGCCAGCGGAAACATCGGACCCTGCGCAGCGCCGTTCTTGATAAAGACCCCGGAAAAGACCAGCACCAGCAGCAGCGGCGCGCCTATGGCATAGAGCAGCGGCAAGGTGCGCAGCAGTGACCGCACATCCTTCTCGATGACCGCGGCGATGGGCCCGGAACCGCCCCGCAACCCCACGGCCTTCCTTTCCTGAATGCCCGAACCGGCCACGGCCCCGTTCCGGCCTGAA
>DATNHL010000011.1:0-22084 GCA_035604995.1 Occallatibacter sp. | reverse complement strand
TGTTGGCTTGTGAAACTCAATCATTGGATAGGGTCCCCCCGGCTGCAAGTCTCTATGCCGAGCGCTGCTGAAAGATTCGAGACTGCATCGCCATCTGGTTCACGCGTGAACTGCACCGATGACAAGAATCATCGAAAAGGGCTGGCGTCTTGGGCTTCCGTGTGCTCCACCCACAGTTAAGCGCCTGCCCCCTGGCAGTGGATACACATTTCGCTACTATAGCTGAGATTTCCGCCCCACGGGCCATCCGATCTGTTCAATTTTGCTCACTTTTCCAGGAATATTTCAAGGCCCCGGAGCGAAAAGTCTCATTGTTTTGAAACGGCACGGCTGGTAGGTCGGAATCTTAACCCCGACAGAATCCGTGCCGTGGGAGAACCAAATACGCAAGCGGCTTTAGCCGCCGAGGGAATCCAAGTTGTTGAAAGTAAATTCCCTCAGGTTAGAGCCCACCTTCCCCTCTCGCGCATCTGGTGGCACGGCATTACAGGCTGCGGAAAAACCTCTGCCGTTGAAGCGTACGGGCCGGTAGGTCGGGGTTTTAACCCCGACAAAATCCCGTACATAAAGCCAGCAGAATCAACGCGGGCCTTAACCCCTGAGGAACGCCTTTCGGGCATTTTGCTTGAAAAGCGAGCCTTCTCCCCGCAACCTGTTTAGCCGTGCCGTGAGAGGGCCAAACACGTAAGCGGCTTTTTGGCCGCCGAGAGACTGCAAATTGCTGAAAGTCCCTCCGCCGTTCCTCCTTCTTCTTCCCATACCCCGTTTAGCCCGGGGAAATCCTCGGCCTGGCAAAAACCTCTTCCGGCAACTCGGCAGAATGCAAAAATGAGCGCTATTGCTCAGATCACATCGGCCAACGCCACTAACATGAACAGTGCCTCGCGCGCCTCAAATGCGTGGAAAGCAGGTGTTGCGCAAGGGTAGAGAGAAGGTGGGATGCAATGAAGAAATTTGTGACGTTAGTGGCATTATTCAGTCTCGGTGTGGCTAGCGCCGCCTGGGCGGAAACTCGCGAAGAAGTGCAGAACCGGGTGGATAATGCAGCCACAGTGCTGCACGAGATCATGGCCGCGCCGGATAAAGGCGTTCCGGAAGAAGTACTGGATCACGCAAAGTGCATAGCCGTGGTGCCCCGCATGATCAAGGGCGGCCTTGTGTTTGGCGCGGAGGATGGCAAAGGCCTGGCCACGTGCCGGACTGCAAACGGATGGAGCGCGCCGGTGTTCTTCGTCATTACGGGGGGCAGTTGGGGGTTGCAGATCGGCGTCGAAGGCGTGGATCTGGTCATGATTTTCCAGGGCGACAAAGGAATGCAGCGCTTGGAATCCGCCAAGTTTCAGCTTGGAGCGGACGCCTCTGCGGCAGCCGGACCGGTTGGACGCCATGCCACTGCCGATACTGACTGGAAGCTGAATACCGAGATCCTCACCTACTCGCGGGCCAAGGGCCTCTTTGCCGGACTCACTCTGACCGGGGCCGATGTTCGCCGGGATGACGATTCCATGAATGCCTTCTACGGAAAGGACGTCTCTACACACCGCGTTCTGCTGGGCGAAGTGGCGGCGCCGGCTTCGGCACAACCGTTCCTCGACGCAGTCAGAGGTGCAAAAGTGCAGGCCCATGCTGCGAATTAGTTCGATGGGAGATCCCTCTGCCGTTGCTCACCTTTCCATGCCCCGTTGAGCCCCAGGGGAAATCCTCAACCCGGCAAATGCCTCTTCCGCCAACCCGGCTGGATGCCAGAGAGAGCCCTATTGCTCAGACCCCGCCAGACAACCCGGCTAACGTGAGAAGTACCTTGTGTGCCCCTCATACGCGTAAAACAACAGACGCCACGCATAGGTAGAAAAAAAGGTGAAATGAATGAAGAAACTTATGGCATTAGTGGCAATCCTCGGCATGACCAGCATCGCCTGGGCGGGATCGAATCGCGAAGCAACAGACGACCGCCTGGATCATGCGGGCCGCGTTCTTCACGAGATCATGTCTGCGCCGGATAAAGGCATTCCGGAGGAAGTCCTTGAACACGCCAAGTGCATTGCCGTTGTGCCCCACATGCTCAAGGGCGGCTTCGTCTTTGGCACGGAAAACGGCCGCGGCGTTGCCACCTGCCGCACGGCGGACGGTTGGAGCGCACCCGCGTTCTTTACCATCACCGGCGGAAGCTGGGGATTGCAGATCGGCATGGAAGGCGTCGATCTGGTCATGATCATCCAGAACGAAGACGGGATGAAGCACCTCATCAACAGCAACTTTGAGCTGGGCGGCGACGCCTCGGCAGCAGCCGGACCGGTTGGCCGTCACGCCTCCGCCGATACCGACTGGAAGCTCAACACCGAAGTCCTCACCTACTCGCGCGCCAAGGGCCTGTTTGCCGGACTCACGCTCACCGGCGCAGCCATTCGCCGCGACGAAGATTCCACTGAAGCCACCTACGGCCACGAAGTCTCCACGCGCCACATTCTTGACGGTGGCGAAGCAGTCCCTGCCTCGGCCCAGTCGTTCCTCGACGCAGTCAGGAATGCAAAGGCCCAGGCGATCGCCTCGAACTAGTCGCTCGTAGTAAGAACTGGGGGCCCCAGGTCTCGCTTTCGAGACCTGGGAGACCACCTGGCCAAGCGGTCTTGATGCCGGTCGCCCGGTGCAAGAACCGTGCACGCCCGGTACCGTCAACCAACTTCCGGGCGCGCACCCCCCAAGGAGAGAACTCATGCTCTGGACAATCTTCGTCGTTCTCTTGGTCCTCTGGCTGCTCGGATTCAGCCTCCACATCGGCGGAGGCCTCATTCACATTCTCATCGTGATCGCAGTCGTGGTGCTTATCTTCAACCTGATCAGCGGCCGCCGCGCCCTGTGAACCAGGCGCGGCCTGGGCAGCAATCTCCTGCTCCGGCCCTCCGTCGCACCGTGGCCTGAGTCTCACGGCTCTCGAACGTCTCCCCGGGCCTCCATCTCCCTCATCAACTGCGCCAGTTGGTCCCGTTTGCGCTCACTCAGATCCAAAAACCGGATGCCCACCACCCGCCGGTCATGGATCGCCTGGATCACACCGCCCAGCCGGAACGGCAGTCCTTCCACCCGGAACTCCGTCTCGACGCGCGTGTAAATTCCCACTGGAAAACGCTCGTCGGTGCGGATGCGGCAGCCTCCCAGGCTCAGGTCCACAATCCGCCCGCTCAGTCTCGATCCGATATTGACCAGATGAATCACAGCGCAGGTATCCACCCAGTGCCGCTGCTGCGCCCTGCGCTCGCGCTGCGCCGGCCCTCCCGCCCCCGCGTCGGCTGGCCTATCTTCTGCCCGCTGCCCCCTGGGCTGCTCCGCAACCCTGTGAATCCCGCTTCCCTCCGGGTTCCAGACCTCGGCTAGCTCCGCGGCCCGCGCAGCCGGTTGCCCTGTTGCTGCCGGTTGGTCCGCCTGCCGTTCTGCGGCGAGCTCCCCCGGAGCCTGCATCGCAGCCTTGGCGGCAATCTCCGATCCCACTTCGCCAATGACCTCGGCCAGATCTGCCCTACGCCGCTGAGGTACGTCCACAAACCGGATGCCCACCAGGTTCCACCCGTCGCTCCATTGCGTGATGCCGCTGAGCCGGAAGGCCATCCCGTTCACCCGGAAAGCAACCTCGACCCGCACCTGCGTCCTCGCGCTGAACCGCTCCCTGGTCCGCAAGCGGCAGCCTTCCAGGCTCAGGTCCGTCACCCAGCATGGCATCGGCCGGCCATGGCCCATCAGCAGCAGCGTCGCCTCTCCATCCACCGCGAAGCGTGGCTGCGCGCGCCGCTCTGCGCCTCGCATGCCCATGCCTTTCGCATTCTCTTCCGCTTCCATGCCCGGCCCCGCTCACGGTCACCCAGACTCAATGTCCTCCGCCAGGCTCCCAGGGCCGCACCGGCGCCGGTTCCGCAGCCTCCCTGCCCTTCAGCCGGTCGTACTCATACACATCGCTCGTCGTCCCCAGCCCCTCGTTGTACAGGCTGATCGCCCCCGTCAGCTGTCTCAACTCCTCGCTGAACAGGTGAATCGCCTGCAACTGGGTCACCGTCGCGGGAAGCTCGTACTTCGACGTCTTCAGGAACTTCTGGTAACCGCGGTCCAGCAAGCGCGCCACCTCCCCGCCAAACACGGCTCCCGGCCGCTCCCAGAACGCTACCGGCGCGCCCTCTCCCGGCACCAGCACCGCACCCGCTCCGTGCTTCGTCACCAGCACGCCTCCTGCTGCTCCGGCAAAGGGTGCAACTCCAAAAGAATGCGCGCGCAAGCTCTCCAGCATCTCATCGAAGTTCGGATTGCGAGATTTTCGGGCCATATTCCTCTTCCAGTCTGCGAGGATGTTGATAGAGCAATGGGCACAGTCGCTTGCCGGCTCCACCCTCGCTTACCCAAATCTCGCACAACCGGAGCGCCCGCCGCAATTCTCCATGGAAATCCAACCGCCCCACCCCAAACTCGGCTCGTCCCTCCCCGAACGCATCGGCTCAACCCCCCTCGTCCGCATCGAGCAGGCCCTCCGCGGCCTCCAGGGCATCACCCTGCTTGGCAAGGCCGAATGGACGAATCCCGGAGGAAGCGTCAAAGACCGCGCTGCCGCCTCCATGGTCGCCGACGCCCGCGCCCGGGGCCTGCTCGTGCCCGGAAAAGCCCTCCTCGACGCCACCAGCGGCAACACCGGCATCGCCCTCGCCATGCTCGGCGCGGCTCTCGGCTTTCCTGTCCACCTCGCCATGCCCGCCAACGTCTCCCCGGAGCGCAAGCGCATCCTCCACGGCTTCGGCGCCCGGGTGGAATGGACCGATCCCGACAAGGGCTCCGACGGCGCCATTCGCCGCGCTCGCGAGATGGCAGGCAACGACCCTGCCCGTTTTTGTTACGTGGATCAGTACTCGAACGACGCCAACTGGCTGGCCCACTACCGCACCACCGGCCCGGAAATCTGGCAGCAGACCGCTGGCCAGATCACACACTTCATTGCCGGACTGGGAACCAGCGGCACCTTTGTGGGGACAACCCGCCGCCTCAAGGAGTTCAACCCTGCCATCCAGGCCATCAGCTTCCAGCCCGACTCGCCATTCCACGGTCTGGAAGGACTCAAACACATGGGCACCTCGCTCGTTCCGGCCATCTACAACCCTCACCTCGCCGACCGCGCCCTCGAGGTTGAAACAGAAGCTGCCTACGTGATGGCCCGCCGTCTCGCCCGCGAAGAAGGCCTGCTGGTCGGCATCTCCGCCGCCGCCGCCGTCGTCGCCAGCCTCAGAATTGCCACCGAGGAGTGTTCGGCCGGCCGCCAGGCCCTCATCGTCACCGTCTTGCCCGACGCGGCCGACAAGTACCTGTCCGAGCGTTTCTGGGAGGAGGATACATGGGCGTACTCCATATAGCCCGCGCTGTCTACCAGGCCCTGCGCTCCCACGGCGAGGAAACCTACCCCAATGAGTGCTGCGGCGCACTCCTCGGGCGATCCGTCAACGATGGTTGGAAAGTCGAAGCAGCCGTCCCCGCCGGCAACACCCGCACCGATTCCGCCCACAACCGCTACCAGATCTCCCCCCTCGAACTGGTCAACATCGAGCGCGACGCCCGCCGTCAGGGTCTCCTCATTGCCGGCTTTTACCACTCCCACCCCGACCACCCCGCCCAATGGTCCTCGACCGACCTCGCCGAAGCCCACTGGCTGGGCTGCTCCTACGTCATCACCGCCGTCGCCCACGGGAACGCCACCCAAACCAACTCCTTCCTCCTCGCCGGCGCCACCGAAGAAGACAAGCGCCTCGAGCAGCAAACCATCCACATCGTCGAGGACGCCCTCGACCCCCGCCCCGCCTGACTCAACCCACGCCCCGTCCCCGCAAAACGCCAATCCCATGAAAATCCTGCACATGCATCAGAATTCCCTTTACAACTGAGCCATCCGTGCCTGCATAATCTCGTTGACCTCGAGCGCCCGCTTTCCCCCGGGTTTCCCCACCCGCGAGTGATCTCCGAGCCAGTCAAGGAGGACCGTGCACATGAAAAGCATCAGCCCCATTCTGTTGGGATTGTCTCTCGCGGTTGTCGGCAGTTCGCTGGCCGCGGCGCAGGAAACCACCACCTTCCCCAAGGTCTTGCAGATCACCCGTGAGTTCACCAAACCCTACAAGGGCGGAGCGGCTCACGACAAGACGGAGAGCGCCTTCGTCGAGGCCAGCAGGCGCGCCAAGGTTCCAGCAAACTACATCGCCTTGAACTCGATGTCCGGCAAGGCCCGCGCCTTGTTCCTGACCCAGTATGCCTCCTTCGCGGAGTGGCAAAAGGTCAACGATTTCGTGGACAAGAACAAGGCCCTCTCGGCCGAGTTTGAGCGCGCGGGCATCGCCGATGGCGAGCTGCTGGATTCCGTGGACTCCTCGGTCTTCACCCGCGACGAGGAACTGAGCTACAAGCCGCATGCGGACATCTCGTCTGCCCGTTACATGGAGATCTCCGTCTTCCACGTCCGCCTGGGCCACGGGGCCGACTGGCGCAAATTGGGCAAAATGGTCAGGGCCGCACATGACAAGGCCGGCACCAGCGCCCACTGGGCCATGTTCGAAGCGGCATATGGAGTCGACGACGGCACCTACATCGCCATCAGCGGCGACAAGTCCATGGCCGATATCGATACCGGCTACGCCGAGGACAAGAAATTCCGGGATGCCATCGGCGAGGACGGCATGAAGGAACTCAATAAGCTCTACGGCGAAACGGTCGATTCCTCCCACTCGGAGTTATTTGCCGTCAACCCGAGACAGAGCTACGTGGCTGAGGAATGGATCAAGGCCAACCCCGACTTCTGGAAGCCCAAGCCAGCCGGCGCCCCTGCGGCCGCCCCCGCCGCCAAGCCCGCCGAGGCAAAGAAACCCAACCCATAACCCGCGCTTCCCCCTCAACTTGACGCAATTACCCGGCAGCTCCGGCCTCCCGGAGCCGCCGGTTTCCTCTGTCCTTTGCGAAGAAGATGCCCGGTAGATTCAATTACAGCGCTTCTCCAATTGCTATAGAGAGGAACCACTGCCGATGAGTGGCTTTTCCCTCACGAAAAAGCCACTTTGCGCGAATCTAAAAACTCCAGGTGAACTGGAGAGCCGCTCTAGAAACCGTCTCTGTAATCTTTCCGATATCGCGAACTCCGTGCCTCTGTTGCCCTCTCAACCTGTGTGTACCTGTGCATTTCCGCAATCCAATCGGCGTCTGGCCTCATCTATAGGATTGCAGCCGAGGAACCAACACGCATGACCATCATCATCCCCACTCCCTTGCGCGTCTATGCCGGTGGGCGCGATGCCGTCGAAGTTGACGCCGCCACCGTCGCCGACGCACTTCAGGCCCTCACCCAGGCCCACCCCGATCTGCGCAACCACCTGTTCACCCCCGAGGGCAAGGTGCGCGCTTTTGTTAACCTGTATCTGAACGACGAAGACGTCCGCTACCTGTCGGCCAGGGAGGCCACGACCGTCACCGCCGCCGACACGCTGTCCATCATCCCCTCCATCGCCGGGGGGGACTAGCCGTCCAGGCGTACGCGCCTGTTGCGCAAGGACCACTAGAGGGTGGAGCAGAGAATTGTTTTGTATCAGGGCACGACTTTATTCGTGCCGCGAGTGCCGCAAAACTAGGCAGGGCTCTAGCCCCTGAGGGGATGTGAAGCCGAGGACCAGCGCTTCCTCGGAACTCCCCGAAAACAGCACGCACCATCAACCCAACGTCGCACCATTGGAACGCCAAAAGAGAATTGGAACCCATGCCGACCATCACCGAATCCGCTGCCCTGCCCGAACTCTCAACAGACGACCTCTCCCGCTACTCGCGCCACCTCATCCTGCCAGAAGTGGGCATGGAGGGCCAGCGCCGCATCAAGGCCGCCCGCGTCCTCTGCGTCGGCACCGGCGGCCTGGGCTCGCCCTTGGCCTTCTACCTCGCCGCAGCCGGCATCGGGACGCTTGGTCTTGTTGATTTCGACGTCGTAGACGCCAGCAACCTCCAGCGCCAGATCATCCATTCCACCAAAGACATCGGCCGCAAGAAGCTCGACTCCGCCGAAGAAAAGCTCACCGCCCTCAATCCCGCCATCCGCATCGTCAAGCACGACACCATGCTCACCGGTGCCAACGCCCTCGAGATCATCCGCGATTACGACATCGTGGCCGACGGCACCGACAACTTCCCCACCCGCTATCTGGTCAACGATGCCTGCGTCCTGCTCGGCAAGCCCAACGTCTATGGCTCCATCTTCCGATTTGAAGGCCAGGCCAGCGTCTTCGCCACCGAAGCCGGCCCCTGCTATCGCTGCCTCTACCCCGAACCCCCGCCGCCCGGCCTGGTGCCCAGCTGTGCCGAGGGCGGCGTCCTCGGCATCCTCCCCGGTCTGGTCGGCGTCATCCAGGCCACCGAGGTCATCAAGCTCATCCTCGGCAAGGGCGAGTCGCTGGTCGGCCGCCTCCTTCTGGTCGACGCCCTCAACATGCGATTCCGCGAACTCAAGCTGCGCAAGAACCCCGAGTGCCCGGTCTGCGGCGCCAACCCCACCGTCACCGCGCTCATCGACTACCAGCACTTCTGCGGCATCATCCCCGAAACCCCACAGGAAAAAAGCATGAAGAACGGAATCCCTCAGCTCACCGTGAAAGAGCTCAAAGCCCGCCGCGATGCCGGCCAGGACCACTTTCTCCTCGACGTCCGCGAGCCCTACGAAGTCCAAATTGCGCAGATCGGCGGCACCGTCATCC
Source organism: Occallatibacter sp. (assembly GCA_035604995.1). Lineage (GTDB taxonomy): Bacteria > Acidobacteriota > Terriglobia > Terriglobales > Acidobacteriaceae > Telmatobacter. The sequence goes on along the minus strand of DATNHL010000011.1, from coordinate 13,340 downwards.
CCCAGAACGACGTCCCCAACCGCCTCGCCGAAATCCCCCGCGACCGCGAAATCGTCGTCCATTGCCGCTCTGGCGCGCGTAGCCAGCGCATTGCTGAATTTTTGAAGCAATCCGGCTACACCCAGGTCGCCAACCTCGCCGGCGGCATCCTGGCCTGGTCCGACGAAATCGACCCCAAGGTGCAGAAGTATTGAGGTTTTCTTCTCGAACTCGCGGGACTTCGCCCTCTCGTTTCAGAATCAATGGCGAGCCGGTCGTCCCGCGAACCCGCGCGCTGTCGAACCGCCCCCGTTAAGAAATCAATAAAAGTCACCCCACCCCTCCTTTCCACGAAACAATCCCGTTGACGAGTCGAGGGTTCCGGAGTACCGTCCATGACGTATCGCCCGGAAGGATAGTCCCCGGCAGGTAACCCAACGCGCGTTCCCCCCTTGCCGATTCATCCTCTCGCCGCGAACGACATGCGGCTTGCGTCCCTCCCTAATATGCAGTCCCGGCCATCAAGCCGCCCAAAACGGAGGACACTATGAGTCAAATTCCCGCAGGATTTGCTCGCCTCGAAAAGAGCGAGCGTCGCGCCGTCGCCAACGCAACCCTCGTCGGACCGGCCAATGCCGATGAGGCCATGTCGGTCAGCGTGCGCATCCGGCGCCGCCCCGGCGCGCCTCCACTGCCGGGCATGGATCACTGGGCATCCGTGCCCGTCGAGAACCGCCAGTATCTCTCCCGCGAACAGTTCGCCGAGACCTACGGCGCCCACCCCGATGATCTGGAACAGATCGCAGCCTTTGCCCGCACCTCCAGCCTTACCGTGGTCGAAAGCAGCGTGGCCCGCCGCACCGTCGTGCTGTCGGGAACTGTGGGGCAAATGAGCGCCGCCTTCGGAGTCACACTCAGCCATTACAAGTCCAAAGACCAGGAGTACCGCGGCCGGGAAGGATTCATCCACGTCCCCACGGCGCTGGTCGATGTGGTCGAAGGTGTTTTCGGCTTCGATAACCGACGGATGGCCCGCCGCTGCTCCAACGGCGGCACCATCACCGCCCTCAATCCCGTTCAGGTGGCCAGACTTTACAACTTTCCCACGTCATCCACTGGCGCAGGCCAAACCATCGGCCTGTTCGAATTCGGCGGCGGCTACGCGGAAACCGATATTCAGGATTACTTCACCACTAGCCTCGGCATCGGCCCCGGATTCACCACGCCCGCGCTCACGGCCATCTCCGTCGATGGCCAACCAAATACACCCGGCGGAGGGGGCTCCGACGAGGTCACCCTGGATATTTCGGTCGCGGGCGCGGTGGCGCAAGGCGCCAAAATTGCCGTCTACTTCGCGCCCTTCACCGAGCAGGGCTGGGTCGATATCGTCACCACCGCGATTCAGGACGTCTCGAGGATGCCCTCCGGCTGGGCAATGCCTTCGGTCATCAGCATCAGCTGGGCCTGGACTGAATTCGAGACCTTCCCGGGAATCACCTGGACCCAGGCCGCCATGGACGCCGTAAGCCAGACATTCCAGGAAGCAGCGTCGCTCGGCATCACCGTGTTCGTGGCCTCCGGCGATAACGGGTCGAACTGCCAGACCGGCGACGGCCAGGCCCACTGCTATTACCCATCCTCCGACCCATGGATTACCTGCGTCGGCGGCACCGAAATCGTCAACGTCTCCGGCTCCAGCTTCAATGAGATCACCTGGAACGATATCGGCGGCGTCACCGGCGGCGGCATCAGCGAAGCTTTCCCACTGCCCGCGTGGCAGGTCGGCAAGGGCATACCCGCTTCCGTCAATCCCGGAGGACACGTCGGCCGCGGCATTCCGGATATCGGCGCCTATTCAAACGGCTACTTCATCGTCCTCGGCGGAGTCCAATCGACCGGCGGTTTCCCCGGCTTGTATGGCTATCCGGGGACCAGCGAAGCCGCCCCGCTCCTGGCTGGCCTCATCGCACAAATCAATACGGCCATCGGCCGCCCCGTCGGCTATCTGAACCCCATTCTCTACGGCCTCGGCAGTTCCGTAATTGTCAACATCAACGATGGCAGAACCAATGCCGTCGCTCCCGCTCCGGGCTACACGGCCACCAGCGGCTGGAATGCCTGCACCGGACTGGGCAGGGTGAATGGAAATGCGCTTCTCACCGCCCTCGCCGGCAAAGGCACCGAGTTTGGCGACGTCTACAGCGTCTCCGCCACCGCCTGGGCCGCCAACCGCCTCGATGTCTTCGTCAAAAGCGGCGGCGACAACATGTACCACAAGTGGTGGGGCGGCAGCGCATGGGGCGGCTTTGAAAACCTCGGCGGCGTTATCAGCTCCACTCCCAATGCCGTCTCCTGGGGCGCCAACCGCCTCGACATCTTCGCCAAAGGGACCGATAACGCCATGTGGCACAAGTGGTGGGATGGCAGCGCATGGGGCGGATGGGAGAGTCTTGGCGGCGTGCTCGATTCAGCGCCCTGTGCCGTCTCCTGGGGCGCAAACCGCCTCGATATCTTTGCCAAAGGCCAGGACAACGCACTCTGGCACAAGTGGTGGGACGGAAGCTCATGGGGCGGATGGGAGAGCCTCGGCGGAGTCATCACTTCACCGCCGCAAGCCGTCGCATGGGGGCCGAACCGGCTCGATGTCTTCGCCAGGGGAACCGACGGCGCCATGTGGCACAAGTGGTGGGGCGGCAGCGCCTGGGGTGGCTGGGAAAGCCTGGGCGGCGTGATTATTGGCCAACCCAACCCGGTGTCGTGGGGACCCAATCGCCTCGACATTTTCGCCCAGGGAACCGATAACGCAATGTGGCACAAATGGTGGGACGGCAGCGCCTGGGGCGGATGGGAAAGCCTCGGCGGAAGCATCGTCAGCGCCCCGGTCCCCGTCGCCTGGGGCACCAACCGCCTCGACGTTTTCGTCATGGGAGACGACCGCGCCATGTACCACAAGTGGTGGGACGGCTCCTCCTGGGGCGGCTTTGAAAACCTTGGAGGCGCCCTTGCCTCCGTGCCCTGCCCGGTCAGCTGGGCCGCCAATCGCCTCGACATCTTCTGCAAAGGCCAGGACAACGCCCTCTACCACAAATGGTGGGACGGCGCCTCCTGGGGAGGATGGGAGAGCTTAGGCGGCGTGCTCGCCCCATAGCCGGACCCTCAATCAAGCGGTCGCAAAGACCCCCAGCCCCTCCATCCGCGAGGGCTGGGGGTCTGATTTTCTCCCGGGAATCATTTCTGCAGGACGAATTTCGACCCAGCTCCAGCGTGGGCTTCAGAGGCTCGGCCACTCATACGGAAACAGCTTCCCCGCCGCGCCGGGGTCGAGCTTCGCCCCGCCCACCTCCGCCGCATGCGCAAGAACCGGATCCTTCCCCGCTGCCAGGTCGGCAGCGCTGGGAATGAGCACCTCATCCGGCGCAACCCCTGTGTTCTCCAAGCTCTTGCCGTCCGACATCAGAATGTTCGCCGAGGTGATCGACAGCCCGTAGAAGACCTTGTAGTCGGTCCCGGTCGATTCTTCAAAGTCCTTCGCTTCCATTACCGCCCCGGCCGAGCGGTCGCCAATCACCTTGCCCTTGTGCTCCAGCTGAATCACCCGGGCAAACAGCTCCGCCGCGAACGCCGAATTGTGATCGACGAGGACAATCACGTTGCCGGTGTAGAGCGACGATCTCGGCTTCACCATCTCCGGCTTGGTCTCCTTGCGCGTGACCCGGTCTCCCAGCTTGACTTCGTGGTCGACGAAGTGCCCGAGCATGGTCTTGAGCGTGTCGATGTATCCGCCCGAGTTGCCCCGCAAATCGATGATCAGGGTCTTGGACTTCATCGCCTTTTCCGCAACCCGGTCTACATCGGGAGGTGGAACTTCAAAGGTCGGCATCCGCCAGACGAAAACATCGCCGGTCTCAAAGATGCGCGACCGACTCAGGTGCTCGTCCTCCTCGCTGTCGCGGACCAACTGCCAGAAGTCGCCCCCTTCGCCTCCGCCAGTCAGGTCGGTCACCTGTTTGCCCGATCGCACCGTGGCTTTGATGGTCTCCTGCCTGTGTTCGCCCGTCGCGCTCTGGAGATCCACAATCTCTGTCGGTGCCGGAGAGAGCACCTGGATGAAGTACTCCAGATCGTGAAAGTTTTCGGGCGCAATCTTGAATCCGTTGAGAGCCAGCACCTGGTCTCCAACGTGCAGCTTGGCGGCGGCATCGGTTCCTGGGCGAATGCGCGTGACGAAGCACTTATCTCCGATGATCTGCATGGAAAAGCCTGGCGTTGACCGGTTGGTACGCGTCGGCGGCATGAAGAAGGTGTGGGAGTCGTGCAGGTTCAGCACGAAGGCCCCGATCACCCGGAAGGTCTCGTTGACGGACTTCGAAGCATCGAGCCTTGTGTTGTACTGCTGAAAGACCTTGTCCAGGTCCACACCGTGATAGCTGGTGTCGTAGTAGTTCTTCCTGATCTCGTCATAGGCCTGGCGCAGCATCAGGTGGGCCCGCTGCAGGTCGGAACTGCTGATCTGGGCCGGAGCTGCGCCCTGCTGCGCGATCAGATTGGCTGGGAAGGCTGAAAAGGACAGGGCAAGAATAAGAGCAGGAGTGCCGATTCCACGAAAACGCATGCGTGCCTCAGTATCAATGAATGGATGAGCAGCAAAAGTATACTCCTCGTCTCGCCTGCCGAAGATCGTTTCTCCGCTCCAGTTCCTGCGGGCCGCCTCTCCCTTCGCTCATTTGCAGATCATTACGCTCCCAGGGCGCACAATGAATTTGGAAAGGGTGGGCAATGAAGACGAGGCGCGATTCCGGGCCCCGAACCGATCGGGAATCCTTCGGAACGCCTCTTGTTTCGCCGCCTATTCTCCCCCCGATAATTCCTCATTTTCGTCGCATCCCAATGAAAACAAGCATGTTACACAAAAAATGACCCCCAAATCACTCTTATATTCAAGAAAATAAACGACTTATGAGTCAATAGTTATGGCATCGTTGAAGAAACAAAGGACTTACGGGCCGCACGGCCGGGAAAATTGCCGTTTTCGACACGTTTGCCTCCCTCGGACGAGGCTCCGCTCACTGAACAGGATTGACATTCATCTTCCAGAAATGCCATGGCGCCGGCGGATCCGCTACTCCGCCGGCGCAATCAGGTATTGCTCCAGCTTGCCGTCGGGGTAGGTGTAGGTAGTCAGGGTCAGCCGCTTGCCTGGGTAGACGATCTGGAAGGCGCGGAAGGTCATGCCTCCGCGCAACTGTTCGCTGGCCTGGTAAAAGCTGAGCGGTTCGCCCAGCGGGGCGAGACTCTGCTGGAAATCGGCCAGCGCTTCGGCGGTGAAATAGTCGCTCAGGTTGGGGGCCAGTAGAGTGCGGTCGATCGTGCCCTGCTGCAGGCCATGGTAGATGTCGATGGCCTGCTTTTCGGGCGCGGTCAACGGGCCATTGAGCACCGCAGGAGCGGCCAGGCGCGCAATGGTCGAGGCGGCTCCGACAGCGTCCTGGTTGGTCAGCACCGCCACGGCCACGCCATCGTCGACCAGGATCTGGTTGTCCGACACGAAGCCGGAGACTTCGCCGCTGTGTTCAATGGACCGGTGGCCGCTGCGGTCTCTGACCTCAACCCCGAGGCCGTAGTGCGTGCCTTTGCCGTCCTTGAGCTTGACCTCGGTGAACATCTGCTTGTAGCTCTCCGGCTTGAGCACGCCCTGGGCGATCAGGCTCTCATCCCACAGCGCCAGGTCGTGCGCCGTCATGGCCAACTCGCCGGCGGCGAACATCCAGCCGCGGCCCTCCTTGGGTGCCACGCGCAAGGGGCCGAGTGCGTGGCGATAGTAGGCTGTCGCGTCCACTGAAGTCAGCTTGGCCTCGTCGGAATTCCACACCGACTTCATCCCCAGCGGCCGGAAGATGCGGCTCACCAGGAGGTCCATCAGCGGCGCGCCGGTGACCGTCTCCACAATCCGCCCGGCAATCACGAAGTTTGTATTCGAGTACTGCCACTCGGTTCCGGGCTCGAAGTCAAGCGGCTTTTTTGCCCAGGTGTCGATGATCTGCTGTGCGCTTTCCGGGTGCAGCATGGGCGTCATCACGTAGTCCTCGGGCCAGTAGTCCTGGTAGCCGGAGGTGTGGGAGAGAATCTGCCGGATGGTGACCTCATCGCCGCGGGTCAGCCCGGGGATGTATTTGCCCACCGCATCGTCCAGCGAGAGCTTGCCTTGCTCCTGGAGCAGCAGGATGGCCGCGGCCGTGAACTGCTTGGAGATGGACCCGATGGAGTAGCGCATCTCCGGCGTGGCGGCGACGGCGGGCTCGTTGCCGGCAGCTAGCCGGGCGCTGCCGTAGGCGTGTGTATAGACCAGCTTGCCGTGCTGCACAACGGCAACCGAGGCGGAGGGCACGCCGGTCTGCTCCAGAACCTGCGCGGCGATCCGGTCCACACGGGCCTTGAGGTCGGGGTCGATGGAATCGACCGTCTGCGCCGGTGCACTGACGACACCCAGCGACAGGATGATGAGAACCGCGTACGCCAAGACTCTTTCAAACTTTCTCATCGTCACAAATCTCCTTGTTGCACGTGTGCAAAATCGTCTCGCACCAAAATATCAGCCCGGCCCGCGATGCGATAGGCTGGTGCTGTGGCGGGATGGCCGTTTGCGGCTGAATCCGGCAGAATCGGGAGGCTGGGTGCAGCGGTTGGTTGAAGGGCACAAGCGGTTCCTTGCCGAGGCATTTCCTGCGCGGCGGGACCAGTTTCACCTGCTGGCCGAGGGGCAGCAACCGGAGACGCTGTTTGTGACTTGTGCGGACTCGCGGATTGTGCCCGACCTGATCCTGCAGACGCAGCCCGGCGACCTGTTCCTCTGCCGCAATGCGGGCAACGTGATTCCCCGCGCCGGTGAGCCCGCCGGAGGCGTCTCGGCCACCATCGAGTATGCGGTCGAGGTGCTCCGGGTGCGGCATCTCATCGTCTGCGGTCACTCGGACTGCGGCGTGATCCGTGCGCTGATGAATCCCGAGCGTCTCTCCGGTCTGAACAGCGTGCGCGACTGGCTGCAGCATGTCGAACCGGCGTGGAACTATGTGGACGAAGTCGAACGCAATGCCGGCGAGCTGACGCGCCACACCGCTCTGACCCACGCGAATGTTCTGGTGCAGCTGGACAACTTGCGGACCCACGAATATATTCGCCGCGCAGTGGCGGAGGGACGACTCAGAGTGCATGGCTGGTACTACGACATTCTGAGCGGGCGCATTGAGCAGTTCGAAGAAGGCCTGGGGAAGTTTGTGCCGTTGGCGGGGTGAGGGCGAAACGCAGCCAGCGGCCAAATGCACCGTAGATCTCATCACGGCCGATGTGCTGAGCTATGATCGGCCTGAAGGGAAGATTGGGTATCACAATGAGCGAGCCGGAAGTCAACATTCATGTTCTCGATGCTGCTTATAACCCGTTTCCAAACTTTGAGGAATGGGCATCTCGAACCTCGGTCGATAGCGTTCGCTGGAATCGGTACAGAACGGCGCTTGAGAGCAAACAGAGGCCGTCGGCAGAGGCGCTACGACGAGCGCGGGAGATAGTGAAACGAGCGGCCGCATTAGATACTGGCGCAATCGAGGGCTTGTACGAAGTTGATCGGGGCTTCACGTTCACCGTTGCTCGTGAGACCGCCGCCTGGGAAGTGGAATTGGCCAAGAGAGGGGATAACGTTCGGCCTCTTTTCGAGGCACAGATGCACGCCTACGACTATGTGCTTGACCTTGCAACGAAGAAGGAGCCCATTTCCGAGGTCGCAATTAGAGTCTTGCATGAAGTGGTTTGCAGAGCCCAGACCACCTACCGGGTGTCGACCGCCGTTGGGTTGCAGGAGCAGGAACTCCCGAATGGGCGGTACAAGGCGTTGCCGAACCATGTACGAACGAGAGACGGTGCAGATCACTCCTATGCGCCGGTCGACCTAACACCGGCGGAGATGCAGCGGTTAGTTACGGAGATGCGAGGCGAGTTGTTTCTTGCAGCACACCCTGTGACGCAGTCAGCCTATGCCCACTATGCCCTCGTCGTGATTCACCCGTTTGCAGACGGGAACGGGCGGGTTGCGCGCGCACTCGCATCGACTTTCACATATCGCGCGATCTCGATGCCAATCATGATTCTCTCTGAGCACAAGGATGCATATCTCGATGCGCTTGAGAACGCCGATGCTGGCGACTATCAGACCTTCGTAGATTTCATGCTGGCTCGGTCAGTCGATACCTTGGCCTTAGTGAATGAGAGCGCAACTGGGGCAGCTGTTCCAAGACCTCAAGACGCAGTCGCTGCTCTCAGTGGCCTTTATAGGACCAGCGGTGGTTATACATGGGATGAGGTGGACGCAGGCGGTATCAAGCTATTGGATCTGTTGAAAGAGCAGTTGCTTGACGCCATCTCAAGGCATCTTGTTAAGGGTCTCACCGGAAGGGTGTTTCCGGTTGAGGGCGGGAGGGGGCCCACCGATGAATCACACCGTATACCCATTCAAGGTGGTAGGGGAATTACGATCAGGTTCAACTCGGCCCCGCCAGCCAAAGCGGAGATCGTTCGAACCTACTTTCTGTTCGTGCCCAAGGATGCATCGGGAGACGATGACATCCAAATCGAGCGCGGAGATGGCAACGAAAAGTTCGTCGCCCGTGTGGACGAGATCATTCCGGCCACCTCTACTGTGCTCCACATACGATTGTCAATCTTTGCCGAGAGAGTGATGGGTGAAATGCTTGGGGATTTGAGGTTACAGGCTGAGGGGAGTCTGAGGGCGAAATTCTAAGTAGGCCTGTTCAGACCTTCGTACCGACCTCTCGCCTTCAGTGCATCCCCGGCGGAGGGGCGGCGTGCTTGGGCGGCTTCTTGAACAGCCAGGCCGCCGCGGCGCAGAAGAACGCCAGCAGGGCCGTCCAGCGGAAGACATCCACATAAGCCATCAGAGCCGATTGCTGCTCCATGAGCCCGTAAAGCAGTCCCAGCGAACCCGGACGCGCCTTCGCCGGCCCGATCTGGTGAGCGAGGTAGTAGGCGATCAAGGCGGACTTCTGTTGCAACACCGCGTTGCTCGGCGACAGGTGCGCGCCAATCTCGTTCTGGTGCAGGGCGGCGCGGCGGATCAAAGCGGTGGTGGCCATGGAAATCCCGATCGAGCCGCCGATGTTGCGCAGCATGTTTGCGAGGCCCGTCGCCGCGCCCATATCCTTGTTTTGAATAGTGGCCATCATCATGGTGGACATAGGCACGAAGACAAAGCTCAGGGCAAAGCCGGTGAGGGTGATCGGAATCAGCAGCGTGTAGGGGCCGATGTCGAGATTGACGGTGCCGAAGATGAGCGCGCAGATGGCGAAGCCCAGGAATCCAGCCGAGAGCAGCTTGCGGTTGTCGATGCGCGAGCCCAGAAAACCCACCACGGGCGAGCCGATAAACGAGCCGATGCCGCGCGGCCCCACCACGAGGCCGGCCGTGAAGGCCGTGTAGCCCAACACCTCCTGGTAGTAGAGCGGCAGAATGGCGATGGTGATGTAGATGCACATGCCCAGCAGCGCCACCAGGAAGCAGCCGGTGCGGAAGTTGCGGTCCTTCAGAACATGGAGGTCGACCAGGCCGTTAGGGTGGGTCCACGAGTGCCAGATCCAAAGGAGGAGGGCAATGACAAGCGCGGCCACGGCCCATCGAACCCACACGGCGCCGAACCAGTCGTCTTCCTGGCCCTTGTCGAGCACAATCTGCAGCGCTCCGGTCCACACCATCAGCAGGCCGAAGCCAATGTTGTCGAAGGCACCGACCTTGGCGTTTTTGATGTAGGGCGGGTCGTGCACAAAGCGGCTGATCAGCACCACCGCCAGAATACCCACCGGAATATTGATGTAAAAAGCGTAGCGCCAGCTGAAGGTATCCGTGAGCCAGCCGCCCAGCGTGGGACCCAGCACCGGGGCCAGCACAATTCCCAGCCCGTAGGCCGCCATGGACATGGATCGCTTCTGGACAGGAAAGCTCTCGAGCAGGATCGATTGCGAAAGCGGCTGCAGCGCCCCGCCTCCGGCCCCCTGGAGCACGCGAGCAGCGAGAATCACGCCCAGCGAGGGCGCAGCTCCGCAAAAGAACGAGGCCAGGGTGAAGACCACTACGCAGAAGAGCAGGAACCGTTTGCGGCCGAAGCGACGTGCGAACCAGTTGGAGGCAGGCAGAATCACGGCGTTGGCAACTAGGTAGCTGGTCAGCACCCAGGTCGCCTCGGAGTTCGAGGCCGACAGCGACCCGGCGATGTACGGCAGCGCCACTGATGCGATGGCCGTGTCCAGCACCTCCATAAAGGTGGGCAGCATCACCGAGACCGTCACCAGCCACGGGTTCACTCCCTGGGTAAGCGGATAGCGGGCTTGGGCGGCGGCGGTCGTCATGGCTGGGAGAACGTTTTGAGGGTAAACGATTCGGAGCCATGGCTGCCTGTGACGGAGGTCGCAGACCGCTCGCGGGATGGGCACGCCGGCCCTACCCAGCGGCGGTCGAGACCTGAGAGACCTGGCAGGAATGCCGCTCTGGAGTAGCGGGGAAGGGCTGCGTTATTGGATGAACCTCAGCCAGGCAACAACTTGCCAGCGTTGTGCCGCCGGCAGGCTGGACCAGGACGGCATGCCGTGACCAAGATCGCCCTGCCGGAGAAACCACTCAATGTCGCCGTCGGTAGCAGTGCGAATCCTGTCGCTGCGCAGTGCGGGCCGCTTGTGGCCGTCGCCTTGCGCGTTAGCCCGGTGGCATTCCAGGCAATGATCGCGATAGACCAGCGCGCCAGCCACAACCGCCTCGGCATTGCCGGCCAGCGGGTTGGGGCGCGCATGATCCTTGGCTGGAATGTGTTGCCACCGGGAACTGGAACCCGCGGCCAGGGCAAGCGTTGCGCTCAGCACGATGGAGAGAATGGGAAATGTGCGACGCGTCATTGTGCACCTCCCCGTGAACTGCCGCTTCCCTGCGAGTTGTGGAACCAGTTCCCAACCTGGTTGAATTCAAAGGCCAACCCAACCCGGTAGACCCGCGAAAGGCTCGTGCTGGTCAGGCCGAAACCCGGCGAGAAGCTGAGCCGCACACCCCGGGGCAGCTGCCAGCCCAGCAGCGGAGCGATGTAGTGGGACGTATCGCGCATGGTCAGCGAAAAGGTGTCTCCCAACCCGCCATAGGCCTCTGCGCCGGCGATGAACTTCTCCCGGCAAAAGGTGCATTCCCGGCCGCTGACCGCGCTGCGCAGGGGATGCGTAGCTCCCACAGCGTAACCGAACTCCCACGGATCATGGCCAAGGTTTTTTTCGGAGATGAAGTTCTCTGAAATGTTCCAGTCCTTCACGTTTGAGGAAAGAATCAGCTTCAGTTCCCCCTCATGCTGGTGTTCCCTGCGGGATGCGCCGTTGGGCTCTGCCAGGTCGGCCTGGCCGTCGTGGCCCACCACTTCAAGGATCGTCTTGTCGGCGCCGGAGGTATTCTCGTACTCCACGTAGAGCACAGGATTTACGACGTGATCGCGCATCAACGGCCGAATTCGGTTCTCGATCCGGAAGCCGGTAAACAGGGTTGAGTCCTGCGCCGTGGCCTGGCCATCCAGATACAGTTCGGTCGTCCACCAGGCGCGGGTGCCATACTCCAACTCCATGGCCGACGCGCCGTAGCGGTTGCCCCCGTTCGGCCTGGCCAGCGCTGTTTTCGTTTCGATCTCCAGGTTGCCGGGCTCCTCAAGATCGTGCGAGTAGGTGACGAAATAGGGCTTGTCCTGCGTCAGAGCAGGTTGGGTGAGCAGGATGGGAAGGCAGGCGGCCAGAAGTATGGGAGGGCTAATGAATCTGTTGAGCGCATTGGAAAGCAAAACCGATCCTCCGGGGAATACGACTAAATCAGTCGGATATAAAATAAGACTAAATCAGTCCTATATATCCTGCAAGGGGCCTGTATCGCATTCAGAGATTTCTTTGCGAGATCTCAATGAGTGGAAGATTTATGCATGTTCCATCAAATAAAGTTGACAATAAGTCACTCAATAATGCATCTTAAGAAAGTCAGAATTTTATGGAACAGGCAGGGTAGCCAACATGGGAAAGATCATCGGAATTGACCTCGGCACCACCAACTCGTGCGTTGCCGTTTTAGAGGGCGGAGAGCCCAAAGTGATTGCAAATGAAGAGGGTGCGCGCACTACGCCCTCGATCGTCGCCTTTTCGAAGAGCGGCGAGCGCCTGGTCGGCCAGGTGGCCAAGCGCCAGGCCATAACCAACCCGGAGAACACCATCTTCTCCATCAAGCGGTTCATGGGCCGCCGCTACAACGAAGTGAACGACGAGATGAAGATGGTGCCCTTCAAGGTGACGCAGCAGGGCGACCACGTGGGCGTTGTGGCGCAGGGCAAGGAGTACACGCCGCCCGAGATTTCGGCCATGATTCTGCAGAAGCTGAAGAAGAGCGCCGAGGCCTACCTGGGCGAGACGGTCACCGAAGCTGTGATCACGGTTCCGGCCTACTTCAACGACGCGCAGCGCCAGGCAACGAAGGACGCAGGCAAGATCGCCGGCCTCGACGTCAAGCGCATCGTCAACGAGCCCACCGCGGCCGCGCTGGCCTATGGCCTGGACAAGAAGAAGGACGAGACAATCGCCGTCTATGACTTCGGCGGCGGCACCTTCGATATCTCCATTCTGGAAGTGGGCGAAGGCGTCATCGAGGTCAAGTCCACCAACGGCGACACCCACCTGGGCGGCGACAACCTCGACCAGCGCATCGTCGAATGGCTGATTGCCGAGTTCAAGCAGGAGCAGGGCCTCGATCTGAGCTCCAAGGGCAACGAGATGGCCCTGCAGCGTCTCAAAGATGCCGCGGAAAAAGCCAAGATCGAGCTGTCGACGACGGTCGAAACCGAGATCAATCTCCCCTTTGTCACTGCCGACGCCACTGGGCCGAAGCACCTGGTGCGCAAGCTGACCCGCGCCAAGCTGGAGCAGTTGGTCGAGGATCTGCTGGACCGCTCGCTCGAGCCCTGCAAGAAGGCCTTGGCGGATGCGGGAATTGGTGTGGACAAGATCGACGAAGTGGTCCTGGTGGGCGGCCAAACGCGCATGCCCAAGATCCAGGAGATGGTGAAGAAGCTGTTCGGCCGCGAGCCGCACCGGGGCGTGAATCCTGACGAAGTCGTAGCCGTGGGCGCGGCCGTGCAGGCGGGCGTTCTGGCCGGCGAGGTCAAGGACCTTCTGCTGCTCGACGTGACGCCGCTGACCCTGTCCATCGAGACGCTGGGCGGCGTGGCCACGCAGATGATTCCGCGCAACACCACTATTCCGACCAAGAAGACGGAGATGTTTTCGACGGCGGCGGACAAT
>DATNHL010000010.1:0-34330 GCA_035604995.1 Occallatibacter sp. | reverse complement strand
GAGAGCGTCTACGATCTGCTCGACGAGAACACGGGCTATCTCTCCGCCTGGGTGCGCGCCAGTTCCAGGGATGAAGACAGGGACCGCATCAACGCAGGATATGAAGCCGCGGCGCGCGACCAGGCGCAGGTGCTCGCCAAGGTGCTGCGCGAAGGAACGCCGCTTGGGCGCGCGGGCATTCTCAATGCGCTGTGGGATTTTCATATCCGTCACTACGCGTTGCCGGAACTGAAGGCAGACACGGTTTCCGTCGGCCTGCCGGCGGTTCTTACCAAGTACGTAACCGGCGTCCCCGACCTGCATCGCCCCGGCTATGAATACTCGCCGTATCGCGAGGCTGTCGATTTCAAGTACGACGTCCACAACGGATTCTTCCAGACGCGCATCGGCAACGACAGCGACCTGATTCATTTCTTCAAGAGTTCCGGCCCGGAACTCGAGGACGCGCTGCTGGCTTGCCTCAAAGGCGCCGACGACTCGATGAAAATTGAAGTCCTGAAGGCGGGCAGCACGCTCAGCGAAGCGGGCGACGCGCGCTTCACACTTGCGGCTCTCGACCTCTCGGAGGACTCCAATGCCGACGTGCGCCAGACCGTCCGCTACGTTTATGAGGGTGGACAGCGTGGGATCCTGAGTCTCGATACCCCTGCCGCACCCGATCCAAAACTTGTTGACAAGGTCGTCGAGATTCTCAAACAGGGAAACCCCGACAGCCAGGCTGTGGTACTGCCTCTGCTGGCCGCGCTGCCGGAAGACTCGGCATGGGAACAGCAGGCCGGCGTCCAGGACGCGCTGCGATCGATGCTCGAGCAAAAGCCGCGGCCGAAGAACTACGCGCAGGTGCTCGATGCCGCCTCTTCGTTCAGCGGCCTCATGCATGAGTCGAAACTCCAGGAACAGGTGCTGGCGGGGTTGCATTCCTTCAACGCAGACGTGCAGCGGGCTGCATTGCGGGTTTGCTTCGAACACTTTCTGAACGATCCGCAATCTGCGCCGGCAGTGAAGAGTGCGTTTGCCGATCTGAACACTTCTGCGCTCGGCATTCTCATGGAGGAGGCAAGCAACCCGCAATTTCTGAAGCGGCGTTTGGGTGTTGCAGGTGGCGCAGTCTCGCAGGATCAGGATTACCTCAATCGTCACGCGGCTGCGTTGAAAATCAAAAAGCCCCTGGAGTATCCCATCGTGGTCGATACGGTGCTGGCCAGCCTGCTCAACTCCGACGCCAACGTGAGTGCCGCGGCGCTGGATACCTTGCGCGAGGTGAAGGACGTGGAGAAGCGCCCCGATTTCCGCGCTGCCATGAATACGCTGCAAAATTCCAGCAATCCGCGTCTCAAGCTCATCGCCGCCAGCGTGCTGCAGGGAAAAGACCTGAGCGAAGCGCTGCGCGACGTGCAACCCGGCTCGGTGCTCGACTTCCGCTACTTTGTCACCAGGGTCGAGCCGATCCTTGCAACGCCTGGTCCGGACGGCAAGGCCTGTGTCTTCTGCCACGCCAGCCACGTGATCTTCAAACTGGAGCCGCCCAATGCCGAAGGTAAATTCTCCGACCAGGACAGCAAGGAAAACTACAAGTACGCCATGCGCGTCGTCGACATCACCAATCCCGACAGGAGTCTGATTCTCGTCAAGCCCACGCGGCCCACAGACAGCGCAGGCAATGTCGGCGATTACCTGGCCACGCACAATGGCGGCCAGCGCTGGCAGGGCAACGAATCGAGCGATCAGTACAGGACGATTCTGGAGTGGATCCGCGGGGGCCGCATGGAGGTAGCGAATCTGCAAAAATAGAAGGCTTCTGACGACTCGGGAGGTTATGTGGCCAATCCGGGAAGGGAGACTCTTCCCTGGGGATCCAATCTGTTCCGGCGTGTGCTGGATCCCGACCAGACATGTGAGGAGTAGTCGACAACACTCCTTGTTCAAGCAACTGGGGCCGATACGCGGCGCTTATCGGCTCCTTTGATTTCGGTTTTTATCGGAGTGGCGCTATTGCCCCGTGAGCCGGAAGGAATAGTCTCCGGAACCCAGGTCAAAGGCGATGTCGTTGTCTTCTTCCGTCGCGTTGTTGATCCCAGGGGTCCCCGCAACGAAGTGGCCCTTCTCCCAGACCACCCGGCCGTTTTCCTCTACGACAAATCCCGTCAATTCCTCCGGCTTGGGAAGCATCACGCGAGCGTCGGAGCCCACAGGAATCGTCATCTTCAGCGCGACCCCGTCGGCGAGATGATTCCACGATGGGGAGACCGTGCCGCGAATCGTCTCGACCGTGCCGCTGGCCCAATGGAGATCCTCCACGATCTGGGGCTGGATGCGAATGTGCCGGTACCCCGCTCCGCCGGCTCCCAATTTGATCCCCGCCAGCGCCTGGTAAAACCACGAGCCCACGCTCCCAAACATGATGTGGTCGTGCGAGTTCATCGAGGGGCCGGTCTCTTCTTCCCACAGCTCCCAGAAGGTCGTCGCACCGCGCGAAATCATGTATCCCCAACTGGGATACGTGTCCCGCACCGCGAGGTCATAGGCCAGATCGGAATGCCCCGTGGCAGTCAGCGCCGGCATCAGAAACTTGACTCCGATAAAGCCCGTTGTGACGTGCGTGTTGTGGTAGTAGAGAATGTCGTTCGTCAGGTTGTCGGTGACCGCATCGTGCTGCTCCTTCGGAACCAGGTTCAGGTAGAGCGCCATGGCATTGGCCGCCTGCGTGCCGTTCGCATACTGCCCGGTCGCCGGATGGAAGAACGTTCGGTTCAAGGCGTCGCGAATTCCTTGTGCAAGCCGATCGTACGTTTCTTCGTCCGTGGCATTACCCAGAGCCTCTTCAACCCGCGCCAGCGTCTCGACATCGTAGTAGTACCAGATATCCGCGATGTAGTCGTTGGGGGTATGTTCAAGCTCTACCCAGTCTCCTTCGTGGCCGACGTGCCCACGAAAGACATTGTCGGTCGCCATGCTGTTCAGGAACTCCACGTACTCCTTCAGGCTCTTCTCGTTTTGCTCCAGAATGCGGCGATCCCCGTACTGTTCCCACATGTAGCGCAGCAGCAGTGGATACGCGGTCTCCCAGCCCAGGTCCGCCGGATACATCCCATACTTGCGTGGCACCGTTGCCGGCAGCGCCCCATCCGGCCCCTGTGCGTCCTGAATGTCGCGGATGAAGTTGGTGTAGAACGCCGCCATATCGAAGTTCATCATCGCTTCTTCCGCCGTCGCCTGCGCATCTCCCATCCAGCCCTGCCGCTCGTTGCGCTGGTCGCAGTCGGTCGGAACACTGAACAGGTTGGTGAGCTGCGACCAGCGAACAAGTTTCTGAATGTCGTTGAGAATCGGCTTGGAAGCCATGAAGCTGCCCACCGTCTTCACCGCGGTATGCACTACCCGCCCGCGCAGGGAATCAAGACTGGGCGTTCCGGGTGCATTCACAATCTGCAGGGCCCGGACCGGGTAGTATGTAGGCACCACAGGGGTTCCCGCCATGCGCATCTCCTTCCGTTCCCCGGCCTTGACGATCATTGTGTTCTGCGGCCTTTGCCTGGGATTTGCCCCCACGCCGGGCGTTCCGGCGCAGGGAACACAGCATCCCCTGGCGGCACAGGCCCCCGCGGCGAGTTCCGCACGGGCTAAGGGGCGGACGATTCCGGCGCTGATGATCAGCGATCTTCACTTCGACCCGTTTCACGACCCCGGCAAGGTGCAGGAGCTGATGGCGGCGCCGGTGAGCGGGTGGCGGGCGATCCTGGCCGGCCCGCCTTCAGCCACGCAGCAACAGGCGTTTACCGCACTGCAAGCGAGCTGCCACGCGCGCGGCGTCGACACGCCCTTTGCGCTGCTCGGCTCGAGCCTGGAGGCGATGCGGGCTCGGCAGCCGGACGCGAAGTTCATGACGGTGAGCGGCGACCTGATTGCCCACGCCTTCACTTGCCGTTTCACGACGCTGGTTCCTGGCGCAAAGCCGGAAGAGTACCAAGCCTTTGTGCTAAAGACGTTGAGCTTTGTGATGGAGGAGCTGCGCAAGGCGTTTCCGGGCATGCCCATCTACGTGACGCTGGGCAATAACGACAGCGGTTGCGGGGACTACAAGCTCGATGCCGGAAGCGACTTTCTGGCGCAGACAGGCAAGATCTTCGCGGAGGGTTTGCCCGTATCCCAGCGGGCGCGGGCGCGGCAGGAGTTTGGGGCAAACGGATCGTACAGCGTGGCAATGGCGGAGCCGATGAAGGGCACTCGGTTGATTGCGCTGAATGACCTGTTTCTGTCGCCGAAGTACTCGACCTGCGGAGGCAAACCCGACCCGGCCGCGGCGAACGAGGAGATGGCCTGGCTGGAACGCCAGTTGGCGCAGGCGCGGCAGGCGGGCGAGAAGGTCTGGGTGATGGGGCACATTCCGCCGGGGATCGACCCCTATTCGACTGTCGCAAAATCCAGGGATGTTTGTGGGGGGAAGGCGCCTGTTGCGTTCTTATCGACCGACAGGATGGCCGACCTGCTGGCCGAGTATGGCGATGTGGTGCGGCTCGGGATCTTTGCGCACACGCACATGGATGAGGTGCGGCTGCTGCGGCGCGAGGGGGGCGAAGCAGCAACGGCGGGAGCTGCTCCGGTCGCGGTGAAGATAGTGGCTTCGATCTCGCCGGTCGACGGCAATACGCCGTCGTTCACCGTGGCGCGCGTCAACCCGGCGTCCGCCGTGCTCGAGAACTACGATGTGATCGCGGCCTCCAACCAGACGGGCATAAACGCTGCCTGGACTTCCGCGTACGACTTTGGCCAGACTTACCGGAAGGCAGAGTTTTCGCCCGCGACAGTGAAGGAGCTGATTGAGGCGTTCAGAACCGATCAGGAAGCGAAGACGGCGGAGAGCCAGGCCTACATGCGCAACTACTTCCTTGGCGACCTGTCTGGCGAGCTCAGCCCGTTCTGGCCCGAGTACGTATGCGCGCTGGACAACCACAGCGCCAAGGCATTTGCGGCCTGCGTCTGTCCGAGCGCCAAGTGAGGCTGCACCACATTCCGGAGTGTGGGGAGAACGGCATCCACCCCCCAAAGCGCTCCGCCCTGCCTCGCAATCCCGGTTTCGACTGCCAGAGGCCCCAAAGTGTGGTCTTTCTGGCCGTTTTTGGTCCCGGATGCCGGATTTGCGTCTCCGCAAGCCCATAAAGCGCCCTTCCGAGCCCAATGACGCACCCCTTGCGCTATCATTGCGTCTATAGGGTAGGTGGCCTGTTCCCCTTAGGGGCTGCCCGGGTGGTGTGTGTGCCTCAATTCTTCAAGCGTCTGGTTTTCGTTCTTTCCGTGGCGATCTTCGCCGCTCTCGGCCTGGGCTTCGGCCTGGGCGAGTTTGGGCTGTTTGGCGTTCATGCCGGTGGCGACCAGGATGGCGCTTACCGCCAGATGCGCGTGTTTGCCGAGGTACTGAAGAAGGTCCAGACAGACTACGTGACGGAGCCCAACGTCAACGACGTGACCACGGGCGCGCTGCACGGGCTGCTGGAGTCGCTGGACTCGGATTCCAGCTACCTGACGCCGACCGAGTACAAGATCTACAAGGAGCGCCCGACGACAGGCGTGGCCCAGGTGGGCATTAACGTGTCGAAAAGGTTCGGCTACGCCACCGTGGTCAGCGTCACGCCCGGTTCGCCGGCGGACAAGGAACACATTGCCGACGGGGACGTGATCGAGTCCATCGGCGAGCAGTCGACGCGCGAACTCTCTCTGGCAGTGATCCGGCTGATGCTGGAAGGCAAGCCGGGAACCCAGGTGACCCTCTCCGTGGTGCGGCCGCACAAGTCCGACCCCGACAAGGTGACGCTCAGCCGCAGCATCATCGCGCTGGCCCCGATGGCCGAGCAACAGTATGAGAACTCGACCATTCTTTATCTGAAGCCGGGCGTGCTCAGCGCGCCGCGGGTGGACGAGATCGGGGCCAAGATCAAGGCTGCCGGCAAGGGACGCAAGGTGCTGCTCGACCTGCGCGACTCTTACGGCGACGATGCGGAGCAGGGCATCCGCCTGGCCAACTTCTTCGTCAAACAGGGAACCCTGGCCACGCTGCAGGGGCAGAAATTCCCCACCCAGACCTTCACCGCCGATCCGGCCAAGTGCCTTACCGATGCGCCGGTGGCGGTGCTGGTGAATCGCGGCACGTACGGCGCTGCCGAGCTTGCGGCCGCGGCCATACTCGACGCCAAACGCGGCGATGTGGTGGGCGAGCGCACCTTCGGCGAAGGCTCGGTGCAGAAGACCATCGAGTTGCCCGACGGCGCTGCCCTGCTGCTGACGGTGGCCAAGTACCAGAGCCCTGCGGGCAAGAAGATTGAGGACGACGCGGTGACTCCCGGCGTGGCCGTGGAGGAACCAGTAGCGGACGACGACCAGGAAGCGGCTCCGGCCAAGGGCGATGAGCCGCTGACCAAGGCGCTTGACCTGCTGAAGGCGAAGAGCGCGTAGAAAGAAAATTTCCCTCCCGGCGGGGGCGGACTCGTCCGTTCCCACCCTTGCACTTCGTGGTGCATCGCTGCACTTCCGCACATGCGCTTGTAACGCTGCAATGCTAGCCTTAGGCTGAAGCATCTCCTCCCGGGCAGGACCGCGAGATGCCGACGAGGCCTGAATCGCTTGGCAGTTTATCCCCCACAGCGTTTGGAACCGCGGACCCTGGCGCAGCCCCGGCGGCCGCAGCTCAAGGCGGTTCCTCCGCGCAACCGGCGCAAGCTGGCCGGGCGGTTTACGCTGGCCGTGCTGCTTTTGCTGGCCGTGGTTACCGGCTCACTGGCCGGGCTGACGCTGGTCTACTCCGTCGATCTGCCGCAGATCAACGACCTGGAGAAATACCGCCCCTCGACCACCACCGAGCTCTACGACCAGAAGGGCCGCATCGTGGGCTCCTTTGCGCTGGAGCGGCGCGAGGTGGTGGATTACAACGGCTTTGCCCCCATCCTGCGCCAAGCCGTCATCTCCATTGAAGACAAGAGCTTTGAGTCCCACTGGGGCATCAACGTCTTCCGCGTGGCGGGGGCGGCGTGGCACGACATCCGCAGCCACGGCCGCGCCCAGGGCGCCTCCACGCTGACCATGCAACTGGCGCGCAACCTGTTTCTCTCCTCCGAGCGCACCTCGACGCGCAAGATCCAGGAGGCGTACCTGGCCATCCAGATCGAGCGCGCCTTCACCAAAGAGCAGATTTTCACGCTCTACGGCAACCAGATCTACCTGGGCAGCGGAATGTATGGATTTGAGGCCGCGTCGCAGTACTACTTCTCAAAGCACGCCAGGGATTTGACCCTGACCGAAGCGGCTCTGCTGGCCGGACTGCCCAAGGGCCCGGTGGCCTTTTCGCCGCTGCTCTACCCGGAAAAGGCCATCCGCCGCCGCAACCTGGTGCTGACGGAGATGGAAGAGGATAAAGCCATTACTCACCAGCAGGCCGAACAGGCGCGCAATGCGCCGTTGGGACTGCACATTGCCCAGCCGGAGGGGTCGGTGGCGCCGTGGTTCCAGGAAGAGGTGCGGCGGGAGTTGGAGAAGCGATTCGGCACCGAGCAGGTGCACGAGGCCGGCCTGAAGGTGCAGACCACGCTCGACCTGGACCTGCAGCAGACCGCCAACCGCGCCGTGGCCGACGGGGTGGCCACTTACGAACGGCGCAAGGGATGGACGGGGAAACTGGAAAACGTGCTGGACGAGGGGTCGACGCTGGCGGAGTACAAGCATCCCGACTGGGGGGTGAAGGCGAGGCCCGGCGACTACGTTCACGCCATGGTGACAAGCGACCTGCCGCTGGAGATTGAGGCGCGGGTCGGGGACGAGCACATCGTGCTGCTGCCGGACGACTGGCAATGGACCGGCGAGCGCTCGGGCAGCGAATTGGTGAAACCCGGCGACATTATCTACGTTCATCTATCCGAAGCGATGGAGGGCAAGGAGCGGCGGGCGACTCTCGAGCAGGACTCCGGGGCCGAGGGCTCGCTGATGGCCATGGACAACACGACCGGCGACGTTTTGGCCATGGTGGGCGGGCGGGACTACTCGCTATCGCAATTCAACCGGGCCACGCAGGCCGAGCGGCAGACAGGGTCGAGCTTCAAGCCGTATGTGTACACGGCGGCCATCGAAGACGGGGCTAAGCCAAGCGATATCATTGTGGACGGGCCGGTGAGCTTTGGCGGGTATACGCCGCACAACTACGAGAACGACTACAAGGGCGCGATGACTCTGATGAACGCCTTTGCCGAGTCGCGCAACATTCCGGCCCTCAAGCTGGCCGCGCGCGTAGGGATTCACAAGGTGATCGACATGGCGCACCGCTTCGGGGTCACGTCAAATATTCCCGCGTATCTGCCCGTCGCTATCGGTGCGGTGGAAATCACGCTCGAGGAGCAGGTGGCCTCCTACTCCGTCTTCCCCAACGACGGCGTCCGCGTCGCGCCTCGGCTGATCCGCAAGGTTTCGAACGCCGACAACATTACGCTGTGGGAGGACGCGCCGGCGGTCAATGAGGTCATTGACCAGCAGACGGCGCGCACCATGATGACGCTGCTGCGGGCGGTGACGCAGTACGGCACCGGGGCTGCGGCGGCGCAGCTGAACCATCCGCTGGGCGGCAAGACCGGCACGACCAGTGACTACACCGATGCCTGGTTTCTGGGCTTCTCGCCTTCGGTGACCTGCGGGGTTTGGGTGGGCTACGACAGCCGCCAGTCGCTGGGGGATAAGGAGACCGGGGCGAAGGCGGCCCTGCCCATCTGGATGACGTTCATGAAGGCGGCGATTGCGGGCAAGGATGGGGAGAAGTTTCTCTCCGACTCCGAGGACAGCCAAGCCCTGAAGGCTGCCGCTGAGGCGCCGGCCAAGCCGGGGGCAGGCAATGGGGCGGCAGCGCCACCGCCGGTCGCCGCGATGGCAAAGCCTGTAAAGACCAGCCCCGTTGTTGGGCCAGCTGCGCATGTGGGGCTGGCTCCTGCCGGAGTGAAGCCCCCCGGGACAGCCGCGGGCAAACCGGCTGGAGTGCCGGCTGAGGGAGCGGCTCCGCCCAAGCCCCAAGTCAAGCCGGCGATCCTGCTGCAATCCGCACCGACAAGACCGGCGGCGACGGTTAAGCCGGCGCTGGCTCCCCACGCAAATTAGAGCGGAACCGGAATTGCTGTGCCCGGTCAATTTCTGCGCGAGGTCGCCGCTCCCTGACGGCCGCGTTGACGCGAGGGTTGTGGGTTCGGCCTGGGGTGTTTCCAAAATTGCTATGGTGGCAAAGCCGATGTTGTTCCGGTACAAAACCTCCCGAATTGCGAACTCCTCTGCACGTAAGTCCTTTGTTTTTTCAACCGGGCCAGAATTTGAGCCAAATAAGTCATTTATTTTCTTGAATATAGGAGCGATTCGGGGGTCATTTTTTGCGTAACATGCTTGTTTTCATCGGGATGGGACGAAAGGCCGGATTTTCGATGGAGAGAATGAAGGGCGAAGATGAGGCCATCCGGCGGGGTCCAAGGTCTCCATGCTCATCCTCACAAGACCAGTGTGCGCCGTTCAAGCGAAATGATCTGCAACCACCTGCGGTGGGGCAGACGGCATTTGCGCGCCAAGGGGTTCGTGGCTTCCCACCCTTGTGCCAGAAAAAAGGCACAAGGATGGGGCACCACCTGCGGTGGGGCAGACGGCGCTTGCGCGCCAAGGGGTTCGTGGCTTCCTACCCTTGTGCCAGAAAAAAGGCACAAGGATGGGGCACCACCTGCGGTGGGGCAGACGGCGCTTGCGCGCCAGGGGGTTCGTGGCTTCCCACCCTTGTGCCAGAAAAAAGGCACAAGGATGGGGCACCCGGCTGGGGGCCCCGGTTTCCACCCCAGCTACGAAGACCTGTCGCTGGGGGCCCCGGCCTGTTGGTCGCGTCGACTTGAGCGCTGTGCTTTCGGGGTATACCAATTCTGGTTCCGTTATAGTCGGTGCAAGCGCCGATTAGGCCAGCCGGTACGGAGCGCGAAAAGGCCGCGACAGCAACTCGCTGGCGGCGGGGTCGTTGAGGATCTTCTCCTTTTTCACATCCCAGTGGAGCTTGCGGCCCACCAGCATGGAAATCAGGCCCAGATGGCCTGGAAGCGTGGAGTGGTGCGCGACTTCGACGGGCGTGATGGTGGGCTTGCGCGACTTCACCGAATCGAGGAAGTTGCGGCGGTGCTCGACCGACTCGTAGAGCTTGATCTTGCGGAGATCGTCGGGGAGCGAGTCGCCCTTCACCCAATCAGGATTGGAGGCATCGAAGCCGCCGCGATCGACCCACACCCAGCCGTCCGTTCCGATCCACTTGGTGCCCATGTTGATGGCCCCGGATCCGCCGGCGATGGTGAGATGCACGTCTGACGGATAGCCGGTGACTTCCTTGCGATAGGTGCACTCGATGTTGTACTTGGTGGCGGTGTTCCAGACGGCGTTGTCGGCGGGAAACTGGCCGTGGCCTTCGATTTCAGAAGGTCCGCTGAGGTCGAAGCCGAGGCCCCAGTGGGCGATGTCGCCGTGGTGGCCGATCCAGTCGAGCAATTGGCCTCCGCCGGTGTTGTAGTTCCAGCGCCAGTTCTGGTAGACGCGGACGTCGATGTAAGGCTCCATCTTCGACGGGCCGATCCAGGTTTCAAAGTCGAGCTCGGGCGGGGGCGGGGTAACGGCGAGGTCCCAGGCAGGAGTGCCGGGGACGATGTCGGCGGGAGTGGCGATCTTGTCGGGCAGCGTGGCAAGCCGCTGCATGAGCGCGGGCAGGGTGCCGGGGAAGTCGTGATGGCCGCCGGGCAGGCCGACTTCGACGTGGGTGACGGTGCCGATGAGGCCGTTGCGAACAATTTCGGCGGCCTTGTGGAAATTGGGCACGGAGCGCTGCCATGAGCCGGTCTGCCAGATGATGTTGTGCTTTTGCACTGCTTTGACGATGGCCTGCTGCTCGGCGACCGTGCGCGCCAGCGGCTTTTCGCCGTAGATGTCCTTCTTGCGGTGGGCGGCTTCGGTGGCGATGACGGCGTGCCAGTGGTCGGGCACGGCAATCATGATGGCGTCGATGTCGTCGCGGGCGAGGAGTTCGCGATAGTCGTGGTAGGCCTTGCAGTCGGTGTTGCCGTACTTGGTGTTGATGGTGTCGACGGCGGCCTGCAGGTGAGCGGTGTGGATGTCGCAGGCGGCGACGATCTGGCAGTCGTCCAGCGCAAGAAAAGCCTTGGTGTTGGATGGGCCCATCATGCCCCAGCCGATGACGCCGAGGGTGATGCGGTTGGAGGCGGAGGTACGTGCCCAGCCCTTGCGCGGGAGCAGGGCGGCGGCTCCGGCCAGTTTGACGAAGTCGCGGCGGGTGAAGGAGGCGGTTGCGCTGGAACTGGATGGGGGCCGATTCATGATCGTCTCCAAGGCTTTTTTGGCCGGTGCAGCAGACCTGGATTGAGTCCGTGGCGGTCGAGAACGCCAGCCTGGGCACCAGCCTTTATAGCAGAAGAAACCAGTGTGCTGCGATTGGACGTACAATCGAGGGGCTGGGCACAAAGATTCAGTTTGCTCTCAGCGCGAGGCGGCGCGAGTGCGCCAGGAGCGTTGGAGATGAACTTTTCGGATCGGAAGTGGCCGGACTGGGTTCCGCATCTGCTGTGGATACGGCGCGAGTGCCCGCGCTGCCATTCGCTGAAGTTCAAGCAGGCCGAGTTGCGGCCGATCGACGGACTGCTGGAGATGTTCGCGTTGCGGCCAGTCCGCTGCATGTTCTGCTGGCGGCGGTACTATTGGTTTGCGTTGCGCAGTGCCGTGGCGGAGTGAGGGCGCGTTAGACGGAAATACTTCTGCGCTTTTGCCACGTCCCTCATGATTTGCGCCTTGAGCGCTTCGGGCGAAGGCCATTCCACCTCCCCACGCAGCCGCAACAGGAACTCGAGATCGAGCGGCGTCTCCTCGTCCATCTCCACCGGCTCGAAGTCGAGAATGTGAGACTCGACGGCAAAGGACGCTTCGCCCAAGGTGGGGCGGTTGCCGACGTTGGTGACGGCCTGGAAGCAGCGGCCGGCGACCGTTAGCCGCGTGACGTAAACGCCGAATGCCGGGAGCAGTTCCTCATAGGGCGCGAGGTTGACGGTGGGCACCAGCAGGCGCGTGCCGATGCCGCGGCCGCGGGCCTGGGTACTGCGCACCGCGAAAGGACGACCGAGCATCCAGCGGGCGCGGCGGACGTCCCCCGCGGCGACCAGAGCGCGAATGGCGGAGCTCGAAACCTCAAGCCCGCGGACGTGGACCGGCGAGTGGACGTGGACGGCGAAGCCGAAGCCCGCGCCGAACTCCTTGAGCTCTTCGACGCCCGCCTGGGCCTGGTGGCCAAAGTGAAAGTTGCCGCCCTCATGCAGGCCGCGGACGCCCAGGACCTCGACCAGAATCTGCTGCACAAACTCCTGCGCGGTGAGGCCGGCAAGGGCGGCGTCGAAGGGTAGAACCACCACGGCGTCGATGCCGGTTGAGGCGAGCAACTTCACCCGCTCGTCCATCGGTGTGAGCAGGCGGGGCGCGCGCGCCGGGCGCAGAAACCGCTCGGGGTGAGGGTCGAAGGTGACGGCGACGGAACGAACGCCCAGGGCGCGGGCTTCGGCGACCACGGCGGAGAGGATCTCCTGGTGGCCGAGATGCACGCCGTCGAAGTTGCCGATGGCAGCTACGGATGGGCCAAAGCCGGCAGGAATCTCCACGGCCGAGCGGTAGACGGGAACGATGGGCGCCTCGGCTTGGGGCTTTTCGGCTGGGGTCATAGGGTCACTGGGACGGTGAGGCCGTCGTATGCGAGGGCCACTCCGGCGGGGAGGGTGCGGTTGGTGGCTTCGTGGGCCAGTTCATGGGCGATGTGCGTAAGCCAGGTGTGGCGTGCGCCGATGCGCCGCGCCCAGCCCAGAGCCTGGTCCACGGTGGCGTGGCTGGGATGGGGCTTGTAGCGCAGGGCGGAGAGCACCAGGTGGTCGAGGCCCTGAAGCAGGGCAAAGCTCGATTCGGGAATGTCGCTTACGTCGGTGAGATAGGCCGCGCTGCCGAAGCGGAAGCCTACGATTTCCATATCTCCGTGGAGGACGGGAACGCGCAGGAAGTCGACGCCGTGGATGGAGTTGCGCTCGGCGAGCGGCTCCAGGCGCACACGGGCGCGGTTGGGATAGGTGGCTTGCGGCGAAAACGTGTAGGCGAAGATGTGCTGGAGCACCGCCATCGTTTCCGGGGTGGCGTAGAGGGGGATGGGGCCGCCCTGGCGGAAGGCGGTGAAGCTCAGAGGGCGCAGATCGTCGAGGCCGAGGATGTGGTCGGCGTGCGAGTGGGTGTAGAGCACCGCGTCGACGCGCGTGAGGCCGCTGCGCAGGGCCTGCTCGCGGAAGTCGGGGCCGGTGTCAATGACGACCACGCGCTCGGGGTTGGGGGCGTTTGTTTCGTTCCAGCGGATCAGGGCGGAGGGGCGCAGGCGGCGGTCGTGGGGGTCGGGCGAGGTGCAGACGGCGCAGGCGCAGCCCAGGGTTGGGACCCCCATGGAGGTCCCGGTGCCGAGAAAAGTGAGGCTGCCGTTCATCGATTCTCTAGCGTTTGCCGGGGGGCGGAGGCTGAGGCGGCTGCATGGCTTGCATGCTGATCATGCTGGTCAGCTCCAAGAAGGCCATGCGGACCTCGAAGAGAACCATCTGCAGGGCGCGATCTTCGGTTTCGGTGAGGTTGCCGCGAGTCTTTTCCGCCAGAACGCCTAATAGATCGATCGTGGTGCGTGCGCCCAGAATGTCGACCCTGGGGCGCTGGCCCTCCTGGGCTCCTGCGCCCATCTGAATCATGGCGGAGACATAGAACTGCTGGACCAAATGCTCGAAGGTGATAGCGGGCTGCGCGCCGACGGCGGGGTTCTGGGCGCGGATGATGTCTTCAAGGCGTTGGGCCGAGGCGTCGTAGGCGACCTTCTGTTCGTGGCTCTCCTCGGCGGTGGGTGCGGGGGGGAGATCGGCCTCGGCTTCCTCGCCCAAACCAGCGTCCGGGGCTTCTACGACCGCGGACTCGGGGGCGTTTCGGGGTTCGTTGACCACCAGGCGCGGGCCGGCGGAGGGCGGCTCCGGCGATGCGGGTTCCTCCGCGTGGTCGGCCTTGTGGCTCTCTTGTTCTTCCTCGGCGGCCTTGAATTTGCGGCGGTCGATCACTTCGAATTTGGGGGTATCGCTCATGGCTTCGGTTTTCCCATCCGTCGGAATGAATTGATAAATCAGTTTGCAAAGCTGGGCGGCGCGGCGAGAAGCCGGGCAGAGCCGGTGGCCGAGCCCACGCTGTAGGTGAAGGGTTGAATGCGCAGTTCGGCTTCGGCGCGGATCATGCCGAGGGCAAAGATGCGGGGCGCTGCGGAGAGCGGCAGCACTGCGGCGCTGGTGATGTGGCCGGCAGCGGCGCCGCCTTCGAGGGTGAGTTCGGTGCCCGGCGGCGGCAGGGGGCCTTCGAGTTCCAGATGGCGCAGATGGCGGTGGACATTTCCCCGCGAGCGGATGCGCTCGACGATTTCCTGGCCGAGGTAGCAGCCTTTGCTGAAGTGCAGGGCGCGCATCTGCGCGGTTTCCTGGGGCAGGTCGCGCTCGGCGATGTCGATGCCGTAGGCGGGAATGGCTTCGGCGATGCGGAAGGCGTCGAGGGAGGCGCTGCCGACGGGGGCGGCTCCGCCGGTGCGGAGGAACTTCCAGAGCTTGCCGAGCTGGGGCTCTGACACCCAGAGGGTGTAGTGGGTGGACAGCAGGCCGTAATCGCGGACGATGCGCAGATCGAGGCCGTTCCACTCGACGCGGGTGCGGGTCATGGACTCAGGGAGGATGGGCAGGCCTACGCGGGCGAGCACCTCATCCGCAGCCGGGCCGGTGAGGCCGAGGGCGGCTTCACCGGTGAGGGGAACCAGCTCGACATCGTCCATGATGATGAAGTGCTCGAGATGGGCGAGCAAGCGGTCGACCTGGTCGGCGGCGATTTCGAGCTCGAGGCTGTCGCCTTCGCGCCAGACGGTCAGGTCGCCCTGGATGCGGCCCTGCGCGTTGAGGACCAGGTTCCAGGCGCCGGCGTTGGGGACGAGCCCGTCGACGGTGTTGGTGACCATGCCGCTGAGCCAGCGGAAGCGGTCTTCTCCGCGGACGCTTACGCGGCGGAGCCAGCCCATATCGTGGCACGCGGCCGCTCCTGTCAGGGCCGCTGTTTCGGCGTCGGGCGCGTCCAACTCTCGTGGGGTCAGTACGCCGCGATAGACGGCCAGTTGGTGAGGGGTAGCTGCGGATTCGAGCAGCACAGCGAACGGAGTGGCCTGGGGAGATGCGACAAGATCGGTCTCGGTCATAGGGGAACTTTTCCAGGGTGCCGCGCGATTTCCTGAGGAAATGCCGCGCAATACCGCATCCTGATTATAGCCTTGGAAGAAGATGGCGCCACGCCGGGGAAAGAACAAGGGGCGAGGAACAGGGGAGAACGAATGAGCGAGGAGCGCCCGAGGGCGTGTTGGGCAGCGGGAAGATGGACTCTGGCGGCGTCTTTGTGCCTCTTGGCTGCAACGGGCGGGTCGTGGGCTCCATCGGCGGCTGGCGCGCCGCAGGGCCAGACTCAGCCGGCGGCACAGAATCCGCCGGCAGCGCAAGCCTCGCCTGCGACCCCGGCGCCACCCGCGGCTCAGGCTCAGGGTGCGGCCAAGGGTGAGACGCACATCACCCCGGAACAGGCCAAGCAGCTCTTCTCCCTGGTGGATGAGCTGATCAAATTCTCCTCGCAGGAGACGGGCCTCCCGATCAAGAGCAAGGTCAAGCGCAAGATCACCAGCCGCGCCGAGGTGGAAAGCTACCTGAAGGGAAAGTTCGAAGAGGACGAGGGCGCCAAGCGGATGCAGCGCGACGAGATCGTGCTCAAGAAGTTCGGTCTGCTGGACCGCGACTTCGCGCTCAAACCTTTTCTGCTGGCGCTGCTCACCGAACAGGTGGAGGCGTACTACGACTCGAAGACCAAGACCGTAAACATGCTGGACTGGGTGGACATCGAGGAGCAGAAGCCGGTGCTGGCGCACGAGCTGACCCATGCCCTGCAGGACCAACGCGTGAACCTCGACAAATGGAACGACCAGACGCCGGACGACGTTTCGCTGAACGCCGCGGACGACACCGACCACCTGGCCAAGGACGAGTTCGACACCGCCCGGGACGCCGTGGTGGAGGGCCAGGCAACGGCGGTGATGATGGACTACATTCTGAAGCCGTTGGGCAAGAGCCTGGTGAAGGACCCGGAGGTGATGGACCTAGTCAAGCAGCAGATGGCGACGTCTGAAGACTCGCCGGTGCTGGCGCGCGCGCCACTGCTGCTCTCCGAGTCGCTGCTATTCCCCTACCGCGAGGGCCTGAGCTTCGAGCAGGATGTGTGGATGGACCAGGGGCAGGCGGCAGCCTTCCCTGGAACCCTGGATCGCCCGCCCACCTCGACGTGGGAGATCATGAACCCGCGCGAATACGAACAGAAAGGAACGCCGGCAATCCCGTTGCTGCCCAACATCCATCCCCTGCTCGACAAGAGCTACAAACCCTACGACATTGGCCAGGTGGGGCAGCTGGACCTGCACATCCTGGCCGGGATCTTCGCCGGCGAGGAAGCTGCCCGCGACCTGACGCCGGCCTGGAATGGCGGCGTCTACTGGGCCGGGCAGCGGCTCGACGCGACCGCGGCGGAGCAGAGCACGACTAAATCGCTGGCGCTGTTTTACCTTTCCGTCTGGAGGAACGCCGCCTCCGCCCAGGCCTTTACCCAGATGTACGCGAAGCAATTGGGCCGCAAGTACTCCGGTCTGAAGCCCGACCTGGCGGCGCAGCAGGCCGGCGCGGCAGTCCTTCCGGCCGGAGATGAAGAGCAGGTGTTCGCCACCAGCGAAGGCCCGGTGGTGATTACCGCGCGGGGCAAGCTAGTGTTTGTGGCGGAGAGCTTTCCGCTGGATGTGGCGCGCAAGCTGACCGGCCTTATTCTCGACGCACAGGGGACGGGCGACCTGAAGATGGCGCTCGCCCGGCCGGCTGCTGAGGGGCCGGGCTCACAGAATATGGAGCCGCTGACCGGGAACCTGGTGCGGTTTCTCTCAGACTGCGGCGCGATGAAGGCGGCGGTGGACGGGGCTGTCCGGGCTTGGAATTAGAGCGGCAGCCCCACGCGCCTGCCGTCAGGCCGGGTCCTTCTTGACCAGATACTCATCCACCAGGACAGCGACCAGGACGGCGGTGGGAACCGAGACCAGGGCGCCAGGAACGCCTCCAACTGCGGAGCCCAGCAGCAGGGCCACGAGGATGGACAGGCCGGGCAGGCCGACGCTGTTCTTCATGATGCGGGGAGTGAGGTAGGAGTTTTCGACCTGCAGATAGACGAGGTAGAAGATGGCCACGCCCAGTACCCGGCCCCAGGAGTCGATGGCCGCCACCAGCAGCGCGAGGGCCACGCAAACGGCAGCGCCGAGGACGGGAATGATGTTCAGCAAGCCGGTCAGCACCCCCAGTGCAATGGCATAGCGAACGTGCAGGGAGAGATAGACGATGGTGCTCAAGACCCCGAGGATGAGCATGAGGCTGCCCTGGCCGATGAGCCATTTGTCCATGCGAATCCTGGCGCGCCGCAGGGCCTTGTCGAGCCGGTCGCGGCTTTCGGTTGGGAAAAAGGAAAGAAACCAGGCATAGGCCTGGTCGCCTTCCAAAATGAAATACACGGTAAGGACGAAGCCCATGACCAGATCCGCCAGCTTGACCGCCCAATCCCGTATCGAGAGCCATATATAAGTGGCCGCGTTGCTGACAAAATCCTGAAGTTTGGCACTGATCTCGTCCATGTTCAGGTTCCCGGCGAAGGGGATTTGCTTGAACCTTTCCAGCAGCGCAGGCAGCCGCGCGGGCATCTCCCGGGCGAACTCCTGCATGTCGCGGATAACCGGCGGCAGCGCCAGGAAGCCGAAGGCCGTCAGGGCGACGGCCATGGCCACAATCAGGAAGTAAACCGCCGTGCCCTTGAACGGTTGCCAGCGGCGAATGCGCAGCCGGGCGGTGAAACGCACCACTGGCGTGAGCACAACCGCGAACAACGCGCTCACATAGAGCATCATCAGCACTTCGCGGACCAGCCAGGCCACGGCGCAGGCCAGGGCAAGCGCGAAGGCGAAGACAATATCGCCGCGAAGACTTCGGGAGTTGCTGGTCACTGGTCTCCGCCGAGGATGGAGCCGACAATGCCGCCCAGCAGCGCGCCGCCCGCCGCCGGCCCAACCTGGCGCGACTCGCCACGAGGCAGATACTCGGCAATCTGGTGCGCTAGGCGGGAGATGGGCAGCGTTTGCAGCCACACCGTTCCCGGCCCCTGCAGCACGGCGAGAAAAATGCCGTCTCCGCCGAAGATGGCGTTCTTGAGGCCCGGAACCATGGTGATCTGGAAGGCGACCGAAGACTGGAATGCGCCCACATGGCCCGGGTGTACCCGCAGCACTTCGCCGGGCGCGAGGTTCTTCTGGATCAGTTCTCCGCTCAGTTCAAGCCATGCCGTTCCCTGCCCGGCAATCTTCTGCAGCAGAAAGCCGTTGCCGCCAAAGACGCCGGCGCCGAGCGATTGCTGGAAGCCCACGCCGATGGTGACGCCGTCGGTGGCGCAGAGGAAGCCGTGGCGATGGATCATGTACTCCTGGCCCGGGCCAACGGGGATGGGAACGATGTGGCCGGGCACCTTGGTGGCGAAGGAGACCTCGCCCGGGTACTGCATGGCGCGGTACTCGGTCATGAAAAGGCTGCCGCCGCCGGCCACGCGCTTGAGCACGCCGAACAGGCCGCCTCCGCCGCCCATCTGCGTGTGGGTGGTCATCTGGATGGAAGCGGTCATCCAGGAGAGCTCGCCGCTCTCTGAAAAGACACTCTCGTTGGGGTCAAGCTGCACATCGAGCACCGGCATGGTGGTGCCCTGAATTCGTGTCTGCATGGTCATTGCCTCCCGATGCTGGACAGTGTACCTGCCGGGACCATGGATACGTCGAGTTAGAATCGCTTTCTCGATGAAGAAAGTGCAAATTCTCGACCGCTCCGGCAGCCCATTCAATCGTCTGAAGCCGGCCGCCTGATCCCTGCCCCCCGCTGTTTCTACTCCACGACTTGGAAACTCGTCTCCGCCGTAGCCAGCGAGCTGCCGCCGACCCAGATCTTGTAGGTGGTGGGCTCGACGGTGGGCTTGAGGCCGGCGTTATAGAAGTTCAGCTCGTCGAAGCCGAGGGGGAACTCGACGTGCTTCTGCTCGCCGGGAGCGAGGGTGACGCGGGCGAAGCCCTTCAGCTCGCGGACCGGCTGCTCGACGCTGGCGGCGGTGTTGCGGATGTAGAGCTGGACCACTTCTGTCCCCGCCACGCGGCCGGTGTTTTTCACGTCCACGCCCACCGTCACCACGGGCTTGCTGCGGGAGGCGATGACCTCCTCGACCGGGACTTCGGCGCGGCTGACGGATGGCTGCCCGTAACTGAAGCGCGTGTAACTCAGGCCCCAGCCGAAGGGAAAGAGGGCCGAGTTTTCCTGATCCATGTAGCGGGAGACGAACTTCTCCGCGGGATTCTGTGGGAAGTGGCTCAGATCTCCATGCGCCGGGCGGCCGGTGGGCAGCTGCGCGTAGTAGAGCGGCTCCTGACCCACGGAGCGGGGAAAGCTCGAAGGCAGCTTGCCGGAGGGGTTCACGTCGCCGAAGAGCACATCGGCCACGGCGTCGCCGGCCTCGATGCCGGGGCTCCAGGCTTCGAGGATGGCGGGCACGTGCGCGGCCGCCCAGGTGAGCTCCAGGGGGCGGCCGGCCAAAACCACTAGGATGACGGGCTTGCCGGTAGCCGCCACTGCCTCAAGAAGCTGCTGCTGGACGCCAGTGAAACCCAACGTCGCGCGGCTCGCGGCTTCGCCCTCCATCCAGTTGGCCGGCTCGCCCAGTGCCAGGATGGCCACGTCTGCCTTCTTTGCCGTTTCGACGGCTTCGGCGATGGTTTTGGCGTCGTCGGGAATGGGCGAGTGATCGCCGGCGGCCATGGCGCCTTCGAAGTCGACATGCTTGAGGATGGAGGCGTCTTCCCCGGTGAGCAGATCGCAGCCCTGGGCGTAGAGCAGCCGGTCGCCCAGGCGCTCCTGCAAGGCGGCGCGAAGGGTGACCACGTATTTGGGATCGCCGGTGACGGCCCAGGCGCCCAGCAGCTCGCGCTGGTTGTCAGCAAGGGGGCCAATGAGAGCCACTTTCTTTGCCTTCGCTGGGAGGGGCAACAGGGGGCCGACGCCCTCGACGGGATCGTTTTTGAGCAGGACCATGGTTTCATCGGCCACTTTGCGGGCGGCGGCGCGGCGCTCGGGGGTGGCGTCGTAGGCGGGCCCTTCTGGCGTATACGGGCGCTCAAACAACCCCAGCGCAAACTTGACGCGCAGAACGCGGCGGACGGCTTCGTCGACCACGCTCTCGGGAATCTTGCCGGAGCGTACCTGGCCGGCAATCACCGTTCCGTAGAGGTTGCCTTCCATATCCATGTCCACGCCGGCTTCCAGAGCCTTGCGGGCAACCTTGGGGCCGTCGCCGATGGAGTGGTTGATGAGCTCGGAGACCGCGCCCCAGTCGGAGACGACCAAGCCGTCGAAGCCCCACTCCTTGCGCAGGATTTGCGTCAGTGTGAAGGGGTTGGCGGTGGCGGGAACGCCGTTGATGGAGTTGAAGGCGCTCATCAGCGTGGCCGCACCGGCGTCGACCGCAGAGTGGAATGGCGGCAGGTAGACCTGGCGCAGGGTCAGCTCGCTCATGTCGGCGCCGTTGTAGTCGCGCCCGGCGATGGCGGCTCCGTAGGCGACAAAGTGCTTGACGCTGACGGCCACGGAGTCGGGTTTGGAGAGGTCGTCCTGCTGGTAGCCCTTGACCCAGGCGCGGGCCAGAACCGAGCCCAGGTAGGGGTCTTCTCCGCTGGACTCGATGATGCGCCCCCAGCGCGGGTCGCGGGCGATGTCGACCATGGGAGAAAAGACCCACGGGACGCCGTCGGCGCGGGCCTCGACGGCGCCATAACGGGCAACAAGCTCGGCGGCCGCCGGGTCCCAGCTGGCGGCGATGGCCAGCGGCACGGGAAAGGTGGTGCGATGGCCGTGGATGACGTCCTGCCCGAAGAGGATGGGGATGCGGAGCCGCGACTTCTCCATGGCGATGTGCTGGTAGTGGTTGGTCGCCTCCGCACCCACAACGTTGAGAAAGGAGCCGACCTGCCCGCGGGCCGCCAGCTCGTCGTACTTGAGATTCGACGCGTTGGGCCCGGTCGCGTACCCGGCCGCATACTGCACCAGTTGCCCGATCTTCTCCTCCAGCGTCATCTTCTTCAAGAGCGCCTCGACGCGCGCATTGAGTTCCTTCGACGCGAGCTGCGGGTTGTGAGAAGGGCTGGTTTGCGCCGCGGCGGAGAACCAGCCCAGACCGGCCAGCATCAGCAACAGGGACAGCAGCCGGAGAGAACGGGTGATGTAGAATTCCATGGCGGGGCCATGATAAACCGTTTGCCTATTGGCCGTCAGGGGTTGCGTCAGGCCCGCGTCCCGTCGAGATTCGCACCGCAGCTCATCCGTCGACCCCTGACCATCGGCGGCGGTAGCCGGAATCCGCGAAAATGCTCTACTCTTGGCAGAGACTCGCATGTTCCGGTTTCTTGCCCATCTCCGTAGCGCCGCCGTCCAGGCCCTTGCCAACGACGTCTTCAACACGGCCAAGGCCGCGGCATACTCCGGCATGCTTCTGCTGTTTCCCGCGCTGCTGGTCGTCACCACGCTGCTGGCGCAGGTTCCGGAGGGCAACACGATGCTGGGAACCATCCGCGGCGCCTTTGAACAGATGCTGCCTGCCGACTCGATGGACCTGCTGCAGTCTTATGTCCTGAGCCGGCGGTTCCACTCCAACCAATTCATCCTCTCTGCCGGCGCACTGAGCATCTTTGCCGGCCTGGGCATGATGCTCTCGCTGATGGAGGGCTTTCGCCGCGCCTACCGGCTGCCGCTGGACGATTGGAGCTTTTGGGGGCGCCGGGCGCGGGCGCTGCTGCTGGTTCCCATTGCGCTGGTGCCGCTGTCGGCGGCCACGCTGCTGGTGGTGTTTGGGCACCAGATCGAGGCCTGGATGATCGAGAACGCGGACCATGAACTGCGCCACGCGGTGCTCATTCTCTGGCGAGGCATGCGCTGGTCGATCGCGCTGGCCACCAGCGTTACGGTGCTGAGTGCTCTCTACCACTTCGGGACGCGGCGCAAGGAGCACTGGTTGTGGGTTGCGCCGGGCGCGGTGACCGGGACGGTGATCTGGTTTCCGGCCACGCTGGCCTTCGGCTGGTATGTGACGCGGATCGCCGACTACTCCATGTTTTACGGATCCTTTGGCGCGGGGATCGCGACCCTGATCTGGCTGTACATTACGGCGGTGAGCGTGCTGCTGGGTGCGGAGCTGAACGGCGCGCTCTTCCGGGAACGGCAGGAGAGGATTTCCGTTTCCGGCAAAACGGAAGCAGCTGTCTCCAGTCTGTGACAACTCGCACTGACGATTCCGCATAGTTTGACAGAAGCTTGATGAAGTCGGGGCCCGGTCCAACCCCCCGTGTACAATGGAGCGGGCCCCACACCCACCGTTTCTTTTACTGAAATATGCAATTTTTGGAGCTTGTGCCATGGCATTCGAACTGAGTTTGACCGATTCCCCATCGCAGCGCCGCGCCAAGATCGTCGCCACCCTCGGACCGGCCTCGAACACCGAGCCGGTTTTCCGGGACCTGGTGCGAGCTGGCGTGGATGTGGTTCGCCTCAACTTCTCCCACGGCACCCACGAGGAGAAGCTGGCGCTGATCCAGATGATCCGGAAGGTGAGCCGCGAGGAACGCAAGCCGCTGTGCATCCTGGGCGACCTGCAGGGCCCCAAGATCCGCACCTCGAAGCTGAAAGATCACCAAGCGGTGCTGCTCAAGGCCGGCCAGCGGCTCACCATCACCCCGCGCGAGGTTCCCGGCACGGCATCGCTGGTGGGCACCACCTTCAAGACCTTGGCTGAAAACGTGGAGCAGGGCTCGCGCATCCTGCTCTCCGACGGCCTGATCGAGTTGCGCGTCCACGAAGTCCTTGGCGAGGACGTGGTCTGCGAGATCATCAACGGCGGCATGCTGGGCGAGAACAAGGGCATCAATCTGCCCGGCATTCCGGTGCGCGTTCCCTCCCTGACCGACAAGGACACGGAGGATCTTGAATTCGCGCTGAAGAACGGCGTGGACGCGATTGCCGTCTCCTTTGTCCGTACCGCCGAGGATGTGCGCCTGGTACGCAACCGGGTTTCGGCCTACGGCGGGGAGACCTGGATCATCGCCAAGCTGGAAAAACCCCAGGCCATCGAACACCTGGACGCCATCCTGACCGTTGCCGACGCCATCATGGTGGCCCGCGGCGATCTGGGCGTCGAGGTCCCCCCGGAAAAGGTTCCGGCCATCCAGAAGCACATGATCCGCCGCGCCGCCGAGTTCCGCAAGCCCGTCATCACCGCTACGCAGATGCTTGAATCGATGATCGAGAATCCCCGCCCCACCCGCGCCGAAGTCTCCGACGTGGCCAACGCCGTCTACGACGGAACCGACGCGGTCATGCTCTCCGGCGAGTCGGCGGTGGGCAAGTACCCGGTGGGAGCCGTCGCCATGATGGCCCGCATCGTCGCCGACGCCGAGCGCCACATCAAGGAGCAGAGCTACTCCGAGCCCAGGGAGCGGCGCAGCCACCTGTCGATTGCCGAAACCATCTGCGAGGCTACAGCCCACGCCGCCGACGATCTGGACCTGCGCGGCATTGCGCTGTTCACCGAGTCCGGCGTCACCGCCCGCCAGCTTTCGAAATACCACCCCTCCTCGCCCATCTTTGCGCTCAGCCCCATCGAGGTCACCATCAATCGCCTCAACCTGCTGTGGGGCACCACTCCCATTCGTTGCCCCAAGGTCAACTCGACCGAAGCTCTGGTCGAGTGCGCCGAGAATCTGCTCGAGCAGGGCGGCTACGTCCGGCCGCGCGAGGTTATCGCCATCGTGGCCGGAACGCGCACCAAGTCGGGGTCCACCAACTTCCTGCGCCTGCACGTCATGGGCGAGCACGCCATGGAGGGCACGCGCTTCTTTGCGCCCAAGGAAGAAGAGCCCGCGCCGCCGGCAGCCGAAGGCCCCGCCCGGACCAAGCGGCCAGCGCCCAGGGCTGCGGCAAAGAAAAAGTAACCGAGTCCAAGCGCTCATGCAAAAACGCCACTCCCCCAGGGGACTGGCGTTTTTCCTTCGATAAACCTCTTGCGATGTTTTTCCTATCGCCCAATCTCCGGAACCGACAATCCCCGGCAAATCTTACGCGCAAGTAGATCCGCGACCTCGGTATGGCGGGGAACTGCTTCCGTCTGTCCCGTCGCCGGATTGCACCACAAGGAGTGGGAGCCGCCTTCGCGCTTCAGATAGCATCCGTGCAAGCGCAGGTGGCGCAGCAGCGACTCGCGCTTCACTGGATGGTGACCGTCTCCCGAAGAGCGTCCGGGGGCACCCCGCGAAGCCCATCCTCTCGGCGGTCTTCCAGAATCAGTTGAATAGCCGCGCCAAGGCTTTCACGGCACTCTTCCACGCTGCGCCCTTGACCGTTGGCGCCGGGAATCTCGGGAGACCAGGCGACAAACCAATCGCCGTCGCGCTCAATCACCGCAGTGAATTCATTCCGCATGGAACGAGTATAGACCAGCCTTCAATTCAAGATCACTAAGCGGGGTGAAGTTCCCCCTCACCCCGCTTCCGGCCCAGCCTCCAAGTCGTTTACTTCGCCGCCAACTGCCGCAGCACGTACTGCAGAATCCCGCCGTGCTCGTAGTACTCGATCTCTTGCGGGGTGTCGATGCGGACTTTGGCTTCGAACTCCTTCACCGCGCCATCGGCTGCCGTGGCCTTGACCTTAAGGGTGCGTCCGCCGGAGAACTTGCTTGCGATGAGCGCAGTCAGGCCGGCGAAGTCGTAGACCTCCTCGCCGGTGAGTCCGAGCGAGTCGGCATTCTTGCCCGCCTCAAACTGCAGAGGCAGAATTCCCATGCCGACGAGATTGGAGCGGTGAATGCGTTCGTAGCTTTCGGCGATGACTGCGCGTACGCCCAGCAGTTTGGGCCCCTTGGCGGCCCAGTCGCGCGAGGAGCCGGAGCCGTACTCCTTGCCGGCCAGGATCACCAGGGGCACGCCGCGCTCCCCGTACTTCACGCTGGCGTCGAAGATGGACATCTGCTCACCGTCGGGTAGCAGGCGCGTAACGCCACCTTCGGTGCCGGGGGCGAGCTTGTTCCTGAGCCGCACATTGGCGAATGTCCCGCGCACCATCACTTCGTGGTTGCCGCGGCGCGAGCCGTAGCTGTTGAAGTCGGCGGGCTTCACGCCGTGCTCGGCGAGATATTTGCCCGCAGGCCCGTTGGCTTTGATGTTGCCCGCCGGCGAAATGTGGTCCGTCGTCACCGAGTCGCCCAGCACCGCCAGCACGCGCGCGCCCAGAATGTCGGTGACGGGCGTGGGGGATTGGGTGATGCGGTCGAAGTACGGCGCCTTGCGGATGTAGGTGGAGTCCGGCTCCCACCGGTAGACG
Source organism: Occallatibacter sp. (assembly GCA_035604995.1). Lineage (GTDB taxonomy): Bacteria > Acidobacteriota > Terriglobia > Terriglobales > Acidobacteriaceae > Telmatobacter. Next base: position 8,690 of record DATNHL010000010.1, on the reverse strand, counting down.
TCGCCGGTGGGGAAGCTGAGGCCCTGCCAGTTGGCGTCGCCCAGGCTGACCGTCGAGTACTCGCGGCGGAAGCTCTCGCTGGAGAGGCCCTTTTCTATGGCCGCGGCAACCTCGGCCTGGGTGGGCCAGATGTCCTTGAGGTAGACGGGCTGGCCGGCTTTGTCCACGCCCAGCGGATCGGTCTCGAAGTTGTGGCCGATCTTGCCGGCGAGGGCGTAAGCGACGACGAGAGGCGGGCTCATCAGGTAGTTTGCCCGTACGTCCACGTTCACGCGGCCCTCGAAGTTGCGGTTACCGCTAAGCACACTCACGGCCACCAGCCCGTGCTCATCGATACTTTTTGAAACGTCCGTCGGCAGCGGCCCGGAATTGCCGATGCACGTCGTGCAGCCGTAGCCCACCACGTTGAAGCGCAGCTTTTCAAGGTACGGCAGCAGACCGGCCTTGGCGTAGTAGTCGGTGACCACGCGCGAACCCGGCGCCAGCGAGGTCTTCACCCACGGCGGCACGGTCAGCCCCTTTTCGACGGCCTTCTTGGCCAGGATTCCGGCAGCCACCATGACGGAGGGGTTGGAGGTGTTTGTGCAGCTGGTGATGGCGGCGATGACCACCGAGCCGTGATCGAGATACTGGTCCGGATCGACGCCGAAGCGCTCCTTCACGGTCGTCGTCAGGTGAACCGGAACCTTTTCGGCGACGCCGGTGTCGGTGACGGCGGTGCGCAGCCAGGCAGCCGCCGTCCGCGTCCCGAGCGGCTTGGCCGTGGGCGCAAGCATTGTGGGCAACTGCTGCGCGAAGCTGGCCGCCGCGTCCTTCAGCAGCACGCGATCCTGCGGCCGCTTCGGTCCGGCCACGCTGGGCTCCACTTGCCCCAAGTCAAGCTCCAGCGTTTGCGTGTAGACAGCCTCTGGCGAACTCGCCGTGTGGAACAGGCCCTGCTCCTTGTAGTAGGCCTCGACCAGTGCGATCTGCTGTTCGCTCCGTCCCGTCAGCCGCAGGTAGCGCAGCGTCTCGGCGTCGACCGGGAAGATGCCGCAGGTTGCGCCGTACTCGGGGGCCATGTTGCTGATGGTGGCGCGGTCGGCCAACGGCAGCTCCGCGATTCCCGGCCCATAGAATTCGACGAATTTCCCAACCACCCCCAGCTTGCGCAGAGCCTGCGTGACGGTCAGCACCAAGTCGGTGGCCGTCGCGCCCTCCCTCAGCTTGCCGGTGAGCCTGTAGCCCACGACCTGCGGAACCAGCATGCTCACGGCCTGCCCCAGCATGGCCGCCTCGGCCTCGATGCCGCCCACGCCCCAGCCCAGCACGCCCAGGCCGTTGATCATGGTGGTGTGCGAGTCGGTGCCGACCAGCGTGTCCGGGTACGCCACAACCTCTCCGTCAATCTCCGTGGTGAATACGACGCGGGCCAGGTACTCTAGATTGACCTGATGGCAGATGCCCATGCCCGGCGGCACGGCGGAGAAGTTGCGGAACGCCGTCTGGCCCCACTTGAGGAACGCGTAGCGCTCGCGGTTGCGCTGGAACTCGAGCAGCGTATTGGCCTCGAACGCCCCTGGGGTTCCGAACTCGTCCACCTGCACCGAGTGGTCGATGACCAGTTCGGCGGGAATGAGCGGATTCACCCGCTCCGGGTCGCCGCCCAGCGTCTTGACGGCGTCGCGCATGGCGCCCAGGTCGACGATGGCGGGCACGCCGGTAAAGTCCTGCATCAGCACGCGCGCCGGCATGTAGGCTATCTCGCGGCTGGGCTCGGCCTTGGCGTCCCAATTGGCCAGGAACTCGATGTCGCCGGCGGTGACGTTGACGCCATCTTCGCGGCGCAGCAGGTTTTCCAGCAGAATCTTCAGGCTGAAGGGCAGCCGGCTCAGGTCGAAGCCACGCGCCGTGAGCGCCGGAAGCCGGTAGATCGTATAGGAGCGGTCGCCGGAGGTCAGCGTAGCCCGGCTCTGAAAGCTGTTCATCGGTAGGAACCTTTCTATCCGCTTGAGCCGCGGATGGAGCGATGTATGTTTACTCGGAATCCGCGGTTCGCGGCGATTCCGCCGGACGCCGAGGCGCACAGTCCGCGGCCATCCATCAAAGTCTTCTTGCGGGAATAGCTTACTCAGCGGCAAGAGCGCCGTCCACGGTCGGGCCGGCCGCGGCGAAAGCGCCTCAGCAGGGGAGGTCCGTTTACCGGAATGGCAGGGCGGCTGCGCATCGAATACGCATCGATTTTAGCGCGGATCGGCGAGCGGAGGGAACGGCATTCGCGCTTGACACCGGCGGCAGGGAAGGAGAACGCTGGTGATTGCCCGGTTCGCACTCCCAAGGAGCTTCCAAATGTACCTGCGGGCACTCCGAATCTTGATCGCGGCTTCTTTTCTGCTTTGCGTGGCTTCCAACAGCCAGACAATGTCCCTTCCCCCTGCGAATCCAGCCGCGCAAGCGCCTTCGCGGACCTGGCCCACCGTCGACGGCGTTACCGTGCTCAAGGACTTCCGCTTTGTCACGGGCGAAACCCTGCCCGAACTCAGGCTGCACTACCTCACCCTGGGCACACCCCACCGCAACGCCGCCGGCCACGTGGACAACGCCGTGCTGCTGCTGCACGGCACCGGCGGCAACGCGCACTCGCTGCTGAATCCACTCTTCTCGAACGTGCTGTTCGGCCCCGGAGAGCCGCTCGACATCACCAAATACTTCCTCATCCTGCCCGACGACATCGGCCACGGCCAGAGTTCCAAACCCTCCGACGGCCTGCACGCGCGCTTCCCCGCATACGACTACGACGACATGGTGCACAGCCAGCGGATGATGCTCGACGAGATGAAGATCGACCACTTGCGCCTCATCCTGGGAACCTCGATGGGCTGCATGCAGACCTTCGTCTGGGGCGAGACATACCCCGGCTTTGCCGATGCTCTCGCGCCCTTCGCATGCCTGCCGGTGCAGATTGCCGGCCGCAACCGCATGATGCGATCCATGGCCATCGAGGCCATCAAACAGGACCCCTCGTGGATGGGCGGCGACTACAAGACCGAGCCGGTCCAGGGCCTGCGCACGGCGGCGGAAATGGTGATGATCATGGGCTCGAGCCCGCTCCAGATGCAGAAGCAGGCGCCCACGCGCGAGGCGGCTGAGAAGTACGTGGACGAGTACCTGAAGCGCACCGCAACCCTCGATGCGAACGACCTGATCTACTACTTCAATGCCAGCCGCAACTACGACCCCAGCCCGCATCTGGACAGGATCACCGCGCCGGTGCTGTGGATCAACTCCGCCGACGACTACATCAACCCGCCGGAGCTGGGCATCGCGGAACGGCAGGTGAAGCGCATGCCCAATGCGCGCTTCATCCTCATCCCCATCTCCGACTCGACACGCGGGCACGGCACACACACCGTCGCCGCGGTGTGGAAGGACTACCTGAGCGAGTTCCTCAAGGCGACGGAGCCCAGGCCGTGATGCGAAGGAATGCGGATTGGTCGAAATTCTGGACAGGTGGTTCCACCCGATTCCGCATTCCTTTTTCTCGCTTTGCAAGGGCGCGGCTCTAGAGCGAAACCAGAGTAACCGTAGCCTTCAGGAGGGTCTTCAGGGTGGCTTTTTCTTGAGGGAAAAAGCCACTTGGCGGGCTTGCTTCCGGGACACATCTACTCTGGTTTCGCTATAGCCACGCCGCAAGCGCGATCAATTGAATGAGGCTTGAGCCCCTGAGGGAATGCCCCCTTTCAGCGAATCAATTGTGCAAAGGCCCCTTCATAGGCCCGCCGCGCCCGCGCCGCCTTACCGGCTCCCCGCCGCCGCCCGCTTCTCCCACCGCTCCTCGTGCCGGTCGTCGTGCAGCACCAGCGCGCTCACCCGTCCCTGCGCATCGTGCTCGAACGTCAGCCGCGTCGTGCTCGAGCCATTTGCATAAAAGAACACGCTCGAGGTCTCCGCCGCCAGTTCCGCGATCTCCCCCTGCAAGTTCTTCTCGTAGACTTCGTCGCCCTGCCGGAAGATGGTGATCACCGGGTGGCCCTTCGGGTCGTCGTATTCTCCGGCCAGCGAGTCCAGCACCGCCGGCGCCAACTTGATGGCCGGCGGGTGGAAGGGAATCACCAGCCGCTCGGCCAGCGCCGGCGTCTCCGCCACGGCCGTTGCGGGAGCCGTGCCTGCCGCCTCAGCCGCGTGGTGCGCCAGCAGCCACCGGGGCAGCTCTGCCTCGTCGTAGGCCCGTGTCCAGCAGTCGTGCTTCAGTCCCTGGAACATCCACAGCCGCACGTGCCCGTCCGCCGCCTTCAGGGCCTCGAACATCAGCTCGCTCTCGCGCGGCGGCACCACCGGGTCGTCCATCCCGTGGAACAGCCACACCGGCGTCCGTCCCACCGCGTGCGCGTACTCGGCCGGCAGCGTCGCCACCTCCTGCCAGCGCTCCGGCACATAGCTCCAGAAAACCCCGCTCGCGCAAATGGCAATCGCCGCCCAGCGATGGGGGACCATCCGCGCCAGCTCCCACGCCCCGTACCCGCCCAGGGAGAGGCCTGTCAGATAGGTGCGCGCGGGGTCGCCGTGAAACTCGGCCGACTCCTGATCCAGCGCCGACACGGCCATTGCCAGCATCTCCGGGTCAGTCCACACATTCATCAGTGGACACTGCGGCATCACGATCACAAACGGCCAGCGCTCCGGGTGGTCCCGCACCGCCTGGGGCAGGCCGATCTGCGTCTGCCACATTCCTTCGGAGCCCCGCTCCCCGCGACCATGCAGCGCCAGGATGATGGGCCACAACTTGTGGTCGTCGCGCCGCCACTCCTCGGGAAGATACACCTGGAAGCGGTACGTCACGCCGTGCAGCTCGATTTTGCGATTCAGAAACCCCGTCTCCTGCGGCGCCTCGGGTTTCTCGTGGTGCGACTTCGACGCGGCCACACCACCGCCAGGCGCAAGAGGCCATGCGGGCGCAAGCGGCACGACGAGAAAAACACAGGCAACCAGAGTTCGGAAAAAACGCAGCATCCAGGAATCCAAGTCACAATTCTATCCGGCTCGCGGGCAACACTGGCGGAATTCGGTGGGGGGCGGGTAAGTTCCGGTTTGCCGGTGAACTGGGCACGATGCGGAATTCGGACGAACGGAATGCGGAGATCGAATCGGCTTTAAACTCAATTGACCAAGTAAAAGGCATAGCCGATCAAACCAACACCACAGAGGTAATACAACGCGACCTCCCACCAAAACCACTTCGGCTCCTTGGCGCGGTAGACCCATCCCTGAAAGCGGACCCACGCCTTGCCCGTATAGGTGAAAACCGAAGCCGCGCAAAATGAGAGGACCCCCACTATCAGCAAGTAAAGAGACGATGTTTGAGGTGAGCTCAAATCATGCATGGATAGTCTCCCCTTTCCTTCCCACTTGCTTGATTCCCAACTGTCACTGCAGCACCGAGCTCTCTTTCGCTTTAGTCAATGTTCGCGGCGGTTCGCTTGGGGAATTCTACTACCGTGAGGAATCGGCCTTTCTGTAAAAAACTGGCCCGGACACCGTAGGAGCGAGGTCGGGGACGGTTTGTCGGCAATCCGGACATTACCCGGATGCGGGCTGGCTTGGTTTGCCGCGTTTTCCTTCGGGAATCCTGAGGGTTTTCTTACGACTTGGGTGAAAGAATTTAGAGTGTTATGCAGTGCATCCTGATGACCACGCTTGAAGCCGGAGACACGCTGGACCACTATCGCCTCGTCGCCACAGTGGCGCGCAGCGGCATGGCCACGCTCTTCAAGGCCACCGACCTTAACGACGGCCGCCAGGTCGCCATCAAGGTTCCGCACCCCGAGATGGAGGCCGACCCGGTCCTCGTCGAGCGCTTCCGCCGCGAGCAGGAGATTGGCCAGGAGCTGGACCACCCCGGCGTCGTCAAGACCTACGATGGAGAAGAGCGCAGCCGCCTCTACATGGTCATCGAGTGGGTCGAAGGCCGCCTGCTCCGCACTATCCTGAATGAGGAGCGCAAACTCCCCATCGACCGTGCAACCAACTTCGCCCTGCAGATCTGCGACGCGCTCGACACCATGCACAAGCACGGCGTGGTCCACCGCGACCTGAAGCCGGAAAACATCATGGTCGACGCCGAGGACGGCATCAAGCTCATCGACTTCGGCATCGCCATGAAGGAAGACGCCCGGCGCATCACCTTTGTCGACATGTCGGCCACCCTGGGCACCCCCGACTACATCTCGCCCGAGCAGGTGAAGGGACAGCGTGGCGACCAGCGCAGCGACATCTACTCGCTGGGCGTCATGTTCTACGAGATGCTCACCGGCGACCCGCCTTACACCGGCCCGAACCCGCTGGCGGTGATGAACGAGCGCCTGCTCCACGACCCCGAGCCAGCGCGCACGCGCCGCCCCGAGATCTCCCCCGAGCTGAACGAGATTCTCAATCGAGCCCTGGTCCGCGACCCGCGCCAGCGCTACCAGACCGCCGGCGAGATGGCCTGGGAACTCGAGCATCAGGAGCAGGTCGGCGTCGACGACAGCAGCGAACGCCGCCCCGCATTGCGCGGCATGCGCCTGCCGAATGCCCGCCGCATGCTCATTTACGCCGGCCTGGCGCTGGTGCCAATCCTGATCTTTGGGCTGATGATGGCCTTGGCGCGGCGGTGAGGTAGCGGGTCGGCCAGCCTACGGGATTGAGTTGCACCAATACAGATTCTGTTGAAGCTACCGGTACGAGTCATCCCGGTGAATCACAAACTCCGGATAGGCGCCGCCGCCCAGCTCGTGCAGGTCCATGCCGATCCGCTCGCCGTCCGGGTCCACGCGCAAGGGCACCACACGGTTCACCAACCAGAACAGCAGATACAGCAGCGGCAGCGCCAGCCCCAGCAGCGCGGCAATGCCCACCAACTGAGCCACCAGTTGTCCCGCCTGCGGAGCCAGCGCGCCCGCGGCGATCAATCCCCACAGCCCGCCCGCGCCGTGCACGGCAATGGCCCCCGAGGGGTCGTCGATGGAAACGGCCAGTTCCAGCACCTCCACCAGCAGCGGCGTCAGCACGCCGGCGATCAGCCCGATCATCAGCCCCTGCACGGGCGTTACAATCCCCGCGGTCGCGCTCGAAGCCACCAGCCCGGCGAGCCACCCGTTGGCGCACAAGCTGGCGTCGGGCTTACCGAAGCGAATGCGCGTCACGGCAAAGGTGGCCGCCACGGCGCCTGAGGCCGAGAGCAGCGTGTTCACCGCCGTCACCGGCAGCGCGGCCAAAGGCGCGTGCATCCACAGCACGGCCCCGGCCACGTTGAACGCCAGCCAACCCGCCAGCGCCAAAAGGCAGCCAAAGAGAATGTAAACCGCGTTGTGGCCCGGCATGGCGGTGGCAAAGCCGCCCTGGGGAAATTTTCCCTTGCGCGGCCCGGCAATCCACACCACAACCAGCGCGCTCAAGCCTCCCAGCACGTGCACCACGGCCGCGCCCGCGGGGTCCTGAAATCCCGAGCCGAGAGAGAAGGTTACGCCCAGTTGCGCCAGCCAGCCCCCGTCCCACACCCAATGCGCCAGCAGCGGAAACACAATTGCGGCCATCACCGCGGCCACCGCGCATCCCGCCGTCAGCCGCACCCGGTCCGCTCCCGAGCCCCACGGAATCAGCGCGGCCAGCGCCACGGCCAGAAACTCGAACAGGAGCCCCAGTTGCGCCTGCGCCGGCGCAGCAGCCAGCCCGCGCAGAAAAAGCGGCCCCGCGCCCAGCCAGTTCCACGGCCTGCCGGCCAGGTGGAAGGTGTGGCCCGCGCCGCCCGCCGTTCCGGCAATTGTTGCACCAACCAGCGCAAAGGCAATGGCCGTCACGGCCACAATCGCAAGGTTGCCCAGCAGCGACTGCGCGGCCGACCGCGACCGGCCCAGCCCCGTGTTGATGAGCGCCACACCGGCAAGGGCCAGCGGGGCCACGAGCAGCAGAACCAGAACCAGGACGAACGTAGCCTCAGTCATTACCGGCGGCAGATTGGGTGTCATGGGCGGCTCTTTCCCTGTGCTTCCATGTGCCCGCGCACGGCAACTACCAGCCCCAGGGCTTCAACGGCCAGCCCGCACAGCACAAAAGCCCCCCGCGCGGCCGCATTCGAGGCCGGAAACAGCACCAGCGCGGCAATCGCGAGAAAGAAACCGGCTGGCATCACCAGCAATCCAGCGAATTTCATGATCTTTCCTTTTCCGAACTCTTGCCCCACTGGCAGCGACCAGACGAGCAAACTTCTGAAAACAGGCCGCCCTGACGGGATGGACGACCGCCTACCGAACCAGACTTTGGTGGGTCCGCACGACTGAAAGTTTTCTTCGCAGGTTGAGTTGAACTTCCTTACGAATTCTAAAGCATCCGCTTGTTCGCATCGAGCCACCCCGCGTTTCATCTACCTCCTGTCCTTCGCCGAGCGCTTTTGATGGCTCATTCCAGCCAAGACGTCAGAGTTCCTGGAGGCCTCATCCGCAGGCGTTCCCAGCCTGCTGGTTCCGTGCGCGCAGGGTGCGCCGGCGGGTCTCAACGCGGACGCCGTTCTTCACCTGCCCCCTGGCTGCCCTTACGATTTCCTTTCGAGGGGCGGTCAATAATGTCTCATGTACATTCGTCTTGACCGCACCCATCGGCTCCTCCCCGTCATCCTTGGGGCTGTCACGCTGGCGGGCGTCGGAGTGCTGCTGGTTTGGGACGCCTGTCCCCGGTTG
>DATNHL010000009.1:0-19271 GCA_035604995.1 Occallatibacter sp. | reverse complement strand
GTATATGCCACCCACAGATCCTCTTGCCGCTCTCGATCCTTGCGCGTTCCCATCGCCATATCTTGATTTTACGAAGGACTCCTGTGGATACCGCTCGATTTTCTCGGGAAGGTATCGGGACTTGCACCACAGGCTGTTAAGCCCTTCAATATTCTGATGCCGCAGAAGCTCCAACATTGCATCACGCGTTTTCGCAAATCCCCCCATTTGATCGGTTTTGATCTTGATGTTTTCTTGTAAAGCCTCGATGGCTAGACGTTGGTGAGAGAGATGCAAAAACGCGCCAGACACTTCACCCATAAGCGCGGCAAGTGCTTGAACTGTATCTTCGTTCGCAACGAGATTGACCTTTGCAAGGGCGGGGGAACTTTCTAAAATCGCGGCGCTAAGGTCTTTCTGTGGAACGCTCAAATCCGAAAATTTTGAAAGGGTGCTTACTGCGCGGGCTACAGCTTCAGCGGCACTGACGAAGACCTCTTTTCGGAAGCTCATTTCCCGTTCGCGGCTTCGCAATTCCCTGTCGGTCTGAAGCTGTAATCTGATCCTTCCGTCATTGGCTCGATTTGTCAACTGAGTGCCGAGAAGCGTAAATATCGAACCGGCAATCACGCCCCAAAATGTTCCCGGTACTTGCGAAAGTAGTCGAAACAGTTCTGCAAAAAGTGCGGCGACACTCATATGAAGGTTACTCTCCGAAGACGGCACATGACTTGTTGTTATTATGCAGCTGCGCGGGCTTTGTCGAGTTCCAAACCTACCCTTTCAGAGACCTCGCTGCTGATTGCGGTCGGTCCACGGAATTTCCACCTTGGTATAGCTGCCGGGTGTGACTGCGTTCACCGCGTCGGCGATACGTTCAAGGTGCAATCTGACCCGCGCCCATTTCGTGGTGCCGGTCAAAACGACGAGGGCGACGTTGCGTCCGGCAAGGTTCTGCTGGTAGCGAATTCTCCTGTCGGTCGTGAGCAATAGGTCGAATCCTTCGACCTCGGCTGCTTTGAGCAGCTCGCCATTGGAAATTCTGTTCCACCCGCGTTCTCTCGCCTCCGTGACCTCGTGGGCTGAAGGCGCGGCGGCGTCTTCGCTGTCCTCGGCAATGTAGGACCAGATGTCGAAAATATCCGATCTGGCAAGAGGCGTAAGAACATAAATGCTCATCGTTTGGACAAGCGCCAGTCGTCTTTCATCGCCTGAATTTCACGACGGGCCTGTGCGCCGTCGATCAGTTCGCCGCGTTCGGCCTGCAGATAGCCTTCCTCGATATGAGCCGATAACGCCCGGCGTTCCTCATCAGTCAAGCTTTCTTCAGCGTCCTGAGCTTCAAGGGCGCGGCGCAGCACATCTTCAGCATTCGTATAACCGCCGCTGGAAAGGCGTTTGTTGATGAGCGTTTCAAGGTCTGGGGGGACGGTCAGTTGCATGGCCAGTTCTCCGGTCTCGCTTCATCGTAGCAAAGAATGCGCATCGGTCAAGGTCGCTGTGCCGGCAGGAACCGGCGGCGCGTCGAGGCTGCGGGCAGCAAACTCGAGCACGGCTTGAATCTGCTCCTCGGTGACATGAAACTGCTCGATGATTTCCTCTATACTCGAGCCCGCCTCGATATTTTCAAACACCGTAGCGACCGGCATCCGGGTGTCGCGAAATACCCATGCGCCGCTGCGCCTGTCCGGCACGCTTTCGACGGCAGGGCATTGGGACCAATCAAGAGTTGCCATGTTCCACCTTCCTCTTCATCTTAGCCTCAAGGATTAACATCCCAGTCTAAGCCTATGCGTAGGTGGGGGATTCGTCGAGGGAGCGCGCCACAAACGCCATGAGGCTTTCGAGCTGTTCGCGAGTTACCGGAAACTGCTCGATCACCTCATCAATGCTCATGCCGGCCTCGAGGTTTTCAAACAGCACCTTCACCGGCGTCCGCGTACCACGCAGCACCCACGCGCCGCTGACCTTGCCGGGGATGCTCTCGACGGCAGGGCATTGGGACCAATCAAGAGTTGCCATAATCTCACCCTCCTCCCTATCGTAGCCCTGACCACGGCCGGTTTCCAGCTTTCCGCGGAGAAAATCCATGGCGACGCGCTGCGTTCAGGCAAGGACTTCGCGGAGGATTTTTTCCAGGTAGATCTTTTCCTGGCGAACATCCTCGATCTGCTGGGGGCCGCTGGTTTCGCGCTCGATGGTGATGGCGCCGGTGTAACCCAAGCGATGCAGCTTGGTGAAGACCTGCCGGAAATCGACCAGGCCCTTGCCGATGAGGACTTCTTCACCCAACTGGCTGGGGTCGGTGGGCCAGCGGCCGTCTTTGGCGTGCACGCTGCGCACGTGCGGGCCGACGATGTCGACCGCGTCCACCGGATTGGCCTTGCCGTAGAGGATCAGGTTGGCGGTATCGAGGCCGACGGCCAGGTTGGGCATGGTCACGTCGCGGATCATGCGCGACATGGTGGTCGGCGTCTCCTGGCCGGTCTCCATCAGGAAGTACTGCCCATTCGATTGGCAGTGCTGGGCGACAGTGCGAATGGCTTCGACTGTTCCCGGGTAGAGCGGATCGGCGGGATCTTCGGGGATGAAGCCGCAATGCGACTGGACCTGGGGAATGCCGAGCAGCTTGGCAAAGTCGGAGGCCTGGCGCAGGGCGTCGATGCGGGCGGCGCGGGTACTGGGGGGAACGAGGCCGATGGTGGAGGGGCCGCGCAGGAAGTTCCATTCCAGGGGCGGCGGGCCGACGACCTCGACCGTGGTGGCGACCAGCGAGTACCTGGCTAGCAGCTCGCCAAACTGGTTCGCGATCTCCTGCGTGAAGCCGTTGAGGTAGCTGTCGAGGGAAAGGAAGCAGTTGGAAAAGCCCATGTCGTGAACGCGGCGGAAGGTGGCCTCGGGAGCGCCAAAAGGGCTGACGAGCAGGCCCACCTCCATGGGCTTGAGCGGGGCGGGCGCGGCGAAGGATGCGGCGGGGCAAAGCGCGTCGGCGAGCAGGGCGGCGGAGGCAGCGCCGAGGAATGTTCTGCGGTCCATGGAGTTTCCTTTCTTGAGCATGCGCGTGGAACGCAACCTCCCTTTTTAGCACATCAGAGGGGATGACCGCTGTGGCCAGAAAAGGCTGGGCCGGACTTCACTCTTCCAGGTTCTGGATCTTGGCGCCATCGGCCGGCTTGACCACGAACTGGTCGTCGGCAAGGGGCTGATTCTCGTGCACGTCGTCGACGGTGAGCACAATCTCCACCTCATCGATGGGGCGCTTGATGGTGACCAGGGAGGCGTATTGGCTGCCTTCAAAGTCCTGGTAGGCCGAGTAGGTGACGTGGGTCTCGAGGTGGCCTTCGCTGTCGTATATATCTTGTTGGTAAGGAAGAAGATCGTCGCGCCTGAAGGTGACCACGCGCACGGGCATCAACTGTTGAGTGGCCGGTTTGCGGCGGCTAATGCTAAGAATGTATTCCGGAACGGTGAACAAGTGCTTCCGGGCCGCATCTTCCAGCGTTTCCGAGTCAATTACCACGGAGTACAAATCGTCCGGCTCCAGCCCCCGCACGAGCAAGGCATCGAAGAAGAATCCCGGACGCAGGTTTTCCCACGTGTTGAGCGATTTCTTCCTGACCGCATTGGAGCCCTTGATGAATTTGTTCTTGGTGGGGACGGACAAGCTGAAGCTCTTTCCATCGCTGGTCATGTCAAAGGCCAACACACCGAAATAGCGCCCGAGCACGCGCAAATCGGAAGGCTTGCGCAGCAGGATGTGGCCCTCGATGCTGGGGTAGTCGGTGGCCACGCCTTCCTTGCTCTTGGCCACGCTGGCCCGAAACTCGACCTTGGCCGTGAGGGTACTGATGCCAGCCCAGCGCTCATTCAGCCGCCCAACCAACTCCTCCGGGGTGACTGTTTGGGTAATTGCCGGCGCTTTGGGCACGGGCAGTCTGCGGGTGGTGGGAAAGAGCGAGCAACCCGTGAGCAGGAGAGGAAGCAGCAGGGCTCCGAGAGAAGCGTGACGGCAGACTGGCTTCATCGGCCACCTGCGCGTTTGACGGCGTGACGGTAGCCGGCGACGTTGCGATTCTGCTGGTCGAGGGAGCTGGAAAAAAGCGAATGTCCCTGCGGGTTGGCCCCGGCGGCCACAAAGTAGAGATAATCCGTCTTTGCCGGCTCCATGGCAGCACGCAGCGAGCGGGCTCCTGGATTGGCGATGGGGCCGGGCGGCAGACCTTTGTGCAGATAGGTGTTGTAGGCGGTGTCGCGGGTCAGGTCGCCCTGGTAGATAACGCCCCGCCAGCGACCCTCAAGCTGGAGGCCGTAGATGACGGCGGGGTCGGTCATCAGGGGCATGCCTTTGGCGAGGCGGTTTTGAAAGACGCTGGCGACCAGCGGGCGCTCCGTGTCCACGGCCGTTTCGCGCTCTACCAGCGCGGCCATGGTCACCACGGCATGCACGTTTTCGTTCAATCCCAGCTGACCGGCGACGACGCGAAAACGCCGCACCATGGCAGCGCAGATCTGAGCCGGGGTGGCCTTGCGGGCCAGATGATAGGTATCCGGGAACAGATAACCCTCCAGGGTCTTGGCGCCGGGGTCGAGGTCGGCCACGAGGGCGGTCTGTTGGGCCGCGGCGTCCAGAAAGTCCTTACGCGCCCCGAAGCCCGCCTGTTCCAGCCGTGTGGCTACGTCGAAGATGTTTGCTCCTTCCGGGATGGTGACAGACCTGGTGAAGACGTCCCCGCGCGCAATCCGCGCGTAGATTTCAGTAGCCGGTGCCGGATGATCGAAGCGGTACTCGCCGGCGCGGAGCGTTCCGCGCTTCCACAAGCGCACCATTTCGAATGCAAAGCGGCTGCGGACCACGCCCGCGGCCTCCAGCTGCTGGCCGATGCGAGCGGTCGACGAGCCTGGCGCCACTTCTACAAACGTCTCCGTGGCCGGTCCGTACGGTGACAGGATCAGCCAGGCCGCGGCCCCTGCCGCAGCGAGGGCGAGAAGAAAAGCCGCCAGCAGGATTCGAGCACCGCCGAAACTCTTCTTCTTCTTCCTGCTCTTCCGTTTGCGGCCTGCCATTCCGTGGTTGTTAACCCTTCATTCACTTAAGACGCGAGAGTTCCCCGAGAGGATTCTCTACCTTTGATTGTATCGGGTGGGAATCGGCAAGGTGGGGATTTCCATCCGCGGTCAGGCACAGTAGGATGGCTGCTGGGAGCCACGGAGTGGAATCCAAACCCCGCTATCTCGGCCTCGACGTCGGCAACCGCCGCATTGGGGTTGCTGTGTCGGACGAACTGGGCCTGACGGCGCAGCCGGTGATGACGCTGGAGCGAAGACGCAGCCCGCGCGAAGACCTGCGCTCGCTGGCGCGGCTGGCGCGGCGGTTTGGGGTGGTGGGCATCGTGGTGGGCAACCCGGTGCACCTTTCCGGAGACGTGAGCCCGCAGGCCGCCAGGGCGCAGGCTTTTGCGGCGGAGTTGGGCGCGTTGAGCGGTCTGCCCATCCATCTGTGGGACGAGCGGCTGACCACGCGCGAGGCGCACCAAATTCTGTATGAGGCCGGGCATGCGCGGCAGGAGCATCGGCGGGTGGTGGACCAGGTGGCGGCGGCGCTGATTCTGCAATCGTTTTTGGAGCAGGGAACAGGGAACAGGGAATAGGGAACAGGGGCCGTCTTTTCCGGTCTGGACGCGGGAGCTCCTCCTTTTCGCTCAAGCGCTTTTGTAGGCAGGCCGCAAAGTTGATTGGCCGCGGTCTTCGTATTCCATAATCCCTGTTCCCAGTTCCCTGGCCTATAATGAAAAGTCAAGCTTGTCTATCTCACGCGGACGGAGCAGCCCCGCTCCCCGCCACGGAACATGGATGCCCGAGCACATAAAGAAGCAGCTTCTCGCCGAGATCGCAATCCTTGAGCACGAGCTCCAGCATGAGCTTCCCGCGGAGATCAAAAAGGCCGTGGCGATGGGGGATTTGTCGGAGAACGCCGAGTATCACATGGCGAAACAGCGCCAGACCTTTGTGAATGCGCGGCTAGGGCAGTTGAAGCGGCGGATGGCTGAGTTGTCGCTGGTGAACCTCGCGAACATCCCCAAAGACAAGGCCGGGTTCGGCTCGACGGTGGTGGTCTTCGACTCCACCAAGGATGAGGAGATTGTCTACCGGCTGGTGACGAGCGAGGAATCCGACGTTGCGAAGGGATTGATTTCGACCACGTCGCCGATTGGACGCGGGCTGGTAGGCAAGCGGGTGGGCGACATAGCCACCATTGTTACGCCCAACGGCAAGCGCGAACTTGAGATTCTGAAACTGACTACGATTCACGATGAGGCGGGCGAAGCGGAGCCGGAAGGCGACGCCGCCGCCACAAAGCAGTAACAAGGATACCCGGAATGACCTGGACCAGCGCTTTCGGCCGCGGTTGCGGCTGGCTTCTTGATCGCATTGTGCACGGCCTGGCGCTTACCCGCATCTCTCCCAACGTACTGACGTTCATTGGCCTGGTGATCAACATCGTGGCCGCGGTTCTGTTTGGGCACGCCAACGCCTCGAA
Organism: Occallatibacter sp.; assembly: GCA_035604995.1. Taxonomy (GTDB): domain Bacteria; phylum Acidobacteriota; class Terriglobia; order Terriglobales; family Acidobacteriaceae; genus Telmatobacter. Next base: position 12,754 of record DATNHL010000009.1, on the reverse strand, counting down.
CTCGGGACGCATGTTTTTCTATGCCGGGCTGGTGATCTTCGGGGCGGGAATCTTCGACATGGTGGACGGGCGCGTGGCGCGGCGCAACAACCAGGTGACGGTCTTCGGGTCGTTCTTCGACTCGGTGATCGACCGCTACTCCGACGTGGTGCTGTTCTTCGGGTTGCTGGTCTACTACGGGCGCATCAACCGCTTCAGATACGTGGTGCTGGTGGCGTTTGTGATGGTGACGTCGCTGATGGTGAGTTACACGCGGGCGCGGGCCGAGGCGCTGATCGGCCAATGTAAGGTGGGCTTCATGGAGCGGCCGGAGCGGATTGTGCTCATCCTTCTGGGCGCGCTGTTCAACCACTGGGGGGTGATGGCGCCGGTGCTTTGGGTGCTGGCTGCGCTCTCGACCATTACGGTGGCGCACAGGATTCAGTACACCTATTCGAAGACCAAGCACCTGGCGCCCATTGGGTAAAGGCGCTGCCTCGGCCATCGATGGTCCTGTTGCCGTTCCCGGCACTGTACTCTGTGCGGGAAGTTCCTCTCTGGCCCCTCACAGTTGAGTTAAAGTGATACGGTACAAGCATCTTCCCAAAGAGAGGAGGCGCAGCCATGGCCCAACATCCGTTCTTGAAGTCCATCCGCCCCGTCAACCTCCTCTCCTTCGGCCCCAACACAGAAGAGATTGAGCTTCGCCCGCTCAACATCCTCATCGGCCCGAACGGCTCGGGCAAGTCGAATCTCATTGAGATCTTCGGGCTGCTGAGCAAGCTGCCGGATAAAGATCCTTGGTCCACGGTTGTTCAAACCGGTGGAGCGCCTGAGTGGATTTGGAAGGGGAAGGGCATTGGAGAAAAAGAGCCTTCTCTGTCTGTCACCGCCGCCGCCGATTTTTTAATTGCCGCCCACTTGCTATCTAATCCCGGATTTATAGGTGAGAATCTTCTTTCCTACTCAATTGTTCTGCGGGAACGAAGTGGCGAACTCTTAGTGACATCGGAAAGCTTCCGCGAGATCAGCCGATCTGAGGAGGGGCGTATTTCGGAAGTGAATGTGTTTGAACGCACTGGCAGGACGGGGCTTGTTCACACCGAGGGGCTGGAAGATTCACCGGTACAGCTCGCTGACTTGCGCCCAGATCGCTCTGTCTTTTCTATGCCTGAGAGCATGGCCAGTATCACTTTTCACCATATTTCTGCGTTCCATTTTGCAAAGCAAGTCGAGCGGTTTTCTTTTTACCGCGACTGGGTTTTCGGAAGTGGCTCAAAGACTCGCGCCTTGCAACCCTCTGGATTTGATAGCTACAGACTTGCGGCGGATTCGATCAACTTAGCGCAGGTTCTTAAGGCTATGCGGGACCGGGGTGACCAGTCTGTCTTCGATCGGTTGCTCGATCTGCTGCGCAAGTTCTATGAACCTGTGAAAGACGTGGATACCGAGTTGCTCGGAACTTATTTGCGCATCATGGTAAAGGAGGAGGGACTGAGTTCCCGTACTCCGGCGGAACGCCTTTCGGATGGCACCTTGCGCTGGCTGATGTTGCTGATCGTCCTGCTCGATCCCGCGCCGCCGCCTGTCATCTGCATTGATGAGCCAGAACTTGGTCTGCACCCCGACATCATTCCGACGCTCGCTGACTTACTCCGCGATGCTTCCAAGCGGACGCAGTTGATTCTGACCACGCACTCACGGACTCTGGTGGAGTGTTTCTCCGACGATCCGGAGAGCGTGTGCGTTTGTGAAAAGTTTAACGGCGCCACGGAGATTCGCCGGCTCGAAGCTGATCGAATGAAGATCTGGCTGGAGGAGTATTCGCTGGGTCAGCTTTGGTCGAGCGGCGAGATCGGGGGGAATCGCTGGTGAATGCGACGATTTTCTTTGAAGGCGGTGGAGACAAGGACGCTACGCAGTCAAAATGCAGGGAGGGCTTGTCAAGATATTGCGCGAAGCTCAAGCCGGTCAGGAGCCGCCTGAAGATTGTCGCATGCGGCAGCCGCGAACGGACCTTCGATAAATTCAGGAGAGCAACCTTGGATGGCAGTGTCGGCGAAGTTTTTGTGGTTCTGGTCGATTCCGAAGGGCCGGTTACCGCCCCAACTCCCGTCGAGCATCTGCAACTCCGCGATAAGTGGGATTTTCCTTCGATCGAGAGCCACCAGGTTTTTCTCATGGTTCAGACCATGGAGGCGTGGTTTTTGGCGGATCGCGAAGCGCTGGCGGGGTTCTACGACGGCGGTTTTTTGCCGAAATCGCTTCCGGGTAGCGCCACGAATATCGAGATCATCCGCAAAGAAGATGTTGAGCAAGGGTTAAAGAACGCAACGGGGAAGACAGACACCAAAGGCGAATACCACAAAATCAACCATGGGACTGCCTTGCTGGCCCTCATCGACCCTGTCAAGGTGGAGAATGCCTCGCCTCACGCGAAGCGCTTCAACCAGTTTTTGCGCGGCCTTTAGGCGTCCCCCTTATCGCGCTGGCGGAGACGCCTCTTCAGCAATTGATCATGACGGCGGAGCAGCCTTCTTTGGCGGGTTTCCACTGCACCAGGAAACTAGTCACGGACGAGGGGTCCATGCGGTGCATGGCTTCAAACTCGCCGCCTCTCTGGCTGTAGAGCAGCTTGCCTTTGTCGCTGAGGACGGCGAGCGCGGGAACGCCTCGATCGAGCGGGACGCGGTACTGGCCGGCGATGTCGAGGTTTTCGTCCATGTGGCCGATGTTGACGTGGACCAGGACGAAGTTGGCCTCCAGGATGGGCAGGTTCTGGGCATTGTGGAAGTAGATGTCGAGCACCTGGCAGTCGCCGCACCAATTGCCGCCAAAGTCGACCAGAACGCGTTTGTGGGTCAGGGCTGCGCTGCGCAGGGCGGCGGCCAGGTCTGCTTTGGCCTGGGCGGGGGTAGGATAGATGTCGCGGCCGGCGGAGCGCGCTGTGGCGGCGCCAAGGGCCAGCAATGCGGCAAGGGCGATGAGCTTGACGGGCTTCAACGGGGGAAACCTCCACAGCCTGTGCCAGCGGCGTTGACAGGCCCTGATTCAGTCTGCCATAAAGGTGGGCTGCCGTTCCATCTTCATGCGACGGGGCGGACTATCGGGGATGTACTCTGGAGATCGGATGCCAAGCCACGGCGAGCTGCGGAATCGATTGGAGTCGGCCACCTACCCCGACCTGGGAACCATGATGGAGGGCTACGCCCTGGCTGCCGTGGATCTGGCCAGGAGAGAGTTCCAGCAGAAGCTGGACTTTACATCGGAATCGATCGATGGGCTGGACGAGATCCTGGTGCTGGTGGGGGAGAGCCCGGAGATGGACGTGGAGTTTGAAGTGCGGCTGTGGGGCAGCTACCTGGGCGAGGTGCTGCGGCGACGGTATGCGGGCAGTTGGGAGATGACCCAGTATCCAGGCGGCATGGTGGCGGTTCCGGCCGTGGACCTACGCGGGTCGCGGCTGTTTCCACTGATGAAGGTCTATCGGCGGCTGACGGTGGGCGAGGAGGAGGACCTGCGTGCCTTCTTTTCCATGGTTACGGAGAGACTGGGCAAGCCGGCGCAGGTGAACTGAAAGGGATCAGGGATCAGGGATTAGGGAACAGGGATCAGGGAACAGCCGCCGGGCTTTTAACCGATCCCAAACATTCGATCACTGGTCCCTGGGTTGAATGACTCTGGGGCATTCTGCGCGGGGAACCAGCTTTGTGCGACAATAACGGTTGAGATTGCGCGCCGGGAATGGACGGCGCGCGGAGGATGAAATGGGCGATCTACTTCAGCCATGGCACCTGGTTGTACTGGGCGTGGTTGCGTTTCTTTTGTTTGGCGCCAAGCGACTGCCGGAGTTGGGCAAGGGCCTGGGCGAGGGTTTGAAGGGCTTCAAGGAAGGCATCAAGGGGGTTACCGATCCGACTCCTGCACCGCCGACGGTGCAGCAGAGTGTGGCTCCTCCGCCTGCGGCTTCGAACCCGAACGAAACCAAGCAAAGCTAGCGACCTCGGGTTGTTGCAGCCCTGAGCGAGGCTCCGGGTTCCCTGCCGGATAGTCGTCGAAGTCTCCGGGGCAGAGCCGTGGGATTTCAGAGTGAATCAAAAGGCCTGTGCTGATGCACAGGCTTTTTTGCGTCTGGGGGTTCAAACGCTAAGCAGGACGACGGCGGCGAGGGCGAGGGCCATGCCGGCGAACTGGCGACGGGTGGGCCATTCGCGGAGGACCAGGGCGGCGAGCAGGATGGTGCCGGCGGGATAGAGCGAGCAGACCAGGGCGGCCACATCGAGGCGGCCGAGGCGGGTGGTCTGGATGTAGAAGAGGTTGCCGACGGTGTCCAGCGAGCCGGCCAGGATGCCGTAGAGCCAGAAGCCGCGCCACGGGGCTTTGGGCGGCAGGACAAGCAGCACCAGCAGCATGGCGGCAACACCGGCGCCGCGGGCCGAGGTCATGACCCAGAGAAGGCCGCCTCCGGCTGCAAACTTGAAAAGAATCAGCTGTGCGCCAAAGCCAAGACCGGCAAGGGCGCCGAGCAGGAGGGCGGCGGGCGGGGCAGCGGCTCGTTTTTCCTGCTGCCCCTTTGCCGCGGGGGAGTGGGTGATGAGCCAGATGGCGGCGAGTCCCAGGGCCAGGCCACAGGCGGTCAACGGGGTGGGCAGGCCGTCGTGAGCGAGTGAAAAGAGCACGGGGACCAAGGCGGTGAGCAGGCCGGTGAGGGCGGCGGTGAGGCCCATGGCTCCCATGGCCAGCGCGCGGTAGAAGAGGGCCAGCGCCACGGAGCCCTCAAAGCCAGCTACCGATGAAAAGAGGAGATCGTGACGGCCGGGGAGGGCAAGATGGGCGGCCAGGCAGATGGCCAGCAGGACGAGCAGGGAAAAGAGGTGGCCGGAGGCGACGACCAGCAGGGCGGGGGCGCGGCGGGCGCCCAGGCCGCCCAGGAAGTCGGAGCCGCCCCAGGAGGCGGCGGAGACGAGGCCCAGTCCAGCGGTGGCGCCGGAGGAGTTCATTGGGCTACTGTCCCAGGTCCGCAGTTCGATCCAGATGGCGTGCGATCCAACCGCAGGTCCTTCGACTCGCTGCGCTCGTTCAGGATGACAGACCTTTTGTGCGGCTCAGGATGACAGCGTGTTCTTTGGTGCGAAGCCGCGCACACCACGCTTAGCGGGACATCTGGGCCGACGGGTAGTAGCCAGGTTTGGCGATGACCTCGAGGCCGGGACGGTCGACGCGGACATCGATCTTGCGGTACTTGCTGTCGTAGATGGACTCGTGGCTGGCGTAGACCAGGGTGTACTGGTTGCGCGCCTGCTTGGCGATGTCGGCGTAGCTCTTCTCGATGCCGTTGAGGTTGCGCTCGGAGTCCGCCTGACCGCCGGTGGCCGCGATGAACTTGTAGAGGATGTTGTCGTACATGGTGAAGGGCAGGTGGATTCTGCTCACGAAGCCCTCGCCCCAGCCGGCAGAGGTTCCCACCAGCGTGCCATAGACGCCGATTTCGTTGGTCTGGAGGTAGCGCACGACCTCTTTGTAGGTGGCCTTGCTGCCGTATTCCTTGCCGTCGGAGATGACGTAAATAATGCGGCGGCGGCCCTTGGGGCGGCTGGCGAGTTCCTTGGCGGCGGTCAGGATGGCGTCGTTGAGGGTGTGAATCTCCTTGGGGATCATCATGACGCCGCTCCCGCTGCCCGCCGAGCGCCCGGGCTGCAGGTTGGGGTCAACGCAGTTGCCGTTTTCGCGGATGTTGCAACCAGCCAGGGGGCCGCTGTTGACGGGCGCCTCGACCTCGCTGCCGGTCTCCTTGGTGAGGGCCAGCACGGCGGGTAGACGGCTGCTCTGGGCGCCGGTAAAGCTGGTGCGCTCCTGGGAGCCGTTGTTGTAGGAGAAGACGGCGACTTCGTCGTAGGGAGTGAGCGCGCCCTGGATGGCGTCCAGGGAGTTGTTGACTTTGGCCATCACGTCGGCGGTGAGGCTCTGGTCGATGACAAAGGCGATGGAAAGGGGATAGGGATCGACGTTGAAGACCCGGATGGGCTCACGCGTATCGTTTTCGAAGACTTTGAAATCGCGCCAGGTGAGTCCGGCGACCAGCTTGCCCTTGGGGTCCTTGACGGTGACGGGAACTTCGACGTAGGTCACGTTGAGGCGGATGATGGTGTTGGTTGTTTCGACGTCGGCGATCTGCGGCGGGGCGGTCTGAAAGGTATCTTTACCCTGCGTGGAGGGCGCCTGGCTGCTGGGGGCGCCCTGCTGGGAGGGGCTGTCGGAGGAGGAATTGGGTGCAGTCTGCTCTTCTCCCGCGCCGAGGCCGGGGGTAATGGGGCCATTCACGTCAGAAAGCGGCTTGGGCCCCTGGGGGGCCGGGGCATCGGGCACGGGGGTTTGCTGCTGCTGGGCCAGCGCCATGGGGCTCAGATGGAGGTTGAAACTCAGGAGCGCCGCGAGCGCCATTGCCGTCAAACGAAACTTCACAGGTCTTCCGTCCTCCCCACCTGCCGCAGGCCACCGATCTAGCTGACGGCTGACAGCGAACAGCTGACAGTTACCAGTTTATAACCGATCTTCGGCCGGCGGAAGCACTCTGCTGGGCCGTTAACGGGCCGAGCAGCACTGCATTCGTCAGAGTATCAGACGCGCCAGCGCGATGCAGGTTGCCCGGCGGGCGCGAAAGAGTTCAGGTATGCTTTCTTCCTGGTACCAATTTCGTCTAAAGAACCAGAATGCGCATCCGTTGGGGAGCCGCGGCTTTGTTGTTCGTCCTGCCGGGAATGTCCGGCGCGGGATGGGCTCAGCTTGCGCCGTCGCCGGACGCGCCTCCGGTGAGCACGGCGCCAGCGCCAACGGAAGACGAGCAGTCCGTAGCCACGTTCAAGCTGCAGGTCAACCTGGTGGACGTGTTTTTCACCATCAAGGACAAGCAGGGCAACCTGATTCCGCATTTGACCAGGGACGACTGCACCATCTCAGAAGACAAGGAACCGCAGAAGCTGAAGAGCTTTGTGGCGGAGACGCACCAGCCGCTGACGCTGGGCATCCTGCTGGACACCTCGGGCAGCCAGTACCGGGTGCTGCCGCTGGAGCAGGATGTGGGCAGCCAGTTCCTGGAACGGGTGCTCAAGCAGAAGGACGAGGCTTTTCTGCTGTCGTTCGACGTGAACGTGGACCTGCTGCAGGACTTCACGAACAGCGCGCGTCTGCTTTCGCGGGCCATGAGCAAGGCGGAGATCAACACGGCCGGGGGCAACGGCGCGGCGGGAATTCCGGGCGCCGGCGGCGGAACGATCCCGACCATTGGAGCGCCGAAGGGAACGCTGCTCTACGATGCGGTGGTGCTGGCCTCGAACGAGAAGATGAACCAGGAGACGGGCCGCAAGGCGATGATCCTGCTGACCGACGGCGAGGATGAAGGCAGCGTTCACAAGATCCAGGACGCGGTTGCGGCGGCGCAGAAGAACAACGTCATCGTTTACACAATTCTGATTGCCGACCGGGGCTTCTACGGGGGCTTTGGCTACTACGGCTACTCGGCCATGAAGAAGCTGACGGAAGAGACGGGCGGGCGGCTGATCGACGTGGGGAACAACGGCAAGAAGCTGGAGGCGGCCTTCCAGCAGATTGAAGACGAGCTGCGGACCCAATACGTGGCCAGCTATACGCCCGTGAACACCAAGCTGGACGGCACGTTCCGTCACCTGGCGGTGGAGTGCCGCGGGGATGGGTTGAAGGCGCAGGTGCGCAAGGGGTACTTTGCGATGCCGCCCGAGAATTAGGGTCTGTGCACAGGCTGCAGGGGATCCCAAGTCATCAGCAGGACCTGAGGAAAACTGGATCGGGAATGTGTGTTGCAGGCAGGGTGGGGCTTTAGTGTCCTGTTTTCGGTCAGTTGGTTACGCGCACGTGGGACGACGGTAATCTAGCGCGCACAGTGAGTCTTCTCTAATATCGGCGGAAGAGGGAAAAACTTGAGGCCTCTGGAGAAATATTTTTGAGCCTCAGGAATCCCAGCATCGAGGTGCCCGCCATGATCACCAACTGTGCCGCCAATGAAGGCTTCGAGATCAGTCCCCGGTTTCGCCGCACGCTGGAAGAGCGGATCGCCCGCCTGGAGAGGGATGCAGAAACCGACGAAGCGCAAGTGTCGCTGCTGGCAGACGGAGATCATATTCGCAGGCACATGCACCTAGTGGCGCTGCAGCGGTCGGAGGCTCTGCGGATGAGGATTTTTCTGGACCGCGCCAAGACGAGGCTTCCGCGGCCAATGATCGCGCTCTGAGGGTGCGCCGTGGACCTGCGCGCAGGGCGCGGGCGAAGCGATGAATCGAAGGGCCGCAACCTTGTGGGAGGAGGTTGCGGCCCTTTTTGCTGCCGCAAAAGTTTGGAGCACCGGGCGGGGATTGAACCCGCGTATACAGGTTTTGCAGACCTGCGCGTTAGCCACTTCGCCACCGGTGCTTGAAAGGCAGGGAACAGGGATGAGGGAACAGGGATCAGTCTTCGTGCTGAGACGCCCATGCTTTGCGGCTGAAGATACTGCGCTCTTGCCCGTTCTCTGAAAGCCGAGTACTGACCACTGTCCACTGAAAACTGTTCCCTAATCCCTGTTCCCTGCAACTGAAAGACCCACCACGCTTGCTTGCGGGTGGGTCGTCGGGGATTCGATTCGTTTCGCTTGAATCTCAGCCCAGAGAACACGCCCGCGCGCGGCAGCGCTGACAGCAGCGGCACAGACAGCAAGCGGGAATGGTGAAATGGGCCATTCGATCCTTCTCCGCTTGAGCGACAATCAAGACCGTCAGCTCAGCGGATAACCGTAGACTAGAGGCTGTACGGATTCATGTCAAGCGATGTTTGCGAAGGGGCCGATGGAACTGGATTATTTCCTGGTGGATGTTTTTACGGAGACCGCGCTCAGCGGGAATCCGCTGGCGGTGGTGATGAACAGTGTGGGGCTGACCGCGGAGCGGATGCAGGCGATCGCGCGGGAGTTCAATTTGAGCGAGACCACGTTTGTGGAGCGCAGGGCGGAGGAGGTTGAGCAGCGCGAGGGTGTGCAGGTGCGCATCTTCACCACGCAAGAGGAGCTGAACTTTGCCGGCCATCCGACACTGGGTACGGCAAGCGTGCTGCGGATGAATGCGCCTGAGACTGTGCGGGAAAATACTGTGACGCTCAAGGAGAATGTGGGCGCGGTGCCGGTGCGCTTTGCAGAGGCTGGGTTGTTTGGCGAGATGACGCAGCCCGATCCGGAGTTTGGCGCGGAACCGGACGCGGCCGAAGTGGCGCGTCTGTGCGGATTGGAGGCGGAAGACCTGGACTCCGCGCTGAGGCCGCAGATTGTGTCAACGGGCACTGCATTCGCGATTGTGGCTCTGAGGTCGCATGAGGCACTGGCAAAACTCAGGGTGAGCCAGCAGGAGGCCGCGGCGTGGCTGCGCACGCGCGGGGCGCGCTGGTTCTATGTGCTGGGGCCGACGGGTGGCGAGGCGCCGGCGTGGCGGGCGCGCCTGCAGTTTTACGGCGGAGAAGATCCTGCAACAGGATCGGCAGCCGGATGCGCCATCAGCTACCTGGTTCAGCGCGGCGCTGTTGCATCGGGAAAGCGAATACACTTGCGGCAGGGTGTGGAGATGGGCCGGCCGAGCGAGTTGTACCTCTCCGCGCAGAGAAGAAATGGGTCTTCACAGACTCAGTCGGCGAGTGTGAGCGAAGTGCGGGTAGGAGGGAGCACCGTTCTTGTAGCAAAAGGCCGGCTTTTCCTGCCGTGATGCACATGCTTTCAACAGGCATTCCTCAAGGCAAGTGACGGCAAGTATTAACTCTAGCTAATTTTCATTTGTTACAGGTTGATTTTCATGGCGGATTTCGCCTCTCATTCCCTCTTCCCAGCGGCGTTCGAGGCTCGTACTCTTGGCATGCATTGAACGAATTTAACCGGCTCTACCGCCGGTCTTGCCCCAGGCTTCACTCATAAACTGATCGCGAGCAAAGGCTGGCTCTCTGTGTGTCGAAAGCCGAACGCCACTCTGCGCGCACGCTGCGCCCACCCTGGGCCGCCGGTGCGTCGCGCAGGGGGAGTTTGGTTGCAGGATCAACCAGACGCAGTAGCCTTGTGTGCGATCGCCGGACCAGGCAATCCACGTTTGCCAGCCTGCCACGAGAGCGGGTGGGGTAGAGTGTTGCCTGCCGGCACTCAAATGGAACTTGAAAGCAAGGAGCTTATCCCAGGACATGCGACCGAAAAAAGTAATTCTCTGCGTAGACGACAACGAGCAGGAGCTTTCCGTGCTCAAGTTCATGCTGGCAACCAACGGATACCGGGTGGTATCGGCCACAAACGGCCAGGAGGCGATCGGCTTGTTTGCCGAAACTGCCGTGGACCTGGTGTTGGCGGATTTCGCCATGCCGCAGATGAACGGGAGCCAGCTGGTGGAGCGTCTGAAGCAGATTGCGTCGCATGTTCCGATGATCCTGCTGGGCGATCCGCAGAAGATGATCACCGATATCCACGCGGCAGATGCGCTGCTGGCGAAGAAGAACTGCACGGCGCAGGAGTTGCTGGAGCGGATCAAGGTGATGAGCGCACGCAAGCGCGGGCCGCGCAAGGGTTCGGTGCGGGTGCAGCAGACGGCGGAACTGGCGGTGGCGTCGTAGCACGGGGCCAGAGATCAGAGATCAGGGATCAGGGATCAGAGATCAGAGGACAGAGATCAACCGTCAGCGATTGGCGATAGCTGAACTTTCTTTTTCCACCACGGCGGGGTTTGAAGTGCAGATCTGCGTTTGTCAGTTTTGGGGGGCAGGGGCTGCATGGAGTTTGCGGCCCAGGAACTCTGCGCTGGCGGTGTAGGCGCGGACCCAGTCGCGGCGCAGCAGGAAGTCGTGAATCTCGTCGGGGAAGATGACTTCCTCGAATTCGACCTTCTGGCGGCGCAGGGCATCGACTAACAACTCCGTCTCGGCAAAGGGGACGTTGCGGTCGTCGTCGCCGTCGATGAGCAGCACGGGCGAGCGCCAGGTGGAGACCGACGCGATGGGCGAGGACTCGAAGGCCAGGCGCGCGGTCTCGGCGTGTTCGCGCGGGTCGTAGTTGGGCGAGAAGGTGGGTAACTCCGAGTTCCAGTCGTGGACGCCGTGCATGTCGACGCCGGCGGCGAAGAGGCTGGAGGCGCGCGCGAGAGCCAGCGCGGTGAGATAGCCGCCGTAGCTGCCGCCCCAGGAGCCGATGCGCGCGCCATCCACATCGGGCCGGCTCTTCAGATAGAGGCCTGCACCCATGACGTCGTTGAACTCGCTTGCGCCGGATGCGCCGTAGTTGAGGGCTTCGCGGAAGTTGAGGCCGTAGCCGATGCCGCTGCGGTAGTTGACGCTGAGCACGATGTAGCCGAGCGAGGCCAGATACTGATTCATGGCGTAGGCGTTGGAGTAGTACTCCATGTAATGCCAGCCGAGCAGCATCTGGCGCTGCGAGCCGCCATGGAAGAAGACCAGGGCCGGGCGACGCTCGCCGGGCGCGATTCCCGCGGGCATGAAGAGCTGGCCGTGAATCTCAAGGCCGTCGGCAGCGGGAAAGATCACCTGCTGCGGTGTTACGAACTTTGCGCCGGGAAAGTCGGCGGGGATGGCTTGTGGCGCGAGATCGACGAGATTGTTCTCTCGAACCACCGCGGCGCGCATGGGCAGATGCGCATCGGAGCGCAGGACGGCGATGACGCCGTCGCTGGAGACGACGGGCTGAGTCTCGATGGCGTTCCCGAGCGTGACCGCGTACGCCTGCTTGAACGGCCCGTCCGGGGTGAGGTCAATTTTCCATATATGGCGCCGGTCAATATCGAATTGATTGGAATCGAAGACCAGCGTCTTGCGGTCAGCGCTGAGAGAGACGTGTTCGACTTCAGCGGGGCCGGGAGTGAGCGGCGCGGCATTGCCGCCGGCGACTGGTACGGCGTAGAGATGAAGCATTGCGGTGGTGAATGCAGTGGCAAGGTGCAGCGCCAATGCGGCCTTTCCCGTTGTATAAGACCCGATCATGAACCGATTCCTCCCGGATGAACCATTGTGCCACGGTGCGGGTGGTGGGGCCCTTCCCTGAAATCTGGTAGGTTCGTATTACTATCATGCGCCGCAAGGTCATCCAAGAGTACGTGAACTTCTTCTGCCAAAAGGTCATTGACCTTCCGGAGGGGTACGATCTTGCGTCCTTCGCACATTATGGCTCGGGCATCTATCGTGCCGACATATTGACGGGCTCTTGTAGCTATAACGGCAATCCAATTCCACAGTTGCGGCTATGCGACGAATACCGCCATTGGATGAAGAAGCAATTGGAGAGGCACAGAATTCAAGGGTCTGACATCATGGAAGCGACCATTCTGATCAAAGTCAAGATGAAGGGGCTGAACACTCGGGCTCCGTATGGACATCGATTTGCGTCAGGGCATTTCTCCTTCGAGTGCGAAAGCGAGATTAAGACTGACGAGAAATCTTACGTGGGGCAAATGCAGGGAGAAAAAGCGTGGGGATTCGATTGGTATTACGAGCAGTTGTACGGATCCTTACCGGACGCCTGGCCGTCGACGCCCTAGCTGCCGATGCGCGCTTCCTATTCTCTTGGGTTGGGGCGGACAGTTAGGATAGGCCATGCGATTTTCCGGTTTTCGATTCTTTGCATGCAGGGTTTTGGTTTTCCTTGCCCTGGCCGCGGGGTTGCCCTTGAGGTTTGCCGGGCAGCTGACGCAGGCCAAGCCCGATGCTCCTGTCGCTGCCGCACCTGCGGCCACCGGACAAG
>DATNHL010000008.1:0-6301 GCA_035604995.1 Occallatibacter sp. | reverse complement strand
CGAGCGACCAGGGCAGAAGTAATTGCCCCCGCACCGGCGCCGATCTCGACCACGGTGCGGCCTGAAAGATCGCCCAGCGAGGCCGCGATGTGCTGAATGGCCTGCGAGTCGTTGAGGAAGTTCTGTCCGAGGCGAGGTTTGGCGGGCATGACTCTCTTGATGGTAGATCAGGAGAGCGGCTCTCGCTCCGGAGGCCTCTCCAGTCCTTCAGCTCTCTTTGCGGTAGAGCAGATCGCGCATGGCGCGGCGGCGCTCGGCGTTCAATCCGCTGTCGGCCTTGATTGCGCCGGCAACGAAACCGGGCTTGACGGCTTCTGTTTCGGCTTCAGGCGCGCTGCACTCCGGACAACGATTGGCGAAACCGGGCTTGCCGGGTTTCAGCTCGAACTCTTCCCCGCAAAGGACACAGGTTTTGATCGGAAACGGCATTGCACACATAGGATAACGCCGCTCCGCGCTCCGCGGAAACAAGCGCGCGCTCGCGTACCAGAGCGTGGTCCGTCTCAATTCCGGTGAGTGTGCACCACGCATCAGAGGAAGTATTCGAAGTCCGTTTCGATCTTCATTCTGCGGTGAATCTTGAGAATGTGGCCCGAGCGCCGCTCGGGATTCAACTCGACGTAGTTGCGCGGCCCGTGCCACAGGTAACGCTCGCCGCTGAGCATGTCTTCGGCCTCGTAGGCGCGATCGAACGGAATCTCCAACTCTTCCAGTGGCAGCGTGATGAGGCCGCTCTGCGTGTGATGCGGGTCGAGATTGACGACAGTCAGCACAAGGTTGGAGCGGTCGTCCGACTCCTTGCTGTAGCACAGCAAGGAGTCGTTGTCGGTGAAGTGGAATTTGAGCGACCAGTCGCTCTGCAGCGCGGGGTTGGTGTTGCGGATGGCGTTGATGCGCGCGATCAGCGGACGTAGGCTGTCGGCGCGGTTCAGATCCCAGTGGCGGATTTCGTACTTTTCCGAGTTGAGATACTCCTCGCTTCCGTGGCGCACGGGGCGATTCTCCTGCAGTTCCAAGGCGGGCCCGTAGATGCCGTAGTTCGATCCCAGGGTGGCGGCGAGCAGCAGGCGAATGATAAACGCCGCGCGGCCGCCCATCTGCAGAAACTCGGTGAGAATGTCAGGCGTATTGGGCCATTGATTGGGCCGGAAGAACTCGCGCACCGGAGTCTGTGCCAGTTCGCTGAGATAGGCGGTGATCTCCTCCTTGCCGTTGCGCCAGGGGAAGTACGTGTAGGACTGGCTGAACCCAAGCTTCGCCAGGCGGTACATGATTTTGGGACGCGTGAAGGCTTCGGCGAGGAAGAGCACCTCCGGATGGTCGCGCTTGATCTCGGCGATGGCCCACTCCCAGAAGGGAAACGCCTTGGTGTGGGGGTTATCCACGCGGAAGATGCTGACGCCCTGGTCGATCCAATAAAGAAAAACGCTCTTCAACTCCTCCCACATGCCCGCCCAGTCTTCGCTCTCGAAGTCGAAGGGATAGATGTCCTGATATTTCTTGGGAGGGTTCTCAGCGTATTGGATGGTTCCATCCGGCCGCTTGCGGAACCAGTTTTCATGATCGCGCACGTAGGGGTGGTCGGGAGCAACCTGGAAGGCGATGTCGAGCGCAACGGACAGATCGAGCGCCTGCGCCCTGGCGACAAAGTGGCGGAAGTCTTCCAGGGAGCCAAGTTCGGGATGAATCGACTTGTGCCCGCCTTCTGCCGAACCGATGGCCCAGGGACTGCCGTGATCGCCGGGCTGCGACTCGGGGTTGTTGTTGGAGCCCTTGCGGAAGGTGCGGCCGATGGGATGAATGGGCGGCAGATAGACCACGTTGAAGCCCATTTCGGCAATGGCGGGCAGGCGCTTCTCGCAGTCGGCAAAAGTGCCGTGCCTGCCGGGCGCCTCTGCCGTCGAGCGCGGAAAGAACTCGTACCATGCACTGAAGCGCGCGCGCACCGGATCGACGATCAGCGTGAATTCGCGGTCGGACTCGGTGGCCAAGCGCTTGTCGGGATAGCGCAGAACCAGTTCATGCAACTGCGGGTCGGTCGCGTGGATGCGCAGGTCCTTCGGCTCTTTGTCCGAGCGCAGCACGGTAGCCCGCTCAAGCAGCCATGCGGCATCTGCGCCACCGGCGCGGGCTGCGGCTTCGGCCACCAGATCAGCGCCGATCAGATAGTCGACCGGCGCATCGCTCTCGGCCTTGATGCGCTTCAGCAGATCGCGCCGCCAGGTCTCGAAATGATCCACCCAGCCCTGCACCTTGAATCCATAGCGGCCCAGTTCGCCCACGCGGAACGCCCCTGTCCAGCGGTCGTTGCCGTTGACGATCGCGCGCATCGGAACTTCGATCCAATGATCGGAGGCTTCGCGATGCGCCAGCAGGCAGGCGGCGATGGCATCGTGGCCGTCCGTAAAGATGTCGGCCTCAACGCGGACCAGGTCGCCCACGGTGCGTTTTGCGGGGAAGCGCCCGCCGTCTACAGCGGGAGAGATGCCTTCAATGATGACGCGCTTGCGTCCGTCCTCGTTTGGCAATGTCATGGGAGTGCTTTTTCTTTCCTCGGGTTCTTCGTCCAGGTTGAGCGGGCTCTCCGGGTGCAAGTGGAGGCCTCAAGCGAATCGAAGCCGGGTGGAGTTAAGCGCCTGCCTTGTGTGCTTCAATCAGGCGCCGGTAAAGGTCGATGGTCTGGTGAGCGATGGCGGTCCAGCTGAAAACTTCCTCCACGCGGCGGCGGCCCGCATCGCCGAATGCGCTGCACGCTTCCGGGTTCTGCAGCAACTCGTTGATGCGCGAGGCCAGGTCGCGCGCAAAGGCCGTTGGATCACGCGGGAAGCTGGTGACGGGGTCCTGATCGAAGGGCACCAGGTAACCTGTTTGCCCGTCGACGACAACTTCCTTGATGCCTCCAGTGGCGCTGGCCACCACGGGCGCGCGGCAGGCCATGGCCTCAAGGTTGATGATGCCGAAGGGCTCGTAGACCGATGGGCAGCAGAAGACGCGGCAGTTCGAGTAGAGCTGAATGGCCTCCTGTTTGGTGACCATCTTCTCAATCCACACAATGCGGGGATGGTGCTGTCGTGCCTCGTCAACTTTGGCGCGCAGCTCGGCCGCAATCTCCGGCGTGTCGGGCGCTCCGGCACAGAGCACAACCTGCGTCTCCGGCGGCAGGAAGTTGATGGCGTCCACCAGGTGCGTTACACCTTTCTGGCGCGTGATGCGGCCGACAAAAAGTACGTAGGGGACAGCCGGGTCCACGCCGTAGTCGATCAGTGCCTGCGTCCCGGTGGTCTTCTGATATTCATTAAGATCGATGCCGTTGTAGATGACGTGGATGCGCCTGGGATCGACGTCGGGATAGGCACGCAGAATGTCGGCCTTGGTGCCCTGCGAAACGGCGATGATAGCGTCGGCATCGTGGATGGCGGTGTGCTCCATCCACGAGCTCATCGCGTACCCGCTGCCCAGTTGCTCTGCCTTCCAGGCGCGCAAAGGCTCCAGCGAGTGCGTAGTCAGGACAAACGGCATGCCGTAGAGCTTCTTGGCCAGGTACCCGGCCATCGACACATACCAGGTGTGGGTGTGAACCACGTCGATGCCCTCGAGCGCCTTGACCTGCGTCAGGTTCAGGCTGAAGGCTTCAAGCGCTCCCTTGAACTTGCCGTCGGTGCCGTTGGAGATCTCGGCCCACGGCTCGGCGCCGCGCACGTGCAGGTTGGCGCTGTCAGCCTGCTGCGGTCCCCAGCAGTGCACCTCGACCTCGATCTCACGAGCCAGCTCGCGGCTGAGGTAGTCGACGTGGACTCCAGCCCCCCCGTAGACCTGAGGGGGAAATTCGCGCGTGAATAAGCCAACTCGCAATGAACTTACCTCGTGCCAAATTTGATGATACTGGGCGGCGATGGTGCCAGGCGGAAGGGAAAAATACCGGATGGCCGCTGCTCCGGATGAGTGTACTTGCTGGGGGCGGTAGGTGCAAGATGCACGAAAGCGAGGGAATCAAGGCCGGTTCGAGGAAACCCGTCAGGGGCTCAACCGCGCTTCGAGCCGGCGGTTTCACTCGACAGGCTGTCCCTCCAATTCCGCAGACGGCCCGGGATACATGCGCTTGACGAGCCACAGCACCGGCAGGCCCAGCAGGATCAGCGCAGTGCCGAGCAGAGAGCCTTTCAGATTGCTCAGGTAGCTGGAGACGAGAACCGCGGCGGCGCAGACGACGAAGAGAGCCGGCAGGAACGGATAGCCCCAGACGCGGTAGGGGCGCGCGGCGCCGGGACGCGTGCGGCGATAGACGAAGACCGTGGTGGCCGTGAGCATGTAGAAGAGCCACTCGGCAAAGACGGCCAGCTCGAAGAACTGCTGGAAGCGGCTCAGGAACACCAGCAGCACCGTGGAGATGAGGGCCTGAACGATGAGCGAAGTGGATGGTGACTGCCAGCGCGGATGGATGTGCGCAAACTGGCGGAAGAAGAGGCGGTCGCGGGCGGCGGCGTAGGGGATGCGGGCGCCGGACATGATGGTCCCGTTGAGGGTGACGAAGATGCTCAGGGCCATGGCGGCGGCCACAAAGCCCGCGCCGGCAGGCCCTGCGATCACGGTGAGTGCGGCCACGGCGGGCCGCTCGCTGGCGGCAATCTGCGCGGCGGGCAGGATGTATTGAATGGCCGCGTTGGTGGCCATGAACAGAAAGCCCACAATAAACAGGCCGCCGATCAGCGCAATGGGCAGCGAGCGCTCCGGCCGTCGGACTTCGCCGGCCACCATGGTCAGATCGTTCCAGCCGTCGTAAGCCCAGAGCGTGGCGATCAGTGCAGCCATGAATCCGGTCAGGCCCCCCACCGCATGCGGCAGCGTGGTGGTGAAGTTCTTCAGCGACCCCGACGTGGCGGCGAAGCAGAGTCCGGCGACGATCAGGATCAGCAGCACCTTGAGGCTGGTGAAGACCAGTTGAAAGTCGGCCGCCTTCTTGATGCCCAGGTAGTTGAGGCCCGTGATGAACCATGCAACGCCGATGGCGAAGACCTGCGACCAGACGAGTGGAACAGGCCCGGGAATGGTCACGCTGAGCCAGTGGAAGGCAGGGAAGAAGCCCAGCGTGCGCGCCAGGCCAATGGTGACGGCGGCAATGGAGGCGGGCTTGGCCACGGCGAACCAGGTCCACATGTAGAGGAATGCGGTGGTGTCGCCGTAGGCGCCGCGCAGGTAAACGTACTCGCCGCCTGCGTAGGGCAGCATCGCGCCCAGCTCGGCGTACGTCATGGCGCCGAAGAGCGACAGCAATCCGCCGACGATCCACGCCAGGTACACCAGCGCCGACGAGCCCACGTCCTGCATCATCTCGCGCGGAACGAGGAAGATGCCACTGCCGATAATGGTGCCGACGACGATGGCCGTGGCCTGGCTTGCGCCCAGCACGCGAGGCAGGTCGGCGGGTGGGGCTGGTGGGTGCGCGGAGTGGGGCGGGCTCATGCGGTGAACAGAGAGTAGCACGGGCGGCATGAATTTGGGCCGGGCAAGTGCGCGGTTTCAGACGGTTTGGCAAAATGCCAGGACTCTTTTCGCTGCAGAAGCGCACGGCCCGGAACAATACTTAAGTAAAGACTTGACAATTGAGCAAAAGGAAATAATACTCAAGTCGCAGCTTAAGTATTTCTGTCTATCGAGGAGAGAAACCATGGAAAAACCAACCACCATCCACAGCACGTTTGTCATCGAACGCAGCTATCCCGCCACGCCGGAGCGCGTCTTTGACGCCTTCGCCAACCCGGAAAAGAAGCGCCGCTGGTTCTTTGAGAGCGACAAACATGGCCTCGAACACCATGAGCTCGACTTCAAGGTCGGCGGCAGGGAACGAGCCCAACTCACGCTTGGCCCCGGTACCCCGGTCGCGGGCATGACCTGCGTGAACGAGACGGTCTACGAGGACATTGTGCCGAACCGCCGCATTGTCTCGGCTTACCGGATGATCATCGGCGGCAACTGCATCTCGGCATCGCTGGCGACCATCGAGATTCTTCCGTCAACGGCCGGGACTGACCTGATTCTCACCCACCAGGGGGCGTACTTTGAGGGAGCGGATGGCCCGGAGATGCGCAAGGGCGGCTGGAACTCTCTGCTCGATAAACTGGCCAGGGAACTTGCGCGGTAACCAGTACGGAGCGGCGCGGAAGGGCTCGGAATGCGCGGAGGCAGCGAAATCACGGGAAAGAACAAACTCGACGTCGACCGCGTCTTCCAGGCCCTCGGGGATGCGACGCGGCGGGCCATGCTGGAGCGCTTGAGCACCGGCCCGATGTCCGTGTCGCGGCTC
>DATNHL010000007.1:0-11043 GCA_035604995.1 Occallatibacter sp. | reverse complement strand
ACCAGCGGGCAGGTCGACGAGCCGCGAATGCCCAGCTTGCGCTCCTCAGCCCCAACCGTCAGCCCCGGCGACGTGCGCTCCACCAGGAACGCTGAAAACTTCTCGCCGTCAATCTTGGCAAACACCGTGAACAGGTCTGCGATGCCGCAGTTGGTGGTCCACATCTTCTCGCCGTTGAGGATGTAGTAAGCCCCGTCCTCCGACAGCGTGGCCCGCGTCCGCACATTCGTGGCGTCCGAGCCCGAAGTGGCCTCGGAGAGCGAGTACGCCGCAATCCATTCGCCTCCGGCCAGCTTGGGCAGGTAGCGCTGCTTCTGCTCTTCAGTGCCGTACCAGACCAGCGGCAGCGTCCCGATGCCCACTTGCGCCCCAAAGGCTGTCGAAAAACTCGCCAGCACCGAGATGTGGTCGGTAATCAGCGTGGACGACACCTTGTCCATCCCCACGCCCCCGTACTCCTCCGAAATATCCACCGACGTAAACCCCAGTTCGGCAGCCTTCACCAGCGCCTTCCGCAAAGCCCCCGGCTCCTTGGCCTCGATGGCCGCGGCCGCAGGCAAAATCTCCTCCCGCGCAAATTCAGCCGCCGTCGCGGCAATCTGCCGCTGTTCCTGATTCAGGTCTTCCGGCGTAAACACTTCGGCCGGTGTGCGTGTTTCCAGCAAGAAACTGCCGCCCGCGGCGGCCACGATGGGCGCAGAAAGAACAACAGACATAGGGTGATCTCCAACTGCCAGAAACAGTACGATAGACGGGCGGGGAAGGGCAAATCTTCATAATAGTGTGCCTTACTTGCCTAACATAATTGCCATGATATATGATATGTATGTCTTGATTGGAGGCCTATGCGAGCTCTCGTTGACATCCCCGACCGGCAACTCGACGACCTGAGCGCTATCTGTGCGGCTCGAAAGCTCTCCCGCGCGGAAGCCGTCCGCCAGGCCCTGGACGCGTTCATCGCGCAAAATCGCCCGGGGCGCGAGCCAGCGTTCGGCCTTTGGAAGGGTCAGGCAGTTTGCCTGCCAGGTGACTCCGATCCACTGCCGGAAGGCGGGCTTGCCTACCAGGAGAAGCTGCGGAGCGAGTGGTGAAAGCGGTCGTCGACACCAACATTCTGATCGACTACCTGCGCGGAATAGCAATGGCGGCAACAGAGCTGGCGCTCTACCGCAACCCGGCCATCAGCGTAATCAGCTGGATGGAAGTGATGGCCGGCACGACTGCCCAGACCGAAAGCGCGACGAGAGCGTTCCTCCAGACCTTCGATGTGCTGGAGATCGACGCCAAAATCGCCGAACGCGCCGTGGACGTGCGCAAACTGAAGCGCGTCAAGCTGCCAGACGCGATCATCCTGGCCACCGCACAGGTACATCAGTGTCTCCTGGTCACGCGAAACACCCGGGATCTCGATCCCAATGACCCGGGCGTGCGTGTGCCCTACATCCTGTGAGCTGGATCGAAATCTGCGAGAAACAGAATCAGGATGAAACGATTCCCGCCGCAGTTTTGGAGAAAGAGATGAGACTCAGAGCGAGATCTCTATGGATTACAACCATCCTGGGCCTGTTCACAACTGCGGAGACCTGCTGTGCCCAGTACCGCGTCCTGCCCGGCAAGCTGGATGCCGATGGTCTGCCAACGACGCCGTCGCGTATCTGCCCAGGAGCAGGAGCCAGCGGCACCGAGCACTGCTACACACCTCCCACCGACAAGTATGTCTTCGGCCTGGAACCCAGGGCGCGGGTCGTCGGCAAACTCGACGGGCGCGACCTGATCCTCTTTACTGCTACCTTTTCCGGCGGAGGGAGCGGCACGCTCACCCATCTCGCGCTCCTAGAACAGCAAAGCTGCGACTTCGTGAACCTGCTGCCAACGGTGCAACTGACCAACCAGAGCGAATACAAGCTGTGGAGCCTGCCTGAGGTTTCCAGGGCGCCGGCCCTGGTTACCGCGGACTTTGTCTGGGATCTCAAAGTCGGCGAGACGCATTTCGCGTCCCACCGCTACACCGTGAACATGTACGTCTTCGACCCGAAGCTTGGCCGCTACATGCAGCGCATTGGTTACGTGACGGCGAGCAAATACCCGGGCCTGGACGATTCGGCCACAATCCGGGTTCTGGACGCGGAAAGGCCCACCATTCTGGCCAGGCTGCACCCTGGACCGGGCTAACGCGGCTTCGCCCGCCATCGCATACAATGATCGTTATCCCGGTCGTGGAGGCTCGCCCTGTTCGCCGCGCTTGTGAACTGTCTGCATCCTATCGCCAGCCTGCGCCAAACTCTGCTTGGGAGGCTGCCGGTGCTGGTGGCTGCGTATCTTGCCTTTGCTCCGCAGAACGGCCTGCGCCACTACCTGAAGACCCTGCAGCAAACCGACCAGACCTTCAAGGGCCTCTACCACTGGAATTTCTTTGACGCGGCGCTGCTGCTACCTTACTTCGCGGTCATGATCGTGCTGGCCATCTACGGCGTTCACCGCTATACGATGTGCTACCTCTACTTCAAGTACCGCAGGAACGCCAACCCGCACCCGGACAGCCATTTCGACGAGTTGCCGCGCGTCACCGTGCAACTGCCCATCTTCAACGAGCAGTTCGTCATCGACCGCCTGATCGAGGCCGTCTGCGCCATGGAGTACCCGCGCGAAAAGCTCGAGATCCAGGTCCTCGACGACTCCACCGACGAAACCCAGCAGGTGGCCGCTGACATCGTGGCGCGCTATGCGGCGCTGGGCCACCCGGTCGTCTACATCCACCGCACCAATCGATACGGCTACAAAGCCGGCGCCCTCGACGCGGGCTTGAAGGTGGCCAAGGGCGAGTTTGTCGCCATCTTCGACGCCGACTTTGTGCCTCCGCCCGATTGGCTCATGAAGGTCGTGCCCCACTTTGCCGAACCCGAAATCGGCATGGTGCAGACCCGCTGGACCCACCTCAATCGCGACTACAGCATGCTCACGCAAATTGAGGCCATCCTGCTCGACGGCCACTTTGTCCTGGAGCACGGCGCGCGCTTCCGTTCCGGCGACTTCTTCAACTTCAACGGCACCGCCGGCATGTGGCGCATCAAGGCCATCGCAGATGGCGGCGGCTGGCAGCACGATACTCTCACGGAGGACACCGACCTCAGCTACCGCTCGCAGCTCGCCGGCTGGAAGTTCAAATACCTGCCCCAGATCGAGTGCCCCGCCGAACTGCCCATCGAGATGACCGCCTTCAAAACCCAGCAGGCGCGCTGGGCCAAGGGCCTCATCCAGACCAGCATCAAGGTGCTGCCGCAGATCTTCCGCTCCAATGTGCCGCGCCGCATCAAGGTCGAGGCCGTCTACCACCTCACCGCCAACCTCAGCTATCCGCTCATGGTCATCATGTCCGCGCTGCTCATGCCGGCCATGATCGTGCGCTTCTACCAGGGCTGGTTCCAGATGCTGCTAATCGACTTCCCCCTCTTCACCGCCTCCACTTTCTCCATTGCGGTGTTCTACCTGATGAGCGAGCGTGAACTCTTTCCCAAAACCTGGATGAAGACCTTCTTCTATCTGCCATTCCTCATGGCCCTCGGCATCGGCCTCACCGTCACCAACACCAAGGCGGTCATGGAGGCTCTGTTCGGCATGAAGAGCGCCTTCGTCCGCACCCCCAAGTACCGCGTCGCCAAGAAGGGCGAAAAATCCCAGGCCGCCAAGTACCGCAAGCGCCTGGTCCTGGCCCCCTGGATCGAGCTCTTCCTCGGCTGCTACTTCATGGCCGCCATCGTTTACACGTTCTCCAACCACAACTACTTCACCGCCCCGTTCCTGATTCTCTTCGTCATCGGATACTGGTACACGGGGCTGATGAGCCTGCTGCAGGGCCGCTTCGAGCGCTGGCGCACCGGCGCCCCCGTCAGCGACGACGAATCCAGCCCCAAACCGTTCCCGGTGGGAGTGTGAGGTGAGCAGATGAGCGAGCTGGATTTGCTGCCGAAGGTCGAAGTTCTCTCCATTGACACGATCGACGAGCTTGCTGATCGCCTTCCGCACCGACATCGGTACTTCACGCTCCTGCTGGCATGGGACGCCCCCGAAATCGACCAGCAGAATCTAATTGACCTCTTTCGACCGCTCGTGGACCGCGGTCTTGCCTATCTTTGCGCCTGGGGCAGCCACTGCGAGGCAGTACACGACGCCGTCGATTTGTGCGTGGTTGAGAAAGAACTTGACGCTGGAGAATCCGACTGCTTTCTGATGACCACTTGGCATGCAAATGAACCGCTGAAAGAGGCCGCTTGGTTCTTTAAAATGCTAGCAATTCCCTCCGAGAATCACGTGTTCGTGGACTTTGACCGCTTCGCAGTCTCTGTTGGGAATCCGGATTGGGCTCAGGAGACGGATCGGTATCTTTCTGAAGGCGCACCTCCAGACGCCGAGGCCCAATAAGACGCTTCGGCCTTCGGGACACGATCCCCAGGCGCCCACAAGTGGCAGGCCACCTTGATTTCGAGCCACTTGCGGCTAAAATCGGGCTACACTATGCCTGAGACCACCATGCTGACCGCCGACAAAGTTCGCGCCGCTCTTGAGAATCTAAGCCCGACGCAGGAGAAGGTCGACCTGGCCGTGAAGACGGCTGTGGAGGTCGCGCAGCCATCGCGCGTGATCATCTTTGGCTCCTGGGCTCGCGGCGAGGCGAAGTGGGACAGCGATCTGGATCTTGCGGTGCTTATGCCCGATTCTGCGGAGCCGGAGTTGGACAAGATTCACCGCAGTCTGCGACGGAAGCTGGACGAGTTGCCGATAACCATCGATCTCGTCGTGACCACCGAGGGTTGCGCTGAGCAGTTTCGCGGATCGATCAATTCGATTTATCACCGGATTCTCCAGGATGGACAGGTAGCGTATGAGCAACGTCCCGTACTCGCAGGCGCAGATACTTCTGATCAAGGCCGCTGAGGACGAGGCAGCCCTCCATGTGGACGGCAATCCGGAATCCATCCTCGGCTTTCATGCGCAGCAAGCTGTCGAAAAGCTCATCAAAGCGCTGCTGGCGGCGCTCTCGGTCCCTTTCGAACTGACGCACAATCTGGGCAGGCTCCAAACCGCGCTTGAGGCCACTGGAGAGCAACTGCCCGCCACACCATTGCCCCTGGGCGAACTGAATGACTTCGCTGTTGTCTACCGTTACGACCTGCTGTTCCAACTTGCGGCTCCGGACAAAGCGGATCTGATCGAATCCGTCCGCCTCATCCGCGAGTACGTCGTCGCCCGCATCGCTGCGCTCTCCGCGACCCCCTAGCCCACTCCGCTACAATAGACATACGCGCCTGCCGCACCGGAGACCTGGAATCCCCGGCCCGGCTGGCGCATAAGAGCATCTATGCTAGCCAAAAACCTACCGGAAGCCCTTACCTTCGATGACGTGCTGCTGGTGCCTGCCTACAGCGACGTGGTGCCCATCTCGGTCAGCACGCAAACCCAGTTGACCCGCGACATCACGCTGAACACGCCGCTGCTCTCCTCCGCCATGGACACGGTCACCGAGTCGCGTATGGCCATTGCCATGGCCCAGCAGGGCGGCATCGGCATCGTGCACCGCAATCTCACCATCGGCGACCAGGCCGGCGAGATCGACAAGGTCAAGCGCTCTGAGAGCGGCATGATCGTGGACCCGGTCACCATCGGCCCCGACCAGATGATCGCCGACGCTCTGGAAGTCATGCGCCGCTACAAGATCTCGGGCGTGCCGGTCACGCAGGGCAAAAGGCTGGTCGGCATTCTCACCAACCGCGACCTGCGCTTTGAAACCCGCACCGACATTCCCATCGGCGACGTGATGACCTGGGAGAACCTTGTCACGGTTCCTGTCGGCACCACCTTGGAAGAGGCCGAGCTGATCCTGCACAAGCATCGCATTGAAAAGCTGCTGGTGGTCAACGATCAGTACGAGCTCAAGGGCCTGATCACCGTCAAGGACATCCAGAAGAAGCTGAAGTATCCCGCCGCCAGCAAGGACGACCAGGGCCGCCTGCGCGTTGGCGGAGCCATCGGGGCGACGGGCGACTATCTGGAGCGCGCCGCCGAGCTGGTGCGCGTCCGCGCCGATGTGCTAGCCATCGACTCAGCACACGGCCACAGCTCCCGTGTCCTCGAAGCGGTGCGCGAAGTGAAAAAGCGGTTCCCAGGCGTCGGTCTGTTGGCCGGCAACATTGCCACATACGAGGGCGCGCTGGCGCTCATCGAAGCTGGCGCGGACGCCATCAAGGTCGGCATCGGCCCCGGTTCCATCTGCACCACGCGCATGGTCACCGGCGCCGGCATGCCGCAGATCACCGCCATCGCCGAAGCATATCGCGCCGGCCGCGAGCACGGCGTCCCCGTCATCGCCGATGGCGGCATCAAGTACTCCGGCGAGATCACCAAGGCCATCGCCGCCGGCGCCAGCTCGGTCATGATCGGCTCGCTCTTTGCCGGCGTCGACGAGAGCCCCGGAGAAACCATCCTCTACCAGGGACGCAGCTTCAAGAGCTACCGCGGCATGGGCTCGCTCACCGCCATGAGCCAGGGCTCCGGCGAGCGCTACTTCCAGAGCACGTCCGACCTGGCCAGCGCAGAACTGGGCAGCGAGGGCGTCGTCCAGCGCGAGCGCGCCAGCCAGAACCGCCTGGCCAAGTTCGTCCCCGAGGGTATCGAGGGCCGCGTCCCCTACCGCGGACCGCTCGAGTCCATGGTCTTCCAACTCGTCGGCGGCCTGCGCTCCGGCATGGGTTATCTGGGTTGCGGCTCGATCGCCGAACTGCAGGAAAACGCCCACTTTGTGCGCATCTCCAGCGCCGGCCTGCGCGAGAGTCACGTCCACGACGTGATCATCACCCGAGAGGCGCCCAACTATCATGTGGAATAGAAGAGCCGGTCTGTGGTACTGGATCTACGTCTGGCTGCCAGTCGTCATCGGCATCGCCATCATCGTGCTGGAGTCCACGGAGGCCTTCGGCTCCGACCACACCAGCGGCCCGCTGCGCCACATCTACGAAGCTCTCTTCGGACCCGTCTCCAACGCCCGCTGGGAGACCATCCACCACTACATCCGCAAATCGGGCCACTTCCTCGGCTACGGTTTCATTGGCCTCGCATGGCTGCGCGCCTGGTGGCTGACCCTGCCCCACTTCAGCTTCCTGTACGACGCCATCCTCGCCCTGCTGGGCACAGCGCTGGTGGCCAGTTGGGATGAATGGCACCAGAGCTTTATCCCAAACCGCTCCGGCTCACCCAGGGACGTCCTCCTGGACTGCACCGGCGCAATCACCCTGCAGCTGATGGTCTACCTCTTCATGCGCACCCTCAAACCCAAGCGGCTGGCCAGAGCAGCGTGATTGAGGCCTGCCGAGGGGGCGCAGGCATTTGCGCACCGGACATTCCGGCCGATACAATCTGTGCCGAACCTGGACCGCGATTCCCCGAGCCGTACCGCAAATCATCGCGCAGACACTGCGCCCCAAGTCGAAGCAGGCCCTCGATAAATTCAATGGAAATTCTCATCACTGGCGGCACCGGCTTTATCGGCAAGCGTATTGCCAACCATCTCCTTCAGGCAGGCTCCATTCAACTTGAGGGGGAGCAGCCGCGTCCTATCGAAAAGATCACGCTCTTCGACGCCTTCCCCGGCGAAAATGTACCCCGTGATGCACGCATCGAAGTAGTCACCGGCGATCTGAATGACGCCGCCGCGATGGCGCGCGTGACCGCC
The DNA here is from genome assembly GCA_035604995.1 of Occallatibacter sp. Classification (GTDB taxonomy): domain Bacteria; phylum Acidobacteriota; class Terriglobia; order Terriglobales; family Acidobacteriaceae; genus Telmatobacter. Next base: position 3,320 of record DATNHL010000007.1, on the reverse strand, counting down.
AACGCCGATCTTGTCTGGCATCTGGCCGCCGTAGTCAGCGCCGCCGCAGAGGCCGACTTCGATCTGGGCATGCGCACCAACATCAGCGGCATGATGGTTCTGTTGGAGGCGCTGCGCTCCCGGCATTCCCGCCCGCGCCTGGTCTACTCGAGCAGCTTCGCCGTCTTCGGCGGCGAACTCCCTCCTGTTGTGACCGACCAGACGGCTCCCACGCCAAAGTCCTCCTACGGCATGCAGAAGGCCGTGGGCGAGTTGCTGGTGGCCGATTACAGCCGCAAGGGCTTCATTGATGGCCGCTCGGTCCGCTTGCCCACCATTACCGTGCGTCCCGGCAAACCGAACAAGGCGGCTTCTTCGTTTGTCAGTTCCATTGTTCGAGAGCCGCTGGCCGGCCAGACCGCCGTGTGCCCGGCTCGCAAAGATACCCAGGTCTTCGTGGCTTCTCCGCGCATGGCCCTCGCGGCGATGATGCGGGCGATGCAGTTGAGCGACCAGACCATCGGCGCGGAACGAACCATCCCGCTGCCCGGCATTACGGTAAGCGTCGGCGAGATTGTCTCCTCTCTGGAGCGTGCCGCGGGCCCGGAAGCAACCGGCAGAATCTCCTGGGAGCCGGACGCCGTGATTCAACGCATCGTGGAAAGCTGGCCGTCCCGGGTCCATGCCGCCCGCGCCGCGGCTTTGGGCTTCCCCAGCGACACGGACTTCGACTCCATTATTCGCGCGCATATCGAAGACGAGCTGACGCCGGCATGAGCAAACCTCAAGTTGGATTTATCGGAACCGGCATCATGGGCGAACCCATGGCGCATCACCTGATCCAGGCTGGGTATTCCCTGCGCGCGTGGAACCGCACCCCGGAGAAGCTGGCTTCTCTGGTGGCCGCCGGCGCTGTGCCCTGCGCCACACCCGGCGCGGCCGCCGAGGGCGCCGCGACCGTGATCTGCATGCTCAGCGACGGCCCCACCTGCGACGCCATCTTCTTTTGCCGCGACGGTGCGGTGGCCGCCATGGCGCCAGGCTCAACCCTTGTCGTGATGAGTTCCATTGCGGTCGAGACCGCTGTCGAGGAGGCTCGCCGCGCTGCTGCCTATGGAGTTCATTACATCGACGCGCCCGTCTCAGGAGGCCAGGCCGGCGCCCGCAACGCGACGTTGGCCATCATGGCCGGCGGCAGCGAGGAAGACTTCGCCGCCGTGGCTCCCCTGCTCGCCGTCCTTGGCCGTCCCGTGCGCGTGGGACCGGTCGGCTGCGGCGAACTGGCCAAGCTGGTGAATCAGATCATCGTGGCCGGCACCATCGCCACGGTCGCCGAAGCGCTTCTTCTCGCTGAGCGGGGAGGAGCATCGCCCGCCAAGGTGCGCGAGGCCCTCGCTGGAGGCTTCGCCGACTCGCCCATTTTGCAACAGCACGGCTTGCGCATGATCGAAGACCACTTCGTCCCCGGTGGCCCAGCCAAGTGGCAATTGAAGGACACGCGCAACGCACTGGCCTACGCACAGTCGGTCGGTTTGTCGCTGCCCGTGGCCAGCCTGGTGGATACCCTGTTTGCCGATATGGTCAGCCACGGGGACGGGGAACTCGATCACAGCGGGCTGATTCGAGAGCTGCGCCGCCGCAGCGGAATCGCTGTTGCATAGGGCCTTAAAGCTGTCCTTGTCCTTTCACCTCTCCACGGAATCTCGCGTTTGCACTCCGGAAAGGCCCCAAAACAAACGCGGGCGTCCGCCGTGGCGGACGCCCGTGTAACCTTCAGAGCGAAGGGAGTATCGGTTGCGAAGAACCCACTGTTAGGCGGCCTCTTCGCCGCCCTTTTCTTCTTCCTTCTTGCTCTCTTCCAGCTGCTTTTCGAGCTCGGCCCTCTTCTTGGCCTTGACTTCGTCGCGCTTCTGGCGCTTGGCGTCCAACTGCTTCTCGGCGCCCAGCAGTTCGATGAAAGCCTTCTCGGCACCGTCGCCCTTCTGGAACCCGGTCCGCACGATGCGCAGATAGCCGCCTGCGCGGTCGCCGTAGCGCGGGGCCACGGTGTCAAACAGCCTGTCCACGGCCTTGCCGGTCATGAGAAAGCTGAGCGCCTGACGGCGCGAGTGCAGATCGCCCTTCTTGCCCAGGGTGATCATCTTTTCCACGTGCGGACGCACTGCCTTGGCCTTGGCCACGGTGGTCTCGACGCGATCTTCAACGAGAACGGACGTGACCAGGTTGCGCAACAGGGCGCGGCGGTGGCTGGTGTTGCGTCCGAGCTTGAATCCTGCATTGCGATGGCGCATGATGCAACTCTCTTTCGGAATTTTCTTTCGGGTGCCCCACATCTCAACATCGAGACGTGGGGCACCCGGATTCGTACTGGCCCGAACGAAGCGGCCTTAGAAGTTCTCGGTCTCGGTGGGCAACTGCAAGTCCACCGAATCCAGCGGCTCTTCCTCGTCGTCGTAGCGGCCATAGCTGGCGGCCAAGGCGGCGGCGGGAGGAATGCTCGTTGGGCCGGGAACCGGGTTGCCGTTTTCGTCGATCTTCATGCCCAGCGAGAGGCCCATCTGCGCGAGGATTTCCTTGATCTCGTTGAGGCTCTTGCGGCCGAAGTTCTTGGTCTTGAGCATCTCGGCTTCGGTCTTCTGCACAAGCTCGCCGATGGACTGAATGTTGGCGTTCTTCAGGCAGTTGTAGCTGCGGACGGAAAGCTCCAGTTCTTCAACGCTCCGGTTGAGGTTGTCGTTGCGCAGCAGCGTGCGGCCTTCCTCGCCGCGCGCCTCGGCTTCGATTTCCTCCTCGAAGTTGATGAAGATGTTCATGTGGTCCTTCAGCAGCTTGGCGGCCAGGCCGACAGCGTCGGCGGGCAGCACGGCCCCGTTGGTCCACACTTCCAGAGTCAGCTTGTCGTAGTCCGTGATCTGCCCCAGACGAGCCGCTTCCACAACGTAGTTCACGCGGCGGACGGGCGAATGGACGGAGTCGACGGGAATGAAGCCCAGGCCCAGGTCGGCATCAAAATTCTTGTCGGCAGAGATATAGCCGCGGCCGCGCTTAAGGCGCATCTCCATGTCCAGCTTACCCCCTTCCGACAGGGTGGCCAGATAAACGTTCCTGTCCAAGATCTCCACGTCGCCGTCGGCTTCAATCATGCCGCTGGTGACTACGCCGGGCTGGTCGGCGCGCAGATACAAAGCTTTCGGACCTTCGCCGGCGAGCTTGAAGGGAACCTGCTTGAGGTTCAGGATGATGTCGGTGGCATCTTCGACCACGCCGCCGATCGATTGGAACTCGTGGAGCACGCCCTCGATGCGAATCGCGGTGACCGCGGCGCCTTCGATGGAGCTCAA
>DATNHL010000006.1:0-9631 GCA_035604995.1 Occallatibacter sp. | reverse complement strand
AGGATGCTGCGCGGCAGATCGGCGAGGGTGCGCAAGCGGGTGATGAGCGAGACGTTTTTGAGCTGGCCTACTTCGATCAGGTGCAAGCCGAAGCGGGCGGCGGGGACGAGGCGGCTCTCCATGCCGCGCGCGGTGCCGACGAAGAGGATTTCGGCTCCGTGGCGGGCGACCAGTTCGCGCGCTACGGCAAGGGCCGGGATGATGTGGCCTCCGGTGCCGCCGCCGGCAATTAGAACGCGCAATTCCGACAACTTTACGCCTTTCAAGAAGGGTTATTCTCTGGATCGGGGTCGTTTGTCTCAGACTTTATTTCGTAGCGCGCGAGAATGCAATCAGCCCACCAAGTCCAATAGCGAACTCAAGCCCGGGGGCCCCCCAATCGGAATCCGAACGATAAATGATTGGCCAGAGGGAAATTAGAACATAGATAAGGCTCGCGGCAATTCCCCATCCTCTCGCCGAGAGCTTTTCCTTCCAGATGGTCCACCAAGCAAGCCCGAAGATGATGGCCAAAACGGGGAATATCACAATAAGGAACAGAATATGAAGCAGGAGGCCGAACTGCTGAAAAGCGAAGCGTCGAAGAAAATCGTACGAGTAGTGTTGGTGAATTGTACGCAGGATGAGATAAACGGACCCCCAGGAGCAAAACAAAGAAGAGATCCCGAAAACCCAACCCATGAACTTTCTGATCTGTCGCATACTTTGAAGCCGCCCTTCCCCTCACTCTGCCGTGCGGGTGATGTTCAGGAGGATGCCGATGCTGGCGAGGGTTACGAAGACCGAGGTGCCGCCGGAGGAGATGAGGGGGAGCGGAATGCCCTTGGTGGGCACCAGCGACAGCACCACGCTGATGTTGAAGAACGCCTGCAGCAGAATGGTAGTGGTGATGCCGAAGGCTACCAGGCGGGCGAAAGGATCCTGCGAACGAAAGGCCGCGCGCAGCCCGCGAGCTCCGAAGACCACGAACAGCAGCACAATGGCGATGGAGCCGATGAATCCAAGCTCCTCGGCGATGTTGGCGAAGATGAAGTCGGTGGAGGCTTCGGGCAGATAGAAGAGCTTCTGCATGCCTTCCATGTAGCCGCGGCCGGTAAGCCCACCGGCGCCGACGGCGATGAGGGACTGGTTGATGTGGAAGCCGGCGCCCTGCGGGTCGGACTCCGGATTGAGGAAGACCAGCATGCGCTGGCGGCGCCAGGCCACCATGAAGAGCAGCGCGGCCAGGCCGGGGAGCGCGGCGCAAAACGCGCCCAGCAGATACTTCCACTCCATGCCGGCGAGCAGCAGCATCATTGCGGTGACGCCGGCAATCACGAGCGCGGTGCCCAGGTCAGGCTGCTTGACGATGAGCAGCATGAAAAACACCGGCATTACGGCCGCTATGAGCAGGGTATGCTTCCAGTCGCGCATGGCGTCGAGGCGGGTGTGGAGGAACCAGGCGAGGAAGAGCACCACCACCGGCTTGGCAATCTCAGAGGGTTGAAAGGTGAAGAAGCCGCCGAAGCGAATCCAGCGATGGACGGCGTGCGAGCCGGGGAAGAAGAAGACGGCGACGAGAAGCAGCGTGGTAATGGCGAGAGCGGTGTAGATGAAGCGCGTGGACTTGTAGACCTTGGCATCGACGTGCATGAGCGCCAGCATGGCCAGCACGCCGGCCAGCGCCCAGCCGGCCTGGCGGCCCACAAAAGCATAGGGAGAGTGGTAGCGCTCCTGGGCCACGACGGCCGAGGCGGAGAAGACCATGACCAGGCCCACCACCACCAGCAGCAGCGTGGTGAAGAACATCCACTTGTCGACGCCTACCCGCGCTGCCATACCTTCCACCCCCGCCGCTCGCTGACCAGCTCCTTGAAGACCCGGCCGCGATGCTCGTAGTTATCAAACTGGTCGAAGCTGGAGCAGGCGGGCGCGAGTAGCACCACCTCGCCGGGGCGCGCATCAGAGGCTGCCGCGTTCACCGCCTTGTCAAGAGTCTCGCAGGTGAGAATGGAGACCACGCCGCGCAACTCCGACTCGATCTTGGCAGCGGCCGAGCCGATGGTGTAGATGGCGCGCACGCGCTCCCGCAGCAGCGGCGCCAGCGTCGTGTAATCCGAGTTCTTGTCCTTGCCGCCGAGGATGAGATGAATGCCGGAGGAAAATGAGGCAACGGCCTTGGCTGTCGCGTCGACGTTGGTGGCCTTGGAGTCGTTGTAGAACTGGACACCGTTGACGGTGGCCACGTATTCGAGGCGGTGCTCGACGGCCTGGAAGGCCTCGACGGCGGTGCGAATCTGCTCCGCGGAGACACCGGCAAGGCGCGAGGCGCACACCGCCGCCAGGACATTCTCCACATTGTGCGCGCCCTTGAGGGGGACGTTATGCAAGGGCATGACCTTCTCCACAGGCTCGTCCTTGGCCGCCCTGGTGACCAGGTTGCCTTCTTCCACCCATGCGCCGCGTTCGACCGGATGTTCGATCGAAAACCAATAGACCCCGGCGGTGGAACGTGAGGCGGCCTGGGCGGCGCGCGCATTGTCGGCGTTGAGCACCAGAGAGTCGTGCTCATCCTGCGCGGCAAAGATGCGCTCCTTGGCCAGGGCATAGTTCTCGAAGCTGCCGTGACGGTCAAGATGGTCGGGCGTGATGTTGAGGATGACGGAGATGCTGGGATGAAACTGCTCGGTGCTTTCAAGCTGAAAGCTCGATACCTCGAGCACCGACCAGGTTTCATCGGTGCTTTGATCGATGAGCCCCACCACGGGCACGCCGATGTTGCCGCCGACCAGGGTAGGGGCACCGGCTTTTTGAAGAATTTCGCCCACCAGCGCGGTGGTGGTGGTTTTGCCGTTGGAGCCGGTGATGGCGACGGTTCTGCCCTTGAGGAAGCGCGCGGCCAGTTCCAGTTCACCGATTACCGGGAGTCCGAAGCTCCTGACCTGGGCCAGCTCGGGGGTGTTCAATGGCACGCCGGGGCTGACGACGATCAGGTCCTGGCGGCGGAAGGTGAGCAGGCCATGGCCGCCGGTTTCGACCATGATGCCCTCGTCGAGCAGGGCGGGAATGTCCTTGGCCAGGGCCTCGGCGCTGCGCACGTCGGAGACCGTGACCTGGGCTCCGCGACGGCGCAGAAACAGGGCCGCGGCCAAGCCGGATTTCCCCAACCCCACAACCAGAACCTTCTTGCCTTTGAGTTCCATCATCTGGGAGTTTCCCTCTGGCGCACGCGACTTCTTTATTTTGCACCGCCGGGCGCCGTACGCGCGCCGCATCTAGCGGAGTTTCAACGTGGTGAGTGCAAACAATGCAAACACCAGGGCGCCGATCCAGAAGCGGGCGATGACCTTGGACTCGCTCCATCCCAACTGTTCGAAGTGGTGATGCAGCGGGGCCATCTTGAAGATACGCTTTCCGTTGCGGAGTTTGTAGCTGCCCACCTGCAGGATCACCGAGAGCGCTTCCAGAATGAAGATGCCGCCGATGAAGGGCAGAAGAAGTTCCTGGCGGATGATGATAGCCACGGTGCCGATGGCGCCACCCAGGGCAAGCGAGCCTACATCGCCCATGAAGATCTCGGCTGGATGGGCGTTATACCAGAGAAATCCGATGGAAGCGCCGACCATGGACCCGCAAAAGACGGTCAGCTCGGCGACTTTCGGCATGTGCTGGATTTCGAGGTAGTCGGCAAAAACCACGTTGCCGCTGACGTAGGTGAGCACGGCCAGCGCGCCGGCGGCGACGATGGTGCAGCCGATGGCCAGGCCGTCGAGCCCGTCGGTCAGATTCACCGCATTCGAGGAACCGATCAGGACAAAGACGATCCAGGCCACGAAGGGGAGAAAGGCGAGAAATCCCAAGTACGGAAGCGTGCTGGGCCAGGCATGCCACAACAGGTCGGGGCGCAGGCTCTTGAAAAACGGGACCGTCAGCCGCGTGGAGAAAAACCTGAACTGCTCCAGCCCTGCGAGCGCGGTTGCCACCAGCGCCGCGGCCAGCCCCTGCCACATGAGCTTGGCGCGGGCCGTGAGCCCCAGGCTGCGTCGCTTGACCACCTTGATGTAGTCGTCGGCAAAGCCGATGGCGCCAAAGGCGAGCGTGGAGAAGACGGCGACCCAGACAAACGGGTTGGAAGGATCGGACCACAGCACCGTGGGCAAGAGAATGGCGATGACAATAAGCACGCCGCCCATGGTGGGCGTGCCGGTCTTCTTCAGGTGCGACTGCGGCCCATCCTCGCGGACGAACTGGCCGATCTGAAACTCGCGCAGCTTCTGGATGACCCAGGGGCCGATGAACAACGCAATCAGCAGCGCCGTGAGCGAAGCAAAGGCGGTGCGGAACGTAAGGAAGCGGAAAAGGCGGAACGGGTGAAAAAACGGGTACAGCTTTTCGTAGAGCAGCCAGTAAAGCAAGTGGCCTCCAGAGCCGGAACGAGGCGGGATTCAGGATGATTTTACAGGGCCGGGGGGTGGGAAACCGGGGCCGTTACACACTTAAGCACTGTTGCCTGATCTTCGCTTTAACGGAACATGCGCTCGTCGTAGCGGAAAGGCTTGGGTAGGAACAGTCGGATTTTTTTGAAATCGCTGTGGCGGGGATTGAGCAACACGTTCCAGTCTCCCTCGACGACCGCCGAGGGAACCCTGAGCGCCACCGAACGGCCGCCTGCCGCCCACTGGGAACCGAGATCGCGGCAGGCCAGGTTCTCCAGTTCGCGCCAGCCGGAGGGAAGCAAGTCCATGCTGAGTTGCTCAACCAGATCGTCGGGAATCTCGGCCTCCGCCATCAGCAGACCATCCGGCGCCTCGTTGGGTTCCAGATTGACAAAAAACTCCAACGCCGCCAGCGCCAGCGAGGTCGCGCAGTAGACCATTACCGTGCCCAGGTGATTCCAGCGTCTGGCTGCGTAGAGCCCACCAACGCCCGTGAAGGCCGTCTCGCGGAAATGCTCCGGGAAGAGCCTCCACACCTTCATCAGCTGTACATTCCGTAGGCAATGGCGTAGAGAATCTCCTCCACCGAACGCACGCCAAGTTCCGTATCGAGCCGGTCGAACGGCCGCTCCCCACCCAGGGCGCGATTCGGAGCAACCATCCAGCGAGAAGCCTTCTCTTCGGTCCCCAGAACTTCATTCGCCAGGGCAACTACTCTGGCCATGCGCAGGGTTCTGTCCGACTCATCATGGGTCAAAAGGGATTTGTTCGCCAGCCTGCGGCTCAGCGTGCGAACGGGAATGTTGAGCTGCTTTGCCACCTGCGCTCTCTGCAACGACAGCACCTCGGCGAGCATCGTCACGGTCGAAGCCGGCAGCCCGGCCCGCACCTGCCTGACCAGGTCGTCCGCCTTCCGGATGGGGCGCGCAAAGGTCTTCCTGCCACCCAGCACTTCCACAATCTCAGCAATGCTCATGTCGGCCACCTGGCATGATTATCGCGCCATTTGGCACGGAGCGCAAGGCTACGATTTGGCCAGGGCCGGTGAGAGCGTTCCGCGCGAGTAGCTCAATGCCTGGGTGGTACCTGCAGAGTCACTTCCGCTCCACGGCCTCTGTTCCGCGCGCAACCACTGCGATCGCGCGCTCCAGGTGCACGCCGCGGGAGCCTTTGACGAGGACCACGTCGCCGGGCTGGAGGGTCTGCTTGAGCCACAGGCCGGCGGCTTCGGCGCTGGGCAGGAACAGCGATGCGACGCCACCGGCACAGGCGGCAGTGGCCAGGTGCATGGCGTTTCCCTGGACGCCGGCCACGAGATCGAGGCCGGCCTCGGCGGCGGCGCGGCCACAGGCAGTGTGGAGCGCGGGGCCGTGCTCGCCGAGCTCGAGCATTTCCCCGGCTACCAGGATGCGGCGGCCGGCGGGGCGCGCAGCGAGGGTGCGGATCATGGAGCGGAGCGCCTCGGGATTGGAGTTGTAGCTGTCGTTGAGGATGGTGGCGCCGTCGATCTCCATGACCTGGCCGCGCTTGTCGCCTGCGGTGAGCGACGCCAACGCGGCAACGGCGGCGTCGAGATCGACGCAGGCTTCGAGCGCGACGGCCAGGCCGGCCATGGCGTTCGAGGCGTTGTGCCCACCGAGCAGCTGCAGGGTCAATGTGCCCTCGCGGTCTCCGGCGCGGAACTTCAGGTGCAGACCGGCGAGATCTTCGCGCGAATCGAGAATCTGCGGATCGGCACAGGGGCCATCGCCAAAGTAAACGGCGCGGCCGGGAAAGTCGCGGCCGAACTGCGAAACGTAGGGGTCGCAACAATTGAGAAAAGCCACGCCGTTGGCGGGCAGCGCGGCTACCAGCTCAAATTTCGCTCGCGCAATGCCGGCCTGGCCGTCGGCAAAGTTTTCAATGTGCGCCGTGCCCACGTTGGTGACCACGCCCCAGTCGGGAGCGGCGATGCGCGCCAGGGCGGCAATCTCGCCGGGGTGATTCATGCCCATCTCGACGACGGCAATGTCGTGTTCCGGCTCGAGGCGCATCAGTTCCAGAGGCAGGCCGAAGCCGTTGTTTAAATTGCCGCGCGACTTCATCACGTTGAGCTTTGCTCCAAGCGCCGCGGCTATTGCTTCCTTGGTGGTGGTTTTGCCCGCCGACCCGGTGATGGCTACGACGCGCTTGCCCCAGCGGCGGCGCACATGCGCGGCCAGCGCCTGCAGGGCGATGAGCGGATCCTCGGTAATGAGCAGCGGTACGGCCAACACCTCGTCCGGCATTGAGGCGACACGCGCACGCGACACAACAGCAGCAACGGCGCCACGCGCGAGAGCGGCCTCGACAAAGTCGTGGCCGTCGTGCCGCTCGCCGCGCACGGCAAAAAACAGCGCGCCTGCGCCGACGGTGCGCGAGTCGATGGAGTATTCGCTCACCGCGAGCGTGCCGGCATGTGCCACGCTGGCCGGAGCTTCAAGCACCGCGCCCGCGCCGATTGCCGCTTCTGCCAGGGTGAGCTTCATTGCCCTCTACCATAACCCAATTCGGCGAGGGCCGCGCGCGCAACTTCGGCGTCGTCGAAGGGAATGGTGCGGCCGGCGAGAATCTGCTCCTTCTCGTGGCCCTTGCCGGCCAGTAGAACCACGTCGCCGGCTTTGGCTGCGTGGAGCGCAATGGAGATGGCCACGGCGCGATCCGGCTCGATGGTGTAGCTGGCTCCGGTCGACTTCAGGCCCGGCTCAACCTCCGCGAGAATGGCCTGCGGATCTTCGGAGCGGGGATTGTCGCTGGTGGCGACGACAAAATCGCTGTTCGCACCGGCGGCCTGGCCCATCTTCGGGCGCTTGGTGCGGTCGCGGTCGCCGCCGCAGCCGAAGAGAGTGATGACGCGGCCGCCGGAGGGCGCGACCATCTGCCGGGCCAGGACGATCAGATTGCGCAGAGCGTCGTCGGTGTGCGCGTAGTCGACGATGACGGTGAAGGGCTGGCCTGCATCGACAGGCTGGAAGCGGCCAGGAACGGGGTTGAGTTGCGGAACGGATTCGACCAGTGTTGGAAAGGGAGCGCCGCGGGCGTGAGCTGCGGTGATTGCGGCCAGCAGGTTGAGGATGTTTACTTCGCCGGCAAGCTTTGAGAAGACGCGCGTCGAGCCTGCCGGGGTCTCCAGATCGATGACTGCGCCGCCGGGGGTAAGCGTGTAACTCGCCGCGCGCCAGTCGCCCTGGGCGATACCGTAGGTGCGGACCTCCGCGCCTGCTTTGCGAGCCGCGGCGGCAAGGTCTTCCGCGCGGGGATCGAGGGCGTTGATCACTGCGACGCGCGGAGGCGGATAGACCGTGCCGTCAAAGAGCAGGCGCTTGGCCGCGAAATACTTCTCCATGGTCTGGTGATAATCGAGGTGGTCGCGGGTGAGGTTGGTGAAGACGGCGACGTCGAAGTGCAAGCCGATTGCACGGCCCTGGTCGAGCGCGTGGCTGGAGACTTCGGTGACCAGCTCGGTTGCGCCGCGCGAGGCGCCCTCGGCCATCAGTTCAAACAGGTCGCGCGACTCGGGGGTGGTGTGGACGCTGGGGCGCACGTCGCCGGCTACGTGGTACTCGATGGTTCCAACGAGCACCGTGGTGCGGGCCGCGGCGTTGAGGAGGGCCTCGGTGAGGAAGGCGGTGGTGGTTTTGCCGTTGGTGCCCGTAATGCCTGTGGCGGCGAGCTTGCGCTCAGGATGGCCGAAGAAGGCTGCGGAGGCTTCGGCGAGCGCGCGGCGACCGTGTTCGACTTCCAGCACGGGAACGCCGGCCTGGTAGACCAGCAGATGGTCGAAGGTGTTCGACGAGTCTGTGATGATGCCCAGCGCGCCCGCGGCGATGGCTTTCTCCGCGTAGCGGTTGCCGTCGGTGGAGCCGCCCTTCATGGCGACAAAGACCGCGCCGGACTTGACTCTGCGCGAGTCGTACTCGACGCCAGTTAGCGGTTCGTCCGACCCGCCGCCGGAGCCGACGGCGGTAACTTCTGCAGCTAGTTCTTTCCACTTCATCTTGAGTTCAATTGTAGATTGTTCAATGCAGTCGATCCGTGAATCAGAGCTGAGGCAGTCGAGGCGCAGACCATGGCGCGCCGTTCGCTGCGGCGGCTACCGGATGGCGGCCGCGCGCTTGCGATAGGCGTTCAGGATCATCTGCGTGATTCCCCACAGCAGTTGCACAACGGTGATGGCGCAGATCAGGGCTACGCTCCAGTTGACCGATTTGTTGATGGTGTCGAGGGTTGCGCCGTAGCGGGCCTGATCGAGCATGGGGTGTTTCAGCAGAACGGTGGCGTGATCGCGCGCGGTGAGCAGCATGGCCAGCGGAATGAGTCCAACGGCGCCCAGGACCATGCGCTTAATGGGCTGCGGTTTCTGCCATCTTCCGCGCCACAGGTTCTCGGCATTCCATCCTAACTGCAGGATGTTGAATGCAATCACGCACCAGTAGAACTGGACCCAGACGGCCGCTAGCTGAAACGGGGAAACATCGAGATAGAAGGCTCCGGGGCCCATGATCAGCCAGGGATGCTCTGGAACAAGCAAGAGCCAGACCAGGAAAAGGAATCCGAAGATCACTTCAGCAACCGCCTGGGCGAAACTGCGCGGCTTCTTTCCCTGAGCGGCCTCGTGGCCGAGTGGCGGAAGAGCGCCGGGCGACCAGCCGGCGGCGGGAGCGACCATGGCCGGGAACTTGATGTAATTGCGCGTGACCGCGTATTCGAGAACCGCAAAGACCAGAGTGACCCAGGCAGCGGTGGTCATGAGGATCACCGGTACGCGAAGCACCGCTTCCAGCAAGGCGGTCCAGCTGGGAGTGCCGGCGAGAAGGAGGACCGCGGTGACGATGGAGTAAATGACGATGGCCCAGGTGAAGGCGATCTTCAGCACCGTGCGATAGATGGGGAAGACAGCGGGGCCAATGAGGTATTGCTGCGGCTGATAGGGCGCGGCCATTTGCAAAGGCGAACCGAGCTGCTTGAGCCAGTCCTCGGCCTCCTGAGCGGTGAGAGGCCGGCCCAGCTCGGATTCCTTTTCCTCAAGCTGCGATTCGAGGTTGGCCCGGAGTTCGGCGACGATGTCGTCCTGCCGCTGCCAGGGCAGGTGCTTCTTGACGGCTTCGAGATAGCGATCGAGTAGGTCCATGGCGGGTTCCTTGTGCCCTTACAGGGTGCTGTTGATGGTTGCGGTGATGGACGCGTTGATGGCCTGC
>DATNHL010000005.1:0-2109 GCA_035604995.1 Occallatibacter sp. | reverse complement strand
CTCACACGTATCGCTCTCAACCTGCTCAAAACAAGACAAAATATGCAAACTCGGCATCCACGGAAAACGGCTGCAGGCCGCTTGGGACCATGACTACCTGCTCAGACTGCTCGGAGGCCAAATTTAGATGCGTTTGCCCTGATGACCCAACCGAAAGTGACCACCGGCACAGCCGAAGAATGATAGAGTGTGAGTGTCCACCCGGACACAGGCCCGCGCGCCACCCGCGCGCCGCAGTGTCCAGAAAAATCCCGGACACCGCAAAACCCCAACGCCCACGCGACTATCATGGAGCCAACTTGACTTTAACTAGCCTTGACGGCAGGGTTTATTCATGACGCTTTCTCGATTTCGCACGTCCGCGGCGCTTTCGGCCGCTGTTTTCTGTCTTCTGGCCGCACACTCGCTCCCCACGGCTCACGCACAATCCTCCAGCGGTTCTGCCAAGGGGCAGAGTTCGTCCTCGCAGATCCTTCAGCAGGAGAAGGCGCCGTCGCTGATCGATCCGGCGGGTCCGACCATCTCGCTGGTCAGCTCGGAGCCGGTGTTCCTGATGGCGGCGGCGTTGAACGCCTGCGGCTACGACGAGGGCCTGGAAGAGAGCGCGCCGGTGCGCAAGCGGGTGCGCGACGAGATGAACGAGGCGCTCGCCAGGAGCGAAGAGGCGCGCGACAGGCGCGACAAGCTCTGCCTCTACATAGCCCAGCACCGCATGACAGGCTCGGAGCACGATATTGCGCAGTACATCTCGCTGGCGTTGTACCTGACGCCGCCGCCGGAGATGGAGACGTCGGAAGAGCTGACGGAGATGCCGCCCGACTCCACGCAGGTGGTGGAGATTGTTCCCTTGCTGAAGGACTTTGTGGCCGCGGTGGATTTGCATGGGATCTGGTTGGCGGTGCATTCCATCTACGACAAGGAGGCCGACCGGCTGCACGATCCTCTGTCGAAGATGATCGTAGGGACCAATCTTTATCTCAAGATGCCGGCCTCGACGTACCAGGGGCGGCGGTTCCTGGTGGTGATTGAGCCAATGCTCTCGCCCAGCCTGGTGAATGCGCGAATCTACGGGACCGACTACATTGTGGTGGTTTCGCCGGTGGATGGGCAGATTCGCATGAACGACGTGCGCCACACTTACCTGCATTATGTAATCGAGCCGCTGCTCAATGCGCGGGCCAATGCCATCGACCGGACGCAGCCGATCCTGAAGGAGATACGCGAGGCGCCGCTCGAGTTCCGCTACCGCTCCGACACGGTGCCGTTGACCATCGAATGCCTGATCAAGGCGATCGAGGCGCGGACCATGGATACGGGCGTGCCGGAGTACAAGATTCCGCAGGGCGTGGAGCGGTCGGACCTGCCCCGCTACGAGCATGAGCGGCAGATCTACCAGCAGAAGGTGGACGCGGTGCGCGTGGCCACGGTGCGCCACGATATGACCCAGGGATTTGTGCTGACGCAGTATTTCTTTGAGCAGTTGATCCAGTTTGAGAAGGACCCTGCCAGCCTGCGCGACACGATCGGGGAGATGGTGTACAGCATGGACGTGGACCAGCAGGTGCATCGGGCCCGGGATATCGAATTCGACAAGGAGTCGGACGGAGAAGTGCTGGGGCGCAGCCAGCCGCGCAAGCTCACCGGGCTGGACTTGGCGGAGGCACGGCTGTCGGAAGGCGACACGGCAACGGCCAGCGCCCTGGCGCGGCAGGCGCTGGCGGAGCGCTCCGACACGCTGGATGCGGTAGCGGCGGGCGCGCGCGCCAACTTCATTCTGGCCCGTGCGGCCATCATGACGGGCCATCCGGAGGAGGCCATCGACCGGTTCCAGAAGACGCTGGCGACGAGCAAGGAGCCGCGGCTGGTGGCCTGGTCGCACATTTATCTGGGGCGCATGCTGGATCTGGACTGCAAGCGGGCCCAGGCTGTCTCCGAGTACCAGTTGGCGCTGGCGGCGCGCGATGGGCAGCAGGATACGCGGCTGGCGGCGGAGCGAGGCCTGAAGGCGGCTTATGCTGTGAAGGGGCACAGTTGCGACGAGGATGCGGACGATGATGCGCCGGATGCGGGAGGCGCGAAGCCGGAAGGAACACAGCCGCCGGCAGCCGC
>DATNHL010000004.1:0-3427 GCA_035604995.1 Occallatibacter sp. | reverse complement strand
ACCGGGTGGTCCATGGAGGCCAGTTTACGTCCTCGGTGCGCATCACTCCGGAGATTCGCTCGCGCATCATGGCACTGGTCGACCTGGCGCCGCTGCACAACCCGCCGAGCCTGGAAACACTGGCAGCCGCGGAAGCGGAGTTGCCGGGCATTCCGCAAGTGGCTGTTTTCGACACGTCGTTCCACGCCACGCTTCCGCCCGAGGCCTACACTTATCCGGTGCCGGAAAGCTGGAGCCGCGACTGGGGTATCCGCCGCTTTGGTTTCCACGGGCTCAGCCACGCGTACTGCGCCAGGCGCGCCGCCGAGATGCTCAGACGGCCAGCTGAGGAACTGCGCCTGGTGATTTGTCACTTGGGCCACGGTTGCTCCGCCGCGGCGGTGCGCGGTGGTCGAAGCGTCGATACGACCATGGGTTTTACACCCCTGGAAGGTCTGATGATGGCCACGCGCAGCGGCTCGATTGATCCGGGCATTGTCCTGCATGTCCAGCAACACCACGGCCTGACCGCGGAACAGGTCGAAGCGGCGCTTAACCACGAATCGGGCTTGCTAGGGGTGTCGGGCATCTCAGCGGATATGCGCCAGGTGCTGGCGGCTGCGCGGGAGGGTCAAGATCGAGCCCAACTGGCTCTGGCGGTTTATGCCCGGCGGATTCGCCAGGCGATAGGTGCCCTGGCGGTGACGATGGGTGGCCTCGACGCCCTGGTCTTCACTGCCGGCGTCGGCGAACACGCCGGCGAAGTCAGGGAGGCGACCTGTGTTGGTCTGGAGTGCCTTGGACTGGAACTGAGTGCGGAAGCTAATTCCGTCTGCCGCCCGGATGCTGACGTGGCCGCCAGTAGCTCGCGCGCTCGAATCCTGGTCATTGCTACCAGGGAAGATCTGACGATGCTCCATGAAGTGCTTCAGGTACTTGGCAGGGAACAGGCAGTGCCGGCATCCTAGGCGGCGGCCGAACTCACCGAAACCAAGACCAGCATGCTGCCGCTTTCGCCCGACCGATGCACGTCAGTATTCTTGAGACGCTACGACAAAGTTTCGAGTCAAGATTCCTTCTTGCCCAAAATCGAGGACGAGATCAGAATTCTTCTCGGTCTTTTCCTTTTGAAGAAGGCCGGCAAGGAACTCCGGTATGAATTGATGAACCACGCGGAGCGCGTGTCGATTCCAGTTTAGGGCGTATTGCCGATCCTAGGGGCTGGGGAGTGATGGGATGTCGAGTCCGCTAGACCAACTTCGCGAGCTGGCCGATCTCTACGGAATACACAACACTTACTACGACGTGAGCGGGCAACTGCAGACAGCGAGTCAGGACGCTCTGCTGCTGGTTCTTCGTGCCCTGGGTGCCTCCTTAGAGCGGCCAGAAAACGCCCAAGACGCTCTCCGCGAACGCCGACAGTCGCTCTGGAGGCGAGCGCTCGAGCCGGTAGCCGTGATTTGGGACGGAAACCAGGGAGAGATCGAAATCCGTCTTCCCGCCGGGTTCTCCGGCCACAGCCTGGAATGTGGGCTGCAACTCGAATCAGGTGAAGAACGCAAGTGGGCGATCAAGCCTGAAGAACTCCCGGTGAGAAGTACGGCTGATATCGAAGGGAACACCTATCTGGCCCGATCTCTGAAGCTACCCGGCCCACTGCCGCTCGGCTACCATCGGCTCACGGTGGAAGGCTTGGCAGAGCGCGCGCAAACCATGGTTTTCGCGGCACCAATGAGGGCGTACGAACCAACCGAGCGCGCGCACGCCGCTTCGTGGGGTGTGTTCCTGCCTCTTTACGCACTCCATTCCAAAGGTTCCTGGGGCGCGGGGGATTTCTCCGACCTCGAGGCGCTCAACGACTGGGTTGCCGGCCTGGGCGGAGGCATGGTAGCTACTTTACCACTGTTAGCAGCTTTTCTCGACGAGCCCTTCGAGCCGGGGCCCTATTCACCCGCCAGCCGTTTGTTCTGGAACGAATTCTACATCGACGTATCTAGAGTTCCAGAGCTGAAGTCCTGTCCCACGGCGCAGGCCCTTCTTGCATCCACAGAGTTCGAAACGGAAGTTGCAGAACTCCGTAAGGCGGAATTCGTCGATTATCGCCGGCAGATGGCCCTCAAACGCCGTGTCCTGAATGAACTGTCACGTTTCTTTTTCGCGCGACCTGGCGCGCGCGCGGCTGCCTTCCGCAGCTATGTGAGCGGCCGGCCTCTCGTCGACGACTACGCCAAATTCCGGGCGGTTGGCGAGCGCTGCCGCGCGCCCTGGCCCGCATGGCCGACCCCTCTGCGCGATGGAGTCGTGCAAGCGACGGACTACGATGAGGAGGCCTACCGCTATCATCTGTATGTCCAGTGGATTGCGGAGCAGCAGTTGCAGGACTTTGCCGCCAAAACCCGCTCCAAGGGCCCCGGCCTATATCTCGATTTGCCGCTCGGCGTTAATCCGGACAGCTACGACGTTTGGCGCCACCGCGACCTTTTCGCTGCCAGCATGGCCGCCGGCGCGCCTCCGGACCCATTCTTCGCCAAAGGCCAGAACTGGGGCTTCCCGCCCATGCACCCTGAGCGCATTCGCACGCAGGGCTACGGCTACGTCATCGACTACGTGCGCCATCATCTTCGTTTGGCAGGGATCTTGCGGATCGACCACATGATGGGGTTCCATCGCCTGTTCTGGATCCCACAAGGCTTACATGCACGCGATGGCGTCTACGTCCGTTACCGCCCCGAAGAGCTTTATGCAATCTTCAATCTAGAGTCGCATCGTCATCGCTCGGTACTCGTCGGCGAGGACCTGGGCACTGTTCCCGAGGAAGTGCCGATTTCCATGGCTAGCCATAACGTCCATCGCATGTATGTCATGCAATATGCCATCCAACCCCAGTACCACAATGCCCTGACGCCGGTTTATCCCGGTTCCGTTGCCAGCTTGAACACACACGACATGCCTCCATTTGCTGCCTTTTGGCAGGGGCTTGATATTCAGGATCGCGTGGATCTCGGGATTCTGGATGGGAATGCGGCCGAGGAAGAGCGCCGCAGGCGTCAGGGGCTGCTCGAAGCACTGATCCGCGGGCTGCGGGAAGGCGGCCACCTCCATGAAAATGTCGAGCCGCTAACGGTGCTGCAGGCATGTCTCGCGCACCTTGGCGCCGGGCCTTCCATGGTGGCCCTGACCAACCTGGAAGACCTATGGCTGGAAACTCATCCACAAAATGTGCCTGGCACGTGGCACGAACGGCCCAATTGGCAACGGCGAGCGACGCAATCGTTCGAGTCGTTCACCATGCTCCCTCAGGTGGTTGAGACTCTTCGCAACCTGGACAAGATCGTGAAGGCAAAGCGAAGCGAGTGATCTAACGAGTCTGGATTGATAACTTGTTAGGCGAGCGGCAGGTTATAATCTCCCCTCTCCCCCGCTTCGGGGGAGAGGGGTCGGGGGGTGA
>DATNHL010000003.1:0-12154 GCA_035604995.1 Occallatibacter sp. | reverse complement strand
AACCATGCAGGATTTGAGAAAGGGCGGGGCGGGGCCGCAAACGGAAGCAGCGTTCTGGTGGTGGGCGTTGCTGGCCGCGGCGCTGCTGGCGGCTGCGTCGCTGGCTCATGCCGAGTCCATGCCGCGGATGGCGCGGGTCAAGGATGTGGCCACGATCGAAGGAATTCGGGACAACCAGTTGGTGGGCTACGGGCTGGTCGTCGGGCTGCATGGCACCGGGGACAGTTCGCAGACGGTCTTTCCGGCGCAGACCCTCATCTCGGCTCTCGAGCGGATGGGCGTAACGGTGCCGCAAACCGGCTCGAACTCGGCCAGCAACATGCAGGTCAAGAACATGGCCGGGGTCTTCGTGGTGGCCACGCTGCCGCCCTTCAGCCGGCCGGGGTACAAGATGGACATCACGGTTTCCTCGGCCGGGGATGCGCGGTCGCTCGAAGGCGGCATTTTATTGATGACCCCGCTTTACGGGCCGGATGGGCAGGTCTATGCGCAGGCCCAGGGAGCGCTGGTGCTGGGCGGGTACGTGGCCTCGGGCGGAGGCAGTTCGAAGCAGGTCAACCACCCCACCACGGCGCGGATTCCGGGCGGAGCGCTGGTGGAACGGCCGGTGCCGTTCGACCTGAAGCAACTGCACACGGTCAGCGTGATCTTGAACGACGCGGACTTCCACACTGCCGAGCGCATGGCCGCGGCCATCGACCAGGCGCTGGGATCGGCGCGGGCCCATGCCGTCGACAGCCGGCGCGTGGAGATTCAGGCGGCGCCGGAGGAAGACGTAGCTGAACTGCTGGACCGCGTCGAGGCGGTCGAGGTCGAGGTCTATCCGCGGGCGCGGGTGGTGGTGAACGAGCGGACGGGAACGGTGGTCATCGGCGGCACGGTCCGGCTGCAGCCGGTATCCATCCTGCACGGAGGGTTGAGCGTGAATGTGGTCACCGAACCCCTGGTCTCGCAGCCCAATCCCGGCGGGGCCGGGACGACGAAGGTAGTCGAGCAGACCACCATCCAGGCCCAGGACAAGCCGGTCAACCGCATCGAACTCAGAGAAGGCGCGACGGTGGAGGATCTGGTCCAGGAATTGCAAAGGACAGGGGCAGGGGCGCGGGACGTGATTTCGATCCTGCAGGCCATGAAGGAGGCCGGCGCACTGGAGGCCGACCTGGAGGTTCTGTAACCTGGGCGGGTGATTGGAGGGTTGCGGAGTGCAAATTCAAGAGTCGCGAGAGGGAATGGAATGCATGGAATAACGGCAGCGACGGGAACAGCGGGAACGGCGAGTGCAACCGGGCCGCAGCCGCGGCTGGTGCGGGCGGCGCACGAGTTCGAGGCGCAGATGATGAAGGAGCTGATGAAGCCGCTCAACCAGGGCAACTCGTTGACTGGGAGCGATGAGGATGGGAACGAAGACTCCGGCTCCGGCGGGGCGCTGGGCGAGTTCGCCTCCGAGGCGCTGGGCCGGGCCCTGAGCGAGGGGGGCGGGTTTGGGATTGCCTCGAGCATCGTGAAGCACCTTACTCACTCAGGTAACCAAAACGGGACAGTTCCGGTAATCGGAAATCAACCCATGAATACCGTAATCAAGGCTCGAAAATGACTAGAGTGATTAACCGCTGTGCCGATAGCTTCCCTAACAGCCTGTGGCAAAAGTCCGGTTTTGAAAGGGCACGACTTTAGTCGTGCCGTAAAGCCCAAAGAATCAACGCGGCTTTAGCCGCAGAGGGACGGTTTTTCTGGGATTTTGACTTTCACCACAGGCTGCTAAGGAGGATTGCGTATGGACATTCGCAGCAGTTTGGATGGATTGAAAACGCTTTTAGGGGTGACCCCGGCGGCGACGCTGGCGCCGCAGACCAGGGCCGGCACCGCGACCAGCAGCAGTGCGCTGACGAGCGATCGGGCCACGTTGAGCAGTGCGGGCAGCGAAGTGTCGCTGACGGCAGCCGATTCGGACGTACGGCCGGAGAAGGTCGCCAGTGTCCAGGCGGCGCTGGCGGCGGGAACCTACAATGTGCCGGCGTCGGCGGTGGCGTCGAAGATGGTGGATGCCATGCTGGGCGGCAACCGGTAATCCCGGGGTTCAGGCTGCATGTGCGGGCCTGCATGTGCGGGCCAGCCTTTGCGGAATCGGCCCGCGGGATGCCATTGCCGTCGAGGAAGCGGCGGCAGAGAGACGTCCGCACTGCGTAGCTCCGTAGGGCGCGGGCAGATTGGCACCGGAAACGGCGCGGCGGTGGGAAAGGAATGCGGGCAATGCATGAGTTTGGAGCGCGACGGGAGCATCCGGAGCTGAAAGAGCTGGTGGTGGAGGCGTCGGAGGCGCTGGCGCGGCTTGATGCAGGCCGGCTGGAGGAACTGGCGCTGTCCTGCCGGGCGTTGAACCAGGACCTGTCGGCGGCAGGCGCGGAAGACCGGGCCCGGCTGGCCCGTGAGGCGCGGGAGGCAGACGGGGACATGGCGGTGTTTGCCAGGGTTCTGGCTGTGACGCGGAGCAATCTGCAGGTGATGAACCGCCTGCGGGAGTTGCGCGCGGGGCGCCTCGAGTACACCGAGCCGCCCGCCGCGACGGGCTGTGGATGGGCTCGAGGGGAGAGTGGGCATGGGGACAATTAACTCCGCATTCAGCCTGATTTCGGGAGCTTTGGATGCCGACCAGTCGGCCCTGAGCATTGTGGCCAACAATGTGGCCAATGCGAACACACCAGGGTATACGCAGGAGAGGCCCACCTGGCAGGAGAACCAGCCGGTCACAATCAACGGACTTTCCTATGGCGACGGGGTGAGTGAGACCGGTGCCAAGTCGCTGCGGGACAGCGTGCTGGTGGCGAGGCTGGATCAACAACAGCAACTGGCCTCGGCTTCGGGAGCGCGGCTGACGGCTCTGAACAGTGTGCAGGCCCTGTTCCCGCCGGACTCGGGATCGGCCTCTGCGACAGCGGGCGACATTGGCAGCGACATCACCAGCTTCTTCAATTCCTTCTCTTCTCTGGAGGCGGACCCCACCGATAACTCCTTGCGCGAGGAGGTGCTCTCCTCGGCGGGAACGCTGGCCGGCGATATATCGAACGCGGCAGCCAGCCTGAACGAGCAGAGCGCTGCGCTGGACCAGGAGGCGTCGGGCGTCACAGCCCAGGTCAATGCGCTGACCAGCGCGATTGCTCAGCTGAACCAACAGATCCAGACCACCTCACCGAATGCCGATGCGGGGACGCTGGAGGATCAGCGCCAGGAGGATCTGAGCCAGCTATCGCAGCTGATCGGGATCAACCAGGTGAAGACGGAGAACAACGGACTCTCGGTGACCACCACATCCGGGCAGTTGCTGGTCTCGGAGGGCTCGAGCTTCCAGTTGACCAGCGGGCAGTCGGGCGGGGTGACGCATTTTTTTGTGGGCACCACGGACGTCACCACGCAGTTGGCCTCCGGCGGCGGGCAACTGGGCGGTTATCTGACGGCGCGGGACCAGGACATTCCCAACGCGCTCAACGCGTTGAACCAACTGGCCTATAACATCTCCACGCAGGTAAACACGCAAAACAGCGCCGGCACGGACCTGGACGGCGTGACCGGCTCGGCGGCCAATCCGCTGAACATCTTCTCGCAGCCGGCCACCGTGGCAGGGAGTGCGGCGGCCATGAGCGTGGTGATGACCGATCCGAACCAGATTGCCGCGGCAAGCGCGGGGCAGGGAACGGGGGACAATTCGAACGCCACGGCCATGGCCAATCTGGCAAAGCAAACCATTGTCGGCGGGCAGACGCCGACGGACTTCTATTCGAATTTGGTCTCCACGCTGGGCGCGACCATCTCCGGTGTGCAAGCCGAAAATACGGCCGAGAACGCTTCGGTGACGCAGTTGCAGACACAGAACAATGCACTCTCCAGCGTCAATCTCAACGATGAAGCGGCGGCCATGTCGACCTTGCAGACCAGCTATCAGGCCGCCTCGCAGGTGTTCAACCTGCTGAACACCATCATGACCTCGGCGTTGAATCTGGGTGTGCAAACGGCGGTCTCTTAAGGCGGCCGGCAAGCGGGCGTGTGTGCGCAGGATGTGCTGCAGACGGCCTGTTTGAACAGGCGGAGGAAGCGAATGCGTGTCGATCCGAGTTATGTGAGCAACCTGGTGGGATCGCTGAACCAGGCCCAGGCGAACCAGCAGCAGTTGACGGCGGAGTTATCGAGCGGCGTCCGCATCAACTCGCTGAGCCAGGGTCCGGTGGCCTCGGGAGAGAATGTGCTGCTGCTGAACCAGATTCAGCAGGACGATTCCTTCACGCAGAGTTCGAGTCTGGTTACGGGGCAGTTGCAGGTGGCCGATTCGACCCTGGGCAGTGTGGTGTCGCAGCTGACGCAAGCCATTTCGCTGGCCACCGGCGCCAACAACGGCACGATGAACGCAAGCGATGTGAAAGCCATCGCCAATCAGATCTCCGGCATCCTCGACGAGGTGCAGTCGCTGGCCAACACCAGTTATCAGGGGCAGTACATCTTTGCCGGAGGCCAGACCTCGACGACGCCCTTCACTACTTCGACCGCGACATCTCCAGGAGTCACCAGCTACAACGGCGACCAGGACGTGAATTATCTTGTCACGCCGAACGGGCAGAAGATTCAGTTGAATGTGCCGGGCAGCCAGATCTTTCTGGGGAGCGGAACGAACAGCGCCTTTGAGGCTTTGAACAGGCTGGTGGCGGACTACTCCACCGGCACAGTGAACACCAGCCAGGCGGTGAGCGACACGCAGGCGTTAAGCACGGCGCTGAACTTCGTCTCCCAGCAGCGCGTGACCATCGACGACTCCATTACGCAGGTCACAGCGGCCTCTGAGGCGGTGACCACGGACCAGACCCAGTTGACCACCGCACAGACCAACCTGATGCAGGCCGATGTGGCGCAGGTCTCCACGCAGCTCTCCCAGGCCGAGACGCAGCAGACGGCGCTCGAAGACGTGATCGCCCAACTCGATTCTGCTTCGAACAGCCTGTTCAGCAAGTTGCAATAGACAGTTGGGCACCCGGGCTCTTCTGTTTTAGGCTGTGCCCTGCGACAAACCACTCGGGCCTCGCAAGCTGGAAGCGCGGAGGCGGGTGTGCACACCGAGCTGTTCGAGCCATCGCCGTCTATACTGGATGCAAAGGACACACCTTGTTCGCGCCCATCCGATTCATGTGGAATGCAACGCGCGGCCATCGGCTGGCGCCATGGCGGAGCGAGTATCTGCGCTGGCGGGTGGAGACTTACTCCGGCATGCGCGCGGAGACGCTGACAGCAGGGAAGATCCTCAAGTTTGTATGGGCCTCGCGCTGGGAGCTGTTGAGCTTTCTGATCTGGACGGGCCGCTTGGACAAGGAAGTGCGCAAGCGGGCGTGACGGGGGGCAGGGAACAGGGAACAGGGAACAGATGGATGATTGCAGCTCCCAATGTTTGTCAAGAGTTTCTTGCGCGCGGCTAGCTTTCCTGAGGTTCATTCCGTCTGAACCAGCAAGGACTGAACGCTGATCCCTGCTTCTGGAGTTTTTTCGGGCATGAGATTTGAAATACCGGCCCTGGCCCGCTTTCTCGCCGCGTTTCTTCTTGTGGCAGCCGCCGCGGGCGCGCAGCAATTGCCGCCCATCGAGCCACCCCAGCCGCTGCCTTCCGCGCAACAGCTGGCTCCCACCATTCGCGTCACCACGAATGAGGTGCTGGTGCCGACACTGGTGGAGAAGCGCGGCGGCGGCGTTGTCTATGGGCTCAAGCAAAGCGACTTCATCCTTGAAGACAACGGTGTGGCACAGAAGATTCGCGTGCAGGAGGAGATGGATACAGCTCCGGTTGCGCTGGTGGTGGCCGTCGAGGAGGGCGGCGTGAGCGCGCTGGAGTTCGACAAGCTGGCCAAGCTGGGGCCGCTGCTCGATCTGTTTCTATCCGACGGCCGGAGCCAGGCGGCGCTGGTGGGGTTCGATTCCCGGCCGCACCTGATTCGCGACTTCACGCATTCGAGCGACGAGGTGGGCGATTCGCTCAAGCACCTCGAACCCGGCAACGGCGGGGACGCCATTCTCGATACGGTGAGCTATGCTGTCGATCTATTGGAGGATCAGCCCAAAGAGTACAGGCGGGTGCTGCTGCTGGTGAGCGAAGAGCGCGATCACGGCAGCAAGCATACGAAGCCGGCGAAGCTGGTGGAGAAGATCGGCAGGTCGGACGTGCTGGTTTTGAGCATCTCCTTCTCGCCCTTTCGCGCTGAGTTGTTGCACGACATCAAGGACTCGGGCGATGACCGGACTATGAATCTGTTTTCGACTGTCGCCATGCTTGTGCAGGCCTTCAAGAAGAACGTGGCCAGGGAAGTGGCCCACATGAGCGGCGGGGAGTACACCGCCTTTACCGGCGACAAGGCCTTCGAGCAGCGGGTGGCGGATGCGGCCAAGCATGCGGGCAACCGCTACCTGATCACCTTCAGCCCCTCCGATCCGACGCCCGGCCTGCATACCATCAGGGTCAAAACGGCCCAGGACTATGGGGCCCGGATTGTGGCGCGGGCCAATTACTGGCGGGAGGGGGAGTAGTAAGGCAGTGGCCAGCGTACGGTGGTCAGTGGTCAGTGGACACAGTTTCAGCCGGAACATCTAAGTGCCGATCGCGTATTGATTTGCATGGCCGGGCGAACCTCAATTCTGGTTGGATTGATTTTTTCACCACATGATTCGTCTTCACTCAGAGGTCCTCTGATGCATGGATTAGCTAATACAGGAAAACCAGCGGGGTGGTCTTTCAAGGGCCTTATGGTGGTGATTGCCCTGAGTCTTGCCTACGGTTGCCTTCCCCGAGATATAGCGGCACAAGGGTTGCCCGCCGCGGCGGCAAAACCGGTCAACGAGAAAATGTTTGTCCATATTGGGGGCATCGACCAATGGATCACGATCAAAGGGGATGATCGCAATAATCCGGTTGTGCTCTTCCTGCACGGTGGACCAGGGGACGCCTGGAGTCCGTTCGCCGATGCTATGTTCGCGGGATGGGAGAAAAACTTCACGCCTGTCCAATGGGACCAGCGAGGCGCTGGCAGAACCTACGGCAAGAGCGGCCCATCGATCGAGCCGACCATGACGGTCGAGCGCATGGTGGATGACGGCATCGAGGTTGCCGAGTTTCTAACCAAGCATCTCAACAAGAAGAAGATCATTCTTTGTGGCGGCTCCTGGGGTTCGATCCTCGGCATCTATATGGCTCATGCTCGACCGGATCTGTTCTACGCGTATGTTGGTGAAGCCCAATTGGTAAATACGCGCGAGAATGACCTGGCGAGCTATACGCGCGTACTGGAATTGGCGCGCGCTGCGAGCGATCAGCAGGCTGTCTCTGCGTTGACGGCAATTGGCCCGCCGCCTTGGGATTCAATTAAAAAGTGGCCGGTATATCGAAAATGGGAACTCGTCTATCAGGCGAAGAGAGTGACCGCACCGCCCGCTCCATCTACAATCAGCCCTGAGTATGCCTCGCCTGAGGAGCGATCCCAAGATGATGCGGCGGACGATTTTTCTTTCTTGCATTTTTGGGGAATGAAAATGTCTGGGCCGATGCAGGATGTCGATCTTCCGGCACTCGGAACGAACTTTTCGATTCCGATCTTCATGATTCAGGGTGAGGAAGATCTGACGGCCCTGCCTGAACTGGCCAAAGCCTATTTCGACAGTATCGGTGCGCCGCGCAAGCAATTCTATCTGGTGCCTGGCACAGGACATGAATCATCGGCCGCCGAAATGGACATGGCACTGAAGGTGCTCAATGAGCAGGTGCGGCCTTTGACCCTTGACCGTTAGGGCGTTTGCGTCTGGATCACCGCCTTTCTGGATGTGATCCTCACTCCCCGTATTTTCGGGTCAAAGGACAAAATGCCGAGCAAAGTGTGGCATAATGTCCTTATGAGCCAAGCTGCCGCCAATCCCGTCGCTTCTCCGCCGCCCTTCACCTTCGATTGGAGAGAGATTGAGCGCGGGCTGCCGCTCGCGACGCTGGAGGAGTTTTCCGCCTACTCCGGCATTGCCGTCAAAGACCTGCTGGAAGTTGTAATTCCCGCTCGCACGCTGAAGCATCGCCGCCAGCGGCAGGAACCGCTCAACCTCGACGAATCCGACCGGCTGGCCCGCGTGGCGCGGCTCTATGAACTCGCCGTCAAGGTCTTCGGCAACCCGGAGAAGGCGAAGCGATGGTTGACAAAGCCCAAGATTCGCTTCGACGAGCGTTCTCCGCTTTCCATGATGCACACGGGTTTGGGCGGTCAAGGTGTGGAAGAGATGCTCTACCAGATTGATGAGGGTGTCTTCGCTTGAAGGCCCTGTGGCGCATCAGCAATTACATCGATCTGGGCGGCTGGGGCGGTAAGAAGTTCTCCTCGCGTTGGACCAGCCTGGGCCGTCGTGTGATCTACTTTGCCGAGTCGCCAACGGCTGCACTTGTTGAAACACTCGTGCATCTTGAAGTAGAGAGCGAAGACACCCCGGATTTCTACACCCTGCTCAAGATTGTTGTTCCCGACGACCTTGCCATTCACCCGCTTGATCCGCCTGCCGGGAGCGAATGGAAGCAAGACCTGAAATTGACCCGGCGCATGGGCGATGCCTGGCTTGTCTCGCTGGAAACGCCGCTTGCGCGTGTTCCCTCAGCCATCGCGCCCTGCACCTGGAACTACCTGCTGAATCCCGAGCACCCCGACGCGAAGCAGGTGCAGATCGCCGAGGTCATCAAGGAGCGGTTCGACAACCGGCTCTTCCGTTTCGGCACGCGCTGACAGGCGAGAGTTTGCTTTCAGGTTCGGGTTGGGCGGGCAATGGCGCAGGGCGGGGCATTCATGGTAATCTCACTTTAGACACTTGAGAGTGGATCTGAGCAAACAAGAGGAGTAACACACGCCGTGCTGGCGACTGCAAAGAAAACAACCCTGATTGAACGTTTCCGGACTCACGCATCGGACACCGGCTCGCCCGAGGTGCAGATTGCGATTCTGAGTGAGCGGATTGGCGAACTGACCGAGCATTTTAAAACCCACAAGAAGGACCATGCTTCCCGGCGTGGCCTGTTGCAGTTGGTCAGTAAGCGCCGCCGTTTGCTGGATTACCTGAAGGCGCACGATTCCGACCGCTATCGCGACGTAATCGGCAAACTCGGTATCCGCAAGTAGTCGGAGAGCAAACCCAGAAAGCCAACTTTGACACGGAAGCGCTCAGACCGATGGTTGGTCACGGCCCCCGTTCTTCCCAGAACCTGGGGCCATGGTGTACCTGGCGACCTTGAACCGCTGCCAGGGTCTGCGCACAGCTATCGGCTGTGTGCGGGCCCAGCATGCAGGCCGGGAGAATCCGCTCCCCCGCGCACCCCCCACTCTTTTGCGCGCAGCCTGTCGAACTCCCATCCCATCGCCAGCTTCTCCCCATCCTCAAGAGCATTCCCCCCACAAGTTTCCCAAGCGAACAAAAATGAAACGAGGACTCTATGTCTACCAAGCATGAAGTAGCCGTCGAGCTTGCCGGCGGCAAGCGACTGGTCTTTGAGACCGGCCGCATGGCCAAGCAAGCCTCAGGCGCCGCGCTGGTGACCACGGGCGAAACCGTGGTTCTGGCAACGGCCGTGGCCTCTCCCGACCCCAGGGAGGGCATCGACTTTTTCCCCCTTACCGTGGATTACCGCGAGTACACCTACGCCGGCGGACGCATTCCCGGCGGCTTCATCAAGCGCGAAGGCCGGCCCAGCGAAAAAGAAGTTCTGACCTGCCGTCAGATCGATCGCCCGCTGCGCCCGCTCTTTCCGGATGGGTTCCGTAACGAGACCCAGCTCATCGCGCTGGTCTTCTCTGCCGACAAGGAAAACGATCCCGACGTGGTAGGCATCAATGCTGCGGCCTGCGCGCTGGCTCTCTCCGACATTCCCTTCAGCGCCACCGTCGGCGCCGTCCGCGTAGGCCGGGTCAATGGCGAGTTCGTCATCAATCCCACCTACTCCGAGCGCGCTGAAACCACGGTCAACATCATGGTCGTCGGCCACAAGGACGGAATCGTGATGATCGAGTCGGGCGCCAAGGAAGAGACCGAAGACGTCATCCTGGCCGCCATCGAGTTCGCGCACGCGGAGATCAAGAAGATCGTCGCCGCGATCGACGAACTGGTTGCCCTGGCCGGCAAGCCCAAGCGGGCCTTTACCGCGCCGGAGTTCGACGAAGCCTACTACGCGGAGCTCAAGGCCAAAATCGGTGACCGCCTGAAGGATGCGCTCGACACCAAGACCCACGGGAAGACGGAAAGCTATGCCCTGATCAAGCACATCAAGGACGAGCTGGCCGCCGAGCTGCCCGCCGACGATCCGGCTGCCAAGAAGAAGCTGGCCCACTATTATGAGCACCTGCGTGAGCGGACCTTCCGCGAGCAGGTGACCAAGGAGCGCATTCGTCCCGACCGCCGCGCCTTCGACGAGATCCGCGAAATCACCATCGAGACCAGCGTTCTGCCCCGTACCCACGGTTCGGCGCTGTTCACCCGCGGCGAAACGCAGGCCCTGGTGACGGCAACGCTCGGCACCATGGACGATGGACAGCGCCTGGAGAGCTATGAGGGCGAGAAGAAGAAGCCCTTCATGCTCCACTACAACTTCCCGCCGTTCTCGGTGGGCGAAACGGGCCGCATGACGGGTACCGGCCGCCGCGAGATCGGCCACGGAGCACTGGCCGAGCGCGCCATCTCCGCGGTTCTTCCCAGCGCGGAAGAGTCGCCTTACACCATCCGCATCGTGTCGGACATTCTGGAATCGAACGGCTCTTCGTCGATGGCCTCGGTCTGCGGCGCGAGCCTGGCGCTCTATGACTCCGGCATCGCGCTCAAGGGCGCCGTGGCCGGCGTGGCCATGGGCCTGGTGAAGGAGGGCGACGACTACGCCATCCTCACGGACATTGCCGGCGCGGAAGATCACTACGGCGACATGGACTTCAAGGTGGCCGGTACCCGCAAGGGCATTACCGCGCTGCAGATGGACATCAAGATCGGCGGCCTGACCCGCGAGATTCTGCAACAGGCCATGGAGCAGGCGAAGCGTGGCCGGCTCTTCCTGCTGGACAAGATGGACGCCGTGCTTGACGGACCGCGCACCGAGCGCTCGGCCTATGCCCCGCGCATCGAGACCGTGATGATCCCGACCGACAAGATTCGCGATCTGATCGGGAAGGGCGGCGCAACCATCCGCGGCATCATCGAGCAGACCGGCGCCAAGATCGATGTAGACGACACGGGCCGCGTCAGCGTCGCCTCCTGCGACGCCGAGGGGCTGAAGAAGGCGCTGGAGATCATCGGCAACATCACCGCCGTGCCGGAGATCGGCAAGGTTTACCTGGGCAAGGTGGTTCGCCTGGCCGAGTTCGGCGCGTTTGTCGAGCTCTTCCCCGGCACCGACGGCCTGCTGCACATCTCCGAGATCGCGGAGCATCGCGTGAAGGAAGTGAAGGACGAACTGCGCGAGGGCGATCAGGTGATGGTGAAGGTTCTGGCCATCGAGGGCAACCGCATCAAGCTGAGCCGCAAGGCGCTCATCAAGGAACAGAAGGCCAAGCTTGCCCAGTCGGCTCCTCAGGAGAGCGAAGGGATGGAGATTACCGCGGCAGCGGCCCCGGCTCCGGCTCCGCCGGCCCGGCCCCGTCACGAGTTTGACGACCGTCAGCCAAAGTCGAACCAGAGCACCATCCTGATCGAGGGCGGCGACGACTTCGACGAGGAAGGCGGCGAGGAGTTCGACGAGGAGAACGAGCCGAACTTCAACCGTGTTGAGGGTGCGCCGGTAGCCGTTGGTCAACCCGTCGGTGCTGGCGGAGGCGGCAGGCCGCAAGCCAATAACAATCGCCGTCGGAGGCGCCGCCGGCCCGGTGGTAGCGGTGGCGGCCGCGGACCAGGCAGCGGCGGCGGTCAGGGATAACCGATCGGCGAAGCTGGAGAAAAACGAAAGGCCCGGGTGCAAGCCTGGGCCTTTTCATCATTGGGTCTGAACGGTGACTTTAGAGTCCCCGATAGGGGATCGGTAAACCCCTCGCCTTCAGGCGACGGATGGGACTAGGCTTGAAGGGATGGAAGACTACAAGCGTGGCAGCCATACGGTGTGGGACTGCAAGTATCATCTGGTGTGGACGGCGAAGTA
>DATNHL010000002.1:0-3527 GCA_035604995.1 Occallatibacter sp. | reverse complement strand
CGCCCAGTCCGCTTGTTGAGGTCAAACGCTCGGTCGAATTCCTCCTTGGTAGGAAATCCCCGCTTGTCCGCAGTGCCGAGACTTTTCCAAAGAATTAGAATAAAGATGTCTGCTTGGTCGACGCTCGGATTGATGAGTTCTTGCGTCCGCTCCGGGTGAACGGAGGGCGGCAGATCTTCCCATCCGGTTGCATCCACGACAAGACCAAGATGGCGAGCCACAGTTCGGTTGAGGTCGGCGACGACCTCACGAAGTTTTTGGCGTTCCGGTGCCACATCGCCAGGCGACGCGATGAAAACAGTTAGAGGGCGTCGAGAACCGGACCCGATCTCAGCCATATGTTCTAACCAGTACGATCTTAACAGGTTTGCGGATTGGCCTCCCGGAAATCCCGATTCGGGTGATAGGGTGGGAGTGGCCCGTCTTCCGTCGCTTCTCCGCAGTCATGGTTTTCTCAGCGCGGTTCACGTCTCCCTTGGCGTTGTTCCGCTCCCGAGTGGAGCCTTCCACTTGAGATCGTTGCTCCGGGCTACCTGCTCGGCGTCTTCCAGCCCGCCGTCAAGCGACCGGCGCTGACCGCCGGCATCCGCCACACCTTGAAGGCAAAATGGATTCACGAGTTCCCGCTTGGCCCACGGCGGAGGTTCTCGCCGTCCTCGCACCATGGCTTTGTGCGGAAGGCGCTGGAGGGCTGGGCGATGGCGGGAAAGACGCGGCTAGGGGCCGGACAGCCCAACAGGCTCACTAGTAGCGGACGAGCCTGCATCAACTTCAGTGAGTGCGGCGTGCTGAACAAGGTCACGATCGACCAATTGCAGGGTGATGGGCGGCAATTAGAACCGTGATCCGAAGATAATTGTCGCTGAACAGCAGGGCATGCGGGGCGTGTACAAGACGACCGTCTCAAACGGCATCGGCATTGTGTACGACCTGCCGCTTCCTATCATCCAGAACAGCGAAGCTGCCTTCAATCAACTGGATCCCAATGTGCCGTACATCGGGCCGCAGACCGCCGCGGGCCAAACTGGGATACAACTACTACCTGCGCGGGCCACGGCAGAAGCACCTGGACGTGAGCCTGGTCCAGGCGGCCCAAAATCGGCGAGCACGGCGCTAATCCCGCAAGCTCCCCAAAACGGATTCCTCGCGCTGACAGCCCTTCTGCCAACGAGCGGCGCCCCACAAGCCCCTACCGTTCCCGCACATAAATCCCCATCTCCCGCAGTTTCTTGAGGAGCGCGGGCTGGGGCTTGTGCTGGTGCCATTCGAGCGTGGTGTCGGTAAGGCGCGTCACACACGTTCCGGCGACCGAGATGACGCGGGTGGCGGTTTCGGCATCCGGACAATGGATGAGAATGGCGGAAGCCATGGTAACCTGGCGGAACTGCCCGAACCATCCGACGATCTCGCGCTGTACGTTGCCGGGCAGTTCGCTCCCGCAGTACTCGCGCAGCGTGGCCAGGACCCGCTCGGCGTTCAGGCCGGAAGCCGCGGCCGCCAGGATGGATGGCTTGGTGACTTTGAAGAGCGTCCCGATATGCCTTCCGCGACGCTCGCAGAAGCGCGCGAGTTCGGACTCCGCCTTGGGCGCAGGCGCCAGGAAGACCACGTCGCAGTTGGGCTGCAAGACGATGCGTCCCGAAGCCTGCTCGCCGAGATCGAAATCGTGCGTCGTCTCCAGCAGGTACTTGCCGGCATCGGTGAGCGCGAAACACAGCGCTCCATCGGCTCCCATGCCGGCCCTGGCGCCACCCAGGGGGAGCAGCCGAAGCTCCAGAAATTCGGCCAACTGCTCCTCCCAAGCCTCCTCCAACTCGTCTGCCGAGGGCTGCGCGATCTGCCGGCCGGCGACCATCACCGAAAAGTATGGCTGCTCGCGATGCATGGCGATGAAGGGGTTGTCCCGCTCTCTGTAGTACGTCAGAAAATCGCGCAGGCGCACGAACACATCGGTCTGGGCCCTCCCGAATACCAGGCGCAGGGCGGAGGCAACTTGCTGGGCGTGCCGATAATAAGGCACCCTCTCGGAGTGCGGCAGCAGGGAAAGGGCCTGATGTCCGAAAGACGCGGAGGGATCCTTGAGGGTGCTGCGGATGCCGTCGAGCACCGCCTTGAGGCGCGCCTTGGCTCCCAGCCCCAGCCATTGGGTCCCCGCGTCGGTGGCTTCCAGGTACAGGGCGTGCGGCCGGTCCTTCCGTTCCAGAAACCCTTGCTGTCGCAGGAAATCGAGCGCCGCCGGGATGCGGCGCTCGGGAGGCGCGTGAAACATCTGCTCGATCCATTCGGGCAAGGTGCCGAGGGCCGCCGTGAGGTTCCTCAGATCCGCCTCGAAAATGCCGAAATCGTTGGAGCGCAGCCGCGGCGGCGCCGCCGCGCAAGCCGCCAGGATGGCGGTCATATCGTCCACCAGGAACGGCGAGTGGAAGGTCTGCGACACCACGGCCGGCTGGGGAGGCCGCGGCATGTCGGCGCTCAGCTTGCGTGCCGCGGCGGGCCACAGGCCGACGGCGGGCTCCAGCCCTTCCCCCAGAAGGCAAGGGTAGAAGAGCAGGTAACGCAGCCCGGCCCGGATCGCGCCGGCGAGGACTGCGGGAAGGAGGCCGGGGCACATCCCGGGCAGTTGCGCCATGGGCACGGGTACGGCTCCCGGCGCCAGCCGCTGAATCAAGGCCTGCGCCGCGTGAAACATCTCCGCCGACGAGAAATAGGGCGAACTCCCCGCCGCCTGGTAGGGCGTCTCCCAGTGTTCATCCTGCGCCTCCAGAAACGCTTTTACCCAGGAGGCCGCGCAAACCCGCGAGTACAGGCCCTGCACCGCGGCGTAATCGCGGTAGTAGTAATATTGGCTGCCCACGCCGGAGAACGCCGTGATTTCCAGCCCTTCCAGGTGGTCCGAAACAAACAGGTGAAAGGACTCGCGCGACGGCGTGCGGAAAATGGGGTTGCGGTGGAGCGCCCGCATGACCCGGCAGAAGCCTTGAAAGCGGCGGTCGATGTAGGCGCTCACGCCTTTCGGACCAGCCACCATCAGACCGGAAGCGAGGAGCGCTTCGCGCCACTCGCCCAGAATCGCGTTGGGTACGCCCTGGCTGGGCTGCACTTTCTCGACCAGGAACCGGCGCGCCCCATACGGCAGCCGCCGGTAGTGTTCCAACACCTGCAGGAACGCCAGCCAATCGATGTCCAGAATCTTCATGGCGAATGGAAGGCCAGCTCTTCGCCATCCACGATGGAATACGCATACCCCTGTTCGCAGAGGAACAACTGGCGACGCAGGGCGAAATCCTGCTCGACGGTATCGCGGCTGACAACGGTGTAGAAATGCGCCTGGTTGCGCCCGGCCTTGGGACGCAGAATCCGGCCCAGCCTCTGCGCCTCTTCCTGGCGCGAGCCGAAGGTTCCGGAGACCTGGATGGCGAGCGAGGCTTCGGGCAGGTCCACGGCGAAATTGGCGACCTTGGAAACCGCCAGCACGCGGACGCGGCCCTCGCGGAAATCCGCGAACAGCTTGTCGCGCGTGTATTGCG
>DATNHL010000001.1:0-5724 GCA_035604995.1 Occallatibacter sp. | reverse complement strand
TTAGCCCCTGCGCTATGCTTCTCGGGCTTTTCACCTGAAAACAGGCCTTTTTCCGCAGCCTGTTTAGCCCCTGCGGGATGCTTTTCAGGTTCGTCACGTGACTCAAGGTCTTTTTCCGCAGCCTCTTCAGTCCTGCCGCCTGACGGCCAACCCTCAAGGTAAATCGTCCCCTTCGCTCCCCGGTCTGTCAGGGATGTGCCCCCTCCCGAACCGATCCCTCCCCCCCTTCTTCCGTGAGACCGTGAGGCTGTGAACGCTGCCTCCGGCGCCATCCGTCGCCCAAACCTCCCCTCGCCGCCCCGCGCCTGCAATCCATCTCCGGCAAATGCTTTAGGATACGGAGCGTGTAGTGGCGAGGGGGAAATGACCATGACTACGCAGCGCGGACGGGGCAGGAATCTGGGTTCAGCCATCGGGCCGGGAATTTTGGCTGGCTTGCTCGGGCTCTTGGCCCATGCGGCGTTGGCCACAAGCGCGCCAAAGCAGGTGAAAGCGCCGGACTTTGGCCCCAACGTGCTGGTCTTCAATCCATCCATGCCGTCCGCGGAGATTCAGGCGCAGATCGACAAGGTCTACAAGCTCCAGCAGCACAGCGAGTTCGGCTCGGGCCGCAACGCGTTCCTCTTCCTGCCCGGCGACTACAAGGTTGACGTCCCGGTCGGCTTCTACACCGAGGTTGCCGGTCTCGGCGCCTCGCCGGACAGCGTTCACATCACCGGCGACGTGCACTCCGACGCCAGCCTGCCCCAAAACAACGCCACCTGCACCTTCTGGCGCGCGGTGGAGGGGCTCTCCGTCACGCCCTCTGGCGGGGCGGCCAACGGCGTCATGCAATGGGCAGTCTCACAGGCCGTCCCCTTTCGCCGCATGCATGTGCTGGGCAGCATGGTGCTGCACCAGAACGGCGGCTGGGTCAGCGGCGGATGGATGTCCGACTCGCTGGTCGACGGCAATGTCGGCGCCGGTCCCCAGCAGCAGTGGCTTAGCCGCAACAGTGAGTGGGGCAGCTGGACCGGCGCCAACTGGAATATGGTTTTCGTCGGCGTGGTGCATGCGCCCGAAGGCGACTGGCCGCAGCCGCCCTACACCCGGGTCGCCTCCACCCCGGTAGTCCGCGAAAAACCGTTCCTGACGGTGGACGCAGAGGGCCGCTACAGTGTGCGGGTCCCTTCGCTGGTCCACGACTCCGCCGGAATCACCTGGCGCAGCGGCTCCACGCCGGGCAAGTCAATTCCGACCGGCAAGTTTTACATCGCTCACGCAGGAGTAGACACGGCCGCCACCATCAACGCGCAGCTCGATGCAGGCAAAAATCTGCTGCTCACGCCCGGCATCTACGACCTCACCGAGCCCATCCGCGTGACGCGTCCGGACACGGTGGTCATGGGCCTGGGCTTTGCAACCCTGCGTCCCGTGAAGGGCACAGCAGCCATGACCACCGCGGATGTGGACGGCGTGATCGTCGCCGGCCTGCTCTTCGACGCGGGCGCTGAGTCGTCTCCCGTCCTGCTTGAGGTGGGACCCGAAGGAACCAAGGCCAGTCACGCGCAAAACCCCATCTCGCTGCACGATGTCTTCTTCCGGGTGGGCGGTGCTGCGGTAGGTCGCGCCAGGGTGAACCTGCTCATCAACTCCAACGACACCATCGTCGACCACACCTGGATCTGGCGCGCGGATCACGGCGCAGGCGTGGGCTGGAACCAGAACCTGAGCGCCAATGGCCTGGTGGTGAACGGCAACAACGTCACCGCCTATGGGCTCTTCGTCGAGCATCACCAGGAGTTCCAGGTGCTGTGGAACGGCAACGCCGGCCGCACCTATTTTTACCAGTCGGAAATTCCCTACGACCCGCCCGACCAGCCCAGCTACACCAGCGCGCCCGGCGCCAACGGCTGGGCCTCCTACAAGGTCGCCGACAGCATAACGTCCCACGAAGCCTGGGGCCTGGGCATCTACTCCGTCTTCCGTCATCCCAACGTGGTCCTCACCCGCGCCATTGAAGTTCCGCGCGCTCCGGGCGTGAAGTTCCACCACATGATCACGGTCGCTCTCGACAACCTGGGCGAAATCTCCAACGTGATCGACAATGCCGGGGGCCCGACGTCGACCAGTCCTCGGAAAACGCCCAAGGTGACGGAGTTTCCATAGATGGACAGCGCCGGCGCAAAGCCGGGGGTCAGCGCGCGCCGGTGCTTGTTCCTGATTCCGAATAGCATACTAACCGGCACTTACCCCGCATCTTCCCCAACAATTGATGCAACCGGGTTCTTTGCCCGCGCTGTCGTGATCACCACGACGCTGATCAGAACAAACACAGTCCCCAGCACCGTTCGCAGGCCAAGCGCTTCGCCTCCCAGCAAGTATCCAACCAGCACGGCCACAACCGGATTCACATAGGCGTATGTGCCCACCTTGGTCGGCGATTCATGATGAATGAGCCACACATACGCCGTGAAACCCACAATGGAGCCCGCGACAATCAAATAGACCAACGAGAGCCACGCTCCGCGTGAAACGTCCAGGGGGTGAAAGTCATGCCACTCTCCCCGCCCGGCCGCCGCAAGGGCCAGCAGCACTCCTCCAGCCAGCATCTGCGCCCCGGAACTCATGACCTTGGACCGTGGAAGCGGCAGCATGCGCGCCAGGGCAGACGCCACCGACCAGCTGATCGACGCAAAGATCAGCGCCACGGCGCCCGCGCGGTCGATCGGCGCGCCGCCCAGGTTCAACGAGCGGCTCATCAGCACGGCCACTCCCCCGATCCCGATCAGCAGCGCCAGCACCAGGCGAACACTGAGTCTCTGCGTGCGCAGAAAGATGATTTCACTCAGCGCCATGAACACCGGGATCGTGGCCAGCATGACCGCGGCGATTCCCGAAGGCACCCGTTGCTCGGCCCAGAACAGCAGCCCGTAGTCGAAGACGAAGATCAGCAGCGCGAGCAACGTAGCCGACATCCATTGCCGTCCGCTCGGTGAGCGTTCGCCCCGAGCAATCATCCACCCGTAGAGAACAAGTCCGGCAACCAGGAACCGCATCGCCGCCAGCAGGAACGGCGGAACCTCGCTGACCCCTACGCGGATTGCGAGGAACGTCGACCCCCACACAAAATAGATGATTGCGAATGCCAGCAGAGTCTTCCACTTCGCGCGATGGGGAATGGCATCCATATCACGTTTCTACCAACACTTGGCCGGGTTTTCCAGTTTTCATGGCGTGCCATCCTGCCTGGCGGGCAAGCCGAAAGCCGCCCAGCGCCGCGTCGCCTGAGGGAATCGTGGGAGAATGGAAGGGTACACAGCCATGACAAACGACAACGTCGAAGAATCCCTGCCCACCCCCGAAAACTCGCCTGAGCCAGTCACCGAACCAATTGCGGAAGTTGCGCCGAAGGCCATTGCCGAGCCGGCTCCTCCTGCCGGTCTGGAGGCCGTCGCAGCGCCAGAGCCAACCGTCGAGCCCGAGCCAGTGGCCGAATCGATCAATACTCCTGAGTCGGAGCCTGTACCCGTTCCCGAGCCCGTCGCGGCTCCGAAGCCTCCCGTTGCCGCAAAGCCCGTCCCCGCGCCCGTTCCGGAGCCCGTCCCCGAAGAGCCCGGTGAAGATTTCGGCGAACTGCTCAAGCAGTTTGAGAAGAGCCACTCGCACAAGGGCGAGCCCGGCCAGAAGCAGTTGCAGGGGACGGTCGTCTCGCTCTCCGCCGACCAGGTCTTCCTCGACATCGGCTACAAGACCGAGGGCGTTCTGCCCCGCTCGGCCTTCGACGACAACGCCGAGGGCGTCAAGGTGGGCGACAGCTTCCCCGTCTCCGTCACCGGCCGCAACGAGGAGCGCTACTACGAGCTGTCGCGCTTCAAGGTGGCCCAGCCGCGCGATTGGTCCGCGCTGGAAGCCGCCTTTGCCGAAAAGACCGCCGTCGTAGGCACCGTGACCGAGGTCGTCAAGGGCGGCCTGCGCGTGGATATTGGCGTGCGCGCCTTCATGCCCGCCAGCCGCAGCGGCGCCAAGGACGCGGCCGAGCTCGAAAAGATGGTCGGCACCGAGATCAACTGCCGCATCACCAAGCTCGACGTGCTGGACGAAGATGTCGTGGTTGACCGCCGCGTGGTGCTTGAGGAGCAGGCGCGCGGGCTTGTCGAAGGCCGCCGCGCCGCCATGAAGGAAGGCGACGTGGTCACCGGCACGGTGCGCAGCCTGGCGCCCTATGGCGCCTTCATTGACCTCGGCGGCATCGACGGCCTGCTGCACATCAGCGACATGGCCCATACCCGCGTCGCCAAGGCCGAAGACGTGGTCGCCGTGGGCCAGGAGGTCCAGGTCCGCATCCTCAAAATCGATCCCGAGACCAAGAAGCTCTCGCTCGGCCTCAAGCAGTTGCAGCCGGAGCCATGGGCCACCGTACCGGAGCGCTTCCAGGCCGGCCAGCGCGTCAGCGGCACGGTCACGCGCCTCCAGGACTTCGGCGCCTTCGTCGAGATTGAGCCGGGCATCGAAGGGCTCATACACATTTCAGAAATGTCGTGGGGCAAAAAGGTTCGTCATCCCAGCGACGTGGTCAAGCAGGGCGACCGCGTAGACGCCGTGATTCTCGCCATCAAGCCCGAAGAGCGGCGCATCTCCCTCGGCCTGAAACATACGCTGACCGACCCGTGGACCGAGGTGCGCTTGAAGTTCCCCGAGGGCTCGCAGATTGAAGGCCCGGTGACCAAGCTGATGAACTTCGGCGCCTTCGTGCAACTCACCGAGGGCGTCGAGGGCCTGGTGCACGTCAGCGAAATCGTCGCCGACCGCAGGATCAATCATCCCGGCGACCTGCTGCGCGCCGGCCAGGTGGTCAAGGCGCTGGTGCTCGCCATCGACACCGAAAAGCGGCAGATCAAGCTGAGCATGAAGCAGCTCATCCCCACCAGCATCGACGAGTACATCGCCGAGCACAAGGCAGGCGACGTGGTCTCCGGCCGCGTGATGGAGCTGGGTGCAGGTACGGCGGTGGTCGAGCTGGGCGAGGGAATTCGAGCGCAGTGCCGGGTGAAGGCAGCTGTCTCGGCAACTCCTGCCGCCGAGCCGAAGGCCGATGCCAAGGCCGATCTCTCGTCGCTGACGTCGTTGTTAAGCGCACGCTGGAAGGGCAATGCCCCCGCCGCCGCAGCAAAGCCGGAACCGATTGCCGAGAGCCAGATCCGCAGCTTCAGAATCGTCAAGCTCAACGCCGACGCCAAGAAGATCGAAGTCGAGCTCGCTTAGAGATAAGTGTCGTCGATGTAGCACCAGCGCCAGTCTTCTCCGCGTTCAGCGGACTGGATCAGCGGGTGCTGCGTCGCGTGGAAATGCGCACGCGCATGGCGGTTCTTCGACGAGTCGCAGCAGCCCACGTGGCCGCACTCCAGGCACATGCGCAGATGAACCCACGAGTCGCCGATCCGCAAACACTCTTCGCAACCCTTGGTGCGCGGCTTGACCTTCTTTAGGTGATCCGCAATGTGACTGCATTTCGCCGCCATTTCGGCCTCCGTTGGGTCGAGCCCCGCTTCCTCTCTTTTACACCACTCGGTACTGCTGGGCCAGTTCGGTGAACTCGTTCACCTGCGCTGCGACCCAGGCCCCGTCGCGGCCCAGCTCGGCGGCCAGCAGCCTGGCCACTGGCTCGGCCATCGCGATGGCTGCGTTGGCGTCGAGGAACAGGGCGCGGGTGTGGCGGGCCAGCACGTCTTCGACCGTGCGCGC